>NZ_CP046103.1:2186802-2499203 GCF_009707325.1 Pseudomonas sp. IB20 | reverse complement strand
AACTGATGTCGGCCTCGGCCAGCCAGACAATTGCCAGCTCTTTACGGACACTGTCTTTAAGCCCCTGATAAGTCTGGCCCTCGTCCGCCAAACGACGACGCAGGGTTGAGGCAGAAATGCAGAGGCTGGCCGCCAGGCCGTCAGTTTCCGGCCACGTGTCTGGCGGCAGTTGGCGCAGGTCGTGCTTGATGCGGTTGGCGAGGCTGTCGGGGTCGCGATACTTGACCAATATGTTGGCCGGCGCATGCGCGAGGAAACGCTTGAGCTCTTCGGGGCTGCGCTTGATCGGCAGGTCCAGGCAATCAGCGGAGAAGATCATGCGGGTACGTGGCCGGTTGAAACGCAGGTTGTCGGAGAACATCACCCGGTAATCGTCATAGAAGCCCGGTTGCGAGCAACGCAGCTCAATGGCCAGGATCGGGATACGCCGGCCCGCCAGCCAACAGGCGACGCCGTGCACGATCATCCAGTAGGTGAAATAGGTAAACGCGCGTTTAGGCTCGGGTTCGAGCAATACGATTTCCGCCAGGCTTTGTTGGCGCACCAGTTGAGCGGGCATCTGCTCCAGCATCAAGGATAGAAAACCCAGGCCGGTTTCCAGGCTCGCGCCCAGAGTGGGTTGCGCCATCGCGGCGCGGCACAGGAACGCCAGGCTGCCGGACTTGAGCTTACGCGGGTCCATGCCAAAAAATTCATCATCCCTGCGCCGCGCCAACAAACGCCACAGCCGCGCGTACGCAGTGGCGGGTACGCGGGCGTCGGGCTGCTCGAGCAAGGCCGGGGCAATCCCGACTTTACTCAAGGCTTCGACCGTGGCCGCGCCGGGCGCGCAGCTTTGCAGCAAGGCCTCACGGACGAGATGGATGGAGATGGTGTCTTTTTCCGCCATGGGAGAAGGCTGTTCGGCTATGCATAAGATGGGGTGCATCATAAGGGCGGTTGCGATTCGCCACCACCGTTCAGCCGCAGTTCAGCAAAGGTCAATATTGGCTGTTTAGTAATGAGTATCATTATGTTACAAATTAGCATCCTCTCACGTTTTGATGCGGTGCCGAATGCTCGTTCCCTTTCTAATCATGTTGCGCGAAGGCATTGAAGCAGCATTGATCGTTGGCATCATCGCCAGCTACCTGCAACAGACCGGCCGCGGCCAGTGGATGCCGGCCGTGTGGATCGGCGTGTTTCTCGCCGCCGCCCTCGCCCTGCTGGTAGGCGGTGGCCTGGAACTGGTCAGCGCTGAATTCCCGCAAAAACAACAGGAACTGTTCGAAGGTGTGGTGGGCCTAGTGGCCGTGGGCATCCTCAGTTCCATGGTGTTCTGGATGCGCAAAGTAGCACGCTCGATCAAGCATTCCCTGCATGAGTCCCTCGACCACGCGTTGGCCGGCTCCAAGCACCAAGTGATCGCACTGATCGCCATGGTGTTTTTCGCCGTCGCCCGCGAAGGCCTGGAAACGGTATTCTTTCTGCTCGCCGTGTTCCAGCAGAGCGAAGGCCCAGGCGCGCCGATAGGCGCCCTGCTCGGCCTGATCCTGGCGATCATCGTTGGTTTCCTGATCTACACCGGCAGCATGCGCCTGAACCTCGGCGCGTTCTTTCGCTGGACCGGCTTGTTCATCCTGGTGGTGGCGGCCGGCATTCTGGCCAACTCGGTGCAGGCCCTGCACGAGGCTGGTGTGTGGAACCACCTGCAAACCGTGCTGTTCGATTTCAGCGCGACGCTGCCGATGGATGGCCCGTTGGGCTCGGTGCTGGCAGGGATGTTCGGCTATCAGGATGCACCGACCGTCAGCACCCTGGGCGCCTATCTGATCTACCTGGTGGTGGCCCTGGTGATGTTCTTTTTGCCCTCGGCCCCACCCAAGCCCCTCGTCAAAACCTCTTCCGTTTCCAGTCAGTAAGGACCGCCTCTTGTCCAACCCAACCCCTCAAACGGCTCCGCCCTCCCGCGCCCTGCGCTGGGCGGTGGCCGGCTCGGTGGTCGTCATGATCGCCGCCGGTGCGTTGTTCTATTACGCCTCGCAATTGGCCGCGGCCAAGCGCCAGACCAACCACAATGAAATCGCCGTGACCATCCATGGCCACGCCTGCGAACCCAACGAGTTGAGCGTGCCTGCCGGCCGCGCCAGTTTCCGCATCATCAACCGCTCCGACCGGGCGGTGGAATGGGAAATCCTCGACGGTGTGCTGGTGGTTGAGGAACGCGAAAACATCGCCCCGGGCTTGAGCCAGGTGATCAACGCCAACCTGTTGCCCGGTGACTACGCGATCACGTGCGGCCTGCTGAGCAACCCGCGCGGCACGTTGCACGTCACCGCGACGGCTGAGTCCGACGCCCAGGCCAAGGCCAAGCCGTCGATGGTGGCCTTTATCGGCCCGCTGTCGGAGTTCCGCGTGTACCTGAGTGGCCAAGGCAGTGCACTGGTCAAGGCCGTGACCGCCCTGCAGCAGGCTATTGCGGCCGGCGACCTGGCCCAGGCGCAGGCTCTGTATGTGCCGGCCCGTGAGGCCTACCAGCGCCTGGCACCGGCATCGCAACGCCTGGCCGAACTGGACAACGCGATCAACGCACGCGCCGACTACTTTGAAAAACGCGAGCAAGACCCGGCGTTCAGTGGCTTCCACCGCCTGGAATACAGCCTGTTCCAGCAACGCAGCCTCGATGGCTTGGCGCCGATTGCCCAGCGCTTGGTCACCGACGTCACCACGCTCAAGCAACAACTGCTGGCCCAATCGCTGCCACCGGAGCAACTGGTGAGCATTGTGGTGCGCAACCTCAACAGCCTGGCGGACGTGCGCGCCGCCAGCGGTGAAGAGGAACGCTACAGCCATATCGACGTGAACGGTTTTGCCGCCAACCTGGAAGCCGCCCACAAGGTGGTGGAGTTGATGCGCCCGTTGTTGACCAAGTCTGCAGCTGACGTGCTGCCCAAGATCGACAGCGCCCTCGCCGACTTCGATGCACAGCTTAATGGTTTGAAAGTCGACGGCCAGTTTAGCCGCTACGACAGCGTCACCGCCGATCAGCGCAAGCAGATCGCCGACAAGGCCAAGGCTCTGGCCGTTGCACTCGATGGAATCGACCCCGCCCTTGGCCTTTCCGGCCTGCAGTGAAGACGACCTACTACATGAGTGATTCAGAACAGTTTTGCGCGCAACGCCGCCGAGTCCTGCTGGGCATGGCGGCCACCGGCGCCGCGATTGCCGGCAGCACCCTGAGCTGCCCGGCCATGGCCGCTGCGGCCGAGCAAGTCACCACCGCACCGCGCAGTGACAAGACCCAGGACCACCACGACTTTTTCGGCAAGCACCAGAGCGGCATCGTCACCCCACGCCCGGCCTGCGGCATGCTGGTGGCGTTCGACGTACTGGCCAGCGACCGTGAAGACTTGGAGCGTTTGTTCCGCACCCTGAACGAGCGCATCGCGTTCCTGATGACAGGCGGCACCGTGCCACAAGTCGACCCGAAACTGCCGCCCACCGATTCCGGCATTCTCGGCCCGGTGGTCAGCCCCGACAACCTGACCATTACCGTGTCCGTTGGCGAGTCACTGTTCGACGAGCGCTTCGGCCTTACCGCGGCAAAACCCAAGCGCCTGAGCCGCATGGTCGGTTTCCCTAACGACGCGCTCGAACCTGCGCAGTGTCACGGCGACCTGAGCCTGCAATTCAGCTCGAACACGCCGGACACCAATATCCACGCCTTGCGCGACATCGTGAAGAACCTGCCGGACCTGCTGTTGGTGCGCTGGAAGCAGGAAGGCAGCGTGCCGCCCCAGGCGCCTGCCAAGCCTGGCACGCCGGCCCAGAGCGCACGTAATTTCCTCGGCTTTCGTGATGGTTCGGCCAACCCGGACTCCAACGACGCCAAGGCCATGGACCAGATTGTCTGGGTGCAACCCAGCAGCGACGAACCCGCCTGGGCCGCCAATGGCAGCTACCAGGCCGTGCGCATCATCCGCAACTTCGTTGAGCGCTGGGACCGTACCCCGCTGCAAGAACAGGAAGGCATCATCGGCCGTATCAAGCCAACGGGCGCGCCGATGGATGGCCACACAGAAGCCCAGGTGCCTGATTACAGCAAGGACCCCGAAGGCAAATTGACCAAGCTCGATGCCCACATCCGCCTGGCCAACCCGCGCACCCCGCAGACTCAGGCCAACCTGATCCTGCGTCGGCCGTTCAACTACTCCAACGGCGTCAACAAAAACGGTCAGCTGGACATGGGGCTGTTGTTTATCTGCTACCAGGCTGACCTGGAGAAAGGCTTTATCAGTGTGCAAACCCGGCTCAACGGCGAGCCCCTGGAGGAATACCTCAAGCCGGTCGGCGGTGGGTACTTCTTCACCTTGCCGGGGGTCACCGGCCCCAAGGATTTCATTGGGCGCACGCTGCTCGCCGCAACGCACCCTCAAACCACTGCCAACACCTAAAACAAACCCGAGCGGAAAACGTCCCATGAAGAAGTCGACTATCGCGTTGTCGTTGTTAATGACCCTTTCGCCGCTGGCAGCGCTCGCCGCTACCGCCCCGCTGGACCTGGTAGGCCCGGTATCGGATTACAAGATCTACGTCACCGAAGAAATCGGTGAGCTGGTCACCCAGACCAAAGCGTTCACCGACGCCATCGACAAAGGCGACCTGGCCACCGCCAAGAAGCTCTACGCGCCAACCCGCGTGCATTATGAGTCCATCGAGCCGATCGCCGAGCTGTTCAGCGACCTTGATGCCTCGATCGACTCGCGTGTCGACGATCACGAAAAAGGCGTGACCGCCGAAGACTTCACCGGTTTCCACCGCATCGAATACGCGCTGTTCTCCCAGAACAGCACCAAAGGTCTGGAAACCCTGACCGCCAAACTCAACACCGACGTCAATGACCTGAAAACCCGTGTGGATGGCCTGACCTTCCCGCCAGAAAAAGTGGTCGGCGGTGCCGCAGCGTTGCTGGAAGAAGTCGCCGCCACCAAGATCTCTGGTGAAGAAGACCGCTACAGCCACACCGACCTGTATGACTTCCAGGGCAACATCGATGGCGCGAAGAAAATCGTCGACCTGTTCCGTGGCCAGATCGAGAAGCAAGACAAGGCCTTCCTGGCCAAGGTCGACAAGAATTTTGCCGCCGTGGATAAGATCCTGGCCAAGTACAAAACCAAGGAGGGTGGCTTTGAGACCTACGACAAGGTGAAGGAAAACGACCGCAAGGCGCTGGTGGGCCCGGTCAATACCTTGGCTGAAGACCTGTCGACACTGCGCGGTAAGTTGGGCTTGAACTGATCCAACCGCTCCCGTGCCGCCATTAAGGCGGCCGGGAACTTGGGGCGTTGCCTTAGGCCTTTATCATGCTCAGCGGATTAGAGACATCCAGCGGCGTGCCCATCGGTAAACCCGTTCTCGGGTTAATGACGTACAAAAATCCATCGACCTGCGTCACCATCGCCCTTCTTTTTTTCTCCTTCGGAAAAGTAATCAGCCGTGGTCAAGCGATTTGTAATATTGACATTTCAAGTTCTCTTCACGATTGATCGCAAGAGTTCTTGTCCCTAAGAACCGTCCACCGGCAGATTACAAAGGCGCCCCAATCAAGGACGTAGGAGGATTCTGAACAGGGTCGGCGAAACCAGGGAGTTACAAGATGCGGTAAAGCAACCGCTCGATCCGCACCCGGCTGACCCGTCGCAGAAACTTGCCGACCGCTTGCGGATAATCCACCAGCGTCTGCAGTTGCTGGTAACGCTCGATGCGCGTGGTGTGCTGGAAAATCTGCGCCAGCTCAGTACGCCGTGGCCCCAGCCACTGGCCTTGCGGGTCATCGATCAGCAAGGCGTTTTCCAGGTCGAGGCGGAACGCCCGCGGGTTGAGGTTGTTGCCAGTGAGCAAGGTGTAGCGCTGGTCGACCCACAGACCCTTGAGGTGATAAGTGTTGTCGCCATCACGCCACAGGTGCAGGTTCAACTGGCCGCTTTCGATCATCGGCTGGTGGCGTTTGGCGAAGCGGCGCAGGCTGATTTCATACAAATAGGGCAGCGCCGCGATCACCTTGAACGGCTCGCTGGGCGGGATGTAGAAGTCGTTGGCGGTCTTGTCGCCGACGACGATGTCAACCTTCACGCCGCGCGCGAGGGCGCGGTTGATTTCCCGGGTCACCGGCAGCGGCAAGTTGAAGTACGGCGTGCAGATGGTCAACTGGTGCTGGGCACTGGCGATCAGTTCGAGGATCACCCGGTTCAGCGGGTTGTTCTTGCCGACACCCAGCAATGGGCTCACCGACATGTGCCCGTTGGGCAGCAGCCCGGTAGTGGTGTCGTAGGCCGCATGCTTGAGGCGGCTGCGCAGGTCGCCGATATCATTGCGCAGGCTGCGGGTGGTGGGCGGGTTCGGCAGGTCCAGGCGATGCACCGCATTGGAGGTGATCAGGCCGTGCTCCACCAGGTGCTGCATGGAATCAGCCAGCGGTTGGCTATGGATCAGGTGATAACGGTCATAGCGGTACTTGTCGAACTTGTGCAGGTACACGTTGTTCAGGCTGGCGCCGCTGTACAGCACGCTGTCGTCAATCACAAAGCCCTTGAGGTGCAACACGCCGAACAGCTCGCGGGTCTGCACCGGCACACCGTACACCGGCACTTCACTGGCATGGGATTGAGTCATGGCCTGATACCAGGCGCTGTTACCCGGCTGCTTACCCGCGCCGATCAACCCGCGCTGTGCGCGCAGCGAGTCAACCACCACCACAATGTCGAGTTCGGGCCGTGCGGCCTTGGCGGCGTGCAAGGCGTCATAGATCTCCTGGCCGGCTTCGTCCTGCTGCAGGTACAGCGCGACGATGTAGATGCGCCGGGTGGCCTGGGGGATTTTTTCCAGCAGGCAACGACGAAACGCAGCAGCGCCGGACAGCACCTCGATGGCCTCGGGAGTCAGTGGAAAACCGCGCAGTTTGGGCAACAGGGAGCGTTTGAAGAACGACGGCATAGGGCTCGCAATGGGTCGAATCCGAAGAGGACCAGAGCTTACACCATGGGGCAGCTCAGGTCTTGTCGGCGAAGAGCGGAAAAGTTAATTGACCAAGGAGAACGATCATTCTACTGTAGGCAGCATGAATGACATGCCCCTCAATGAAACCCGCGACATTATCCTCGACGTCACCGAGAAGTTGATCTATCGCCATGGCATCGCCGCCACCGGCATGGACCTGCTGGTAAAAACCGCCGGGGTCTCGCGCAAAAGTATTTACCGTTACTTCGCCAACAAAGACGAGTTGGTGATTGCCGCCTTGCAACGCCGTGACGAGCGTTGGATGCAGTGGTTGCGCGGCGAAGTGGAGCGCAGCGAAGGCAGTGGCGAGCGTTTGCTGGCACTGTTCAGCGCCCTGAAGGCTTGGTTTGGCTCGGCGGACTTTCGCGGTTGCGCCTTTATCAACACCAGTGGTGAAACCGGCGACCCGCAAAACCCGGTACGCCTGCTGGCCAAGGCGCATAAACAGAAACTGTTCGAGTACACACTCCAACTGTGCAAAGCACATGGCACCCCCGACCCCGAACGGCAGGCCGCGCAGCTGCTGATCCTGATCGATGGCGCCATTACCGTTGCCCTGGTCATGGGCGATTCAACCGCCGCTGATAATGCGCAAGGCATGGCGCGAACGTTATTGGCACTTTGAACGCGCAGGCCACACAACGCTGGCCAAAACCTTATTGTTCTCTGGAGCAGTTCCCATGTCATCTAACGCAGAAGTACGCCCGCCGCTGCCGCCGTTTACCCGTGAGTCGGCTATTGAGAAAGTTCGCCTGGCCGAAGACGGCTGGAACTCCCGCGACCCGCAACGGGTGTCCCTGGCCTACACCCTCGACACCCAGTGGCGTAACCGCGCTGAATTTGCGCATAACCGTGAAGAAGCCAAAGGGTTCCTCACCCGCAAATGGGCCAAGGAACTGGACTATCGCTTGATCAAGGAGTTGTGGGCCTTTACCGGTAACCGTATCGCTGTGCGTTATGCGTACGAGTGGCACGATGATTCCGGCAACTGGTTCCGCTCCTATGGCAATGAGAACTGGGAGTTCGACGAGAACGGCCTGATGGCTAACCGTTTTGCCTGCATCAATGACCTGCCGATCAAGGAAAGCGAGCGCACGTTTCATTGGCCGCTGGGCCGGCGCCCGGATGATCATCCTGGGTTGTCTGAGCTGGGGCTTTAAGCGCTGCCCGGTCACCCTGTGGGAGCTGGCTTGCCTGCGATAGCATATTCAATCCTGGTTCAGACCTACCCGGTACAACACACCGTCATCCTCATCCGTCAGTACATACAAAAACCCATCCGGCCCCTGCCGCACATCGCGGATCCGTGCTTTCAAACCGCCGAGCAAGCGTTCTTCATGGATCACTTTATCGCCATCGAACTGCAAACGAATCAACTCCTGACTGGCCAGCGCACCTATAAACAAATTGTGCTGCCACGCCTTGAACCGGTCGGCGTCATAAAACGCCATACCACTGATGGCCGGTGATTTCTCCCAGACGTGATGCGGTGCCACCGTGCCTTCCACCGTCTTGCCTTTGGCTTCGGGAATCGGTGTCAGGGAATAATTAATGCCATGGGTCGCCAGCGGCCAACCGTAGTTCTTGCCGCGTTCGATGATGTTGATTTCATCGCCGCCGCGTGGCCCATGTTCGTTTTCCCAGATCGTACCGCTCCACGGGTTCAGTGCCAGCCCCTGCGGGTTGCGCTGGCCATACGACCAGATTTCCGGGCGTACGCCCTGCTGGCCGACAAAAGGGTTGTCATCCGGCACGCGGCCATCCGGGAAGATGCGCACCACCTTGCCTTGCAGCTTGTCCAGGTCCTGGGCCGTCGGCCGATCATTATTCTCGCCGAGGGTCACGAACAGGTAGCCATCACGGTCAAACGCCAGGCGCGAGCCGAAGTGGTTACCGGTGGACAGCTTGGGCTCCTGGCGCAGGATCACCTTAAAATCCTTCAAGCCGCTCAAATCATCGGCCAACCGCCCACGCCCCACGGCGGTGCCGGCTTTGCCACCCTCGCCGCCACCTTCGGCGTACGACAGGTAGACCATACGGTCTTCCTTGAAGCCCGGCGACAGCACCACATCGAGCAAGCCGCCCTGCCCTTTGGCCCATACCTGCGGCACGCCGGTCAAGGGTGCGGACAACTTGCCGTCCGCGCTCACAAAGCGCAGATGGCCTGGGCGCTCAGTCACCAAAAAGCCTTGTTTATCCGGCAGAAACGCCACCGCCCAGGGGTGGTCCAGGCCTTTGACGATCGGGGTCGCGGTGATGCTGCCTTGCTCACTGGGGAATTGCTGGGCGTCGGCGGCGTAAACCGCCGCCAGTGGCAGCAGCGTGGTTGCGCAAATAGCGGCTAGCAGGGTTTTGCGTAGAAACATAAGACGGAATCCTTACCGGCGATTGCCGTTGGCATCATAGGTGGGGGCTTTGGTTTCGGTGGTGGGACGGCTGGGGGCGGCATTGCGCGTTGGATAGCGGTTGCCGATGCCGCCGTTTTCCACGGTCGGTGCGGGGCTGGTCGGGCCGGTCTGGATACCGCGAACCGCCGGCGCATTGGGCTGCGTGCCCTGCATGCTGTTGGGGTTGGCCCGGTGAATTGGGCTGTTGTTGCCATCGCTTCTGCCGGGCAGGCTTTGAGCCTGGGCCAATGGCGTGAGCGCCAGGCCCAACGCCAGTACTGCGAGATGACGCACACAACTGTTCATGACAAAGCCTCTCTAGGGCGAGTGGTACGTGCTTTCGATAACACGCTACGCCTTGGGTTCGGCTTTCGACACTAAATAGTTTCTCATCAGGTGTAACACAATCTGTCCGCGCATCTGCCCGCCGAAACTTTTTTCGGCGCCCGCGAGTCGCCCGAACACAGTCTCTTCTCAAGGAAACGCAGGCATGCCAAGGGCAATCTGGAAAGGCGCCATCCGTTTCGGCTTGGTCCATATCCCGGTATCACTGGTCTCAGCCACGTCCTAGCAAGGCGTTGATTTTGATTGGCTGGACAAACGCAGCATGGACCCGATGGCGTGCTTAAAAACTGGGCGGTGCCTAAAGGCCCAAGCCTGGACCCGACCCAGAAACGCCTGGCGGTGCACGTGGAAGAACACCCGCTGAGCTCTGGCACTAGCAAGGCGTTGATTTTGATTGGCTGGACAAACGCAGCATGGACCCGATGGCGTGCTTAAAAACTGGGCGGTGCCTAAAGGCCCAAGCCTGGACCCGACCCAGAAACGCCTGGCGGTGCACGTGGAAGAACACCCGCTGAGCTCTGGCAATTTCGAGGGCAGCATCCCAGCAGGCCAATACGGCGCAGGCGATGTGATTGTGTGGGACCGTGGCGTGTGGCAACCGCATGACGACCCGCACTTGGCCTATGCCGCCGGCAAACTCAAATTCACCTTGGTCGGCGAAAAACTCGCCGGCGATTGGGCCTTGGTGCGCACCCGCCGCAAAGGCAGCGGCGACAAGGAGCAATGGTTACTGATCAAGGAAAAGGACCCGCAAGCGCGGCCCGCGCGACGACGACATCGTTGAGGAGCAGCCCAAAAGCGTGCTCAGCGACGCTTGGGTCGGCAAGCCAGCACAGTGATTCGCGCCCTAGCGTTTCAGATGAGGATGAAGATCAGTGCCAAGCCTGCAAAAATCGCCCACCTGATCAAGGAAAAGGACCCGCAAGCGCGGCCCGCGCGACGACGACATCGTTGAGGAGCAGCCCAAAAGCGTGCTCAGCGACGCTTGGGTCGGCAAGCCAGCACAGTGATTCGCGCCCTAGCGTTTCAGATGAGGATGAAGATCAGTGCCAAGCCTGCAAAAATCGCCCACTTTTCCAAGTAGTAGCGTGCACGATTGCGCTTCTTCAGCTCTTTGCCGCGCAGGCGAATCTTGTACAGGCGGGTAAACGCACGGTTCAGGCCGCCGGTCTTGTCACCGTCATTATTGGGCGAGCCAGCCGCCGCCATTACGTTGCGGCTGAACCAGCGGTTGAACGCCGCCGCCCAGCGGTACTTCATCGGGCGCTCAATGTCGCAGAACAGGATGATGCGGTTCTGCTGCGTGGTGTTTTCCGCGTAATGAATGTAGGTCTCATCAAACATCACCGGTTCGCCGTCGCGCCAGTAATAGCTTTCGCCATCCACGTTGATGTAGCAGCCAGGACCGTTAGGCGTATCCAACCCCAAGTGATAGCGGTAGGAACCGGCGTAAGGGTCGCGGTGGCGCACCAGCTTGGAGCCCGGGGGCAATTCGGCGAACATCGCCGCCTTGATCGAGCCGACGCTCTGCACCAGTTCAGTGGTGCGCGGGCACAGCTTCATCGCCGACGGGTGGCTGTCGCCGTACCACTTGAGGTAGAAACGCTTCCAGCCGGACTTGAAGAACGAATTGAAACCCACATCGTTGTACTGGTCCGAGCGCTTGATCTCGCCCATACGCATCAGGTTCTGGCCTTCCTGGCGGATTTCTTCCCAGTGTTCCTGCAGCGGGCTCAGGTCCGGGAAGTCGGCAGGCGACAGGAATGGACGGCTCGGCTGCTTGGAGAACAAATACAGGAAGCAATTGATCGGCGCCAGGAACGTCGAGTGATCACTAAGCTGGCGGCCCAGTTTGTGTCGCACCCGACCACGCAGGTGAACATACGCAATGGAGGCGACGTAGAGAGCAACAATGATGAGTTTCAAGGGATTCGTCACAAGTCAGTAGAGAGAACAGGCTGCTCCTGCGTGCCCACAACGGCCGAGGATTGGATAAGCAGCACCTGAAATCACAATTCACAGATAAGCGACACGACCGGCAAAGCGCTCACCGGTTCATGACTATTGGCAGTTATTTAGCCACAGTTTGTAACCAAAGGTTAACTAAGAATTGTGAAAAGCTGTCCAGTCATTGTGCTGGATCAACACACGCGCTTGTCTCGCCGCCGCCTGCGTGGCGCACTGTAAGAAACCACCTTCAACAAAATGGAATTTGTATGTCAGCTCTGTTACACACCGATCATCAAGCCCTGCAAGGCACCTGGGAGCAAACCCAACACACGCGCTTGTCTCGCCGCCGCCTGCGTGGCGCACTGTAAGAAACCACCTTCAACAAAATGGAATTTGTATGTCAGCTCTGTTACACACCGATCATCAAGCCCTGCAAGGCACCTGGGAGCAAACCGCACTCGAAGACAGTGGCGTGCTCAACCCCATCGACGCCCACAGCGCGCCGGGCGCCCTGACCACCATCACCGGTGACTGTTTCGAAGTGCGCACGATGAACGGCGAGGTATTGCTGGCCGGTCGCTTTTCCCTGGACAGCAGCACCACGCCAAAAAGCATTACCTGGGTGGATTCAATCGGCGAAGACGCCGGCAAGCAATTGCCCGCCAGCTATCGCCTGGAAGGGGATGATTTCGTGTTTATTGCCGCCGATGAAGGCATGCCCCGGCCGACCGTGTTCAGTACCGGGCCAGGGCAAACCATGCGCAGCTTTGTGCGCAAAGGCTGATCCGCGCCCCTCCGAACGTGCGACAAGGTTTTCACATGGCCTTCACTTCTTGGCCTATAGGGTGAAGCCTACCTACTCCAGTGAATCACTTGGCCCGCCTCTCTTGGCGGGCCTTTTTTTTGCGCGCGGGAAAGCCGCTCAGGTGCGGCGCTGGGTGGCGGTCAAGGTAAAGCACAGTGGCAGTTGCGCCGGCTGATGCTCGTACTGGTCATACAATTCCTCGCGATTGGAATGCGGGTACTCCTGCAGGTGCTCAATCTGCAAGTGCGCCGCAATCGCCCCGCTCACCACGCTGCCCAGGGTATGCACGTACCAATAGGACGTCGGCCCGGCAATATCTGCCTGCCCTTCGTAAACAATCGACTGCTGCAGCACGAAGGGGTCGCGCTGGAAATACGAGCTGACGGGCAACAATGGGTTTGCCGCCTTGGGATCAAACACTTCCAAAAACGGATGAGTTTCGTAGATCACCAGCGTGCCGCCGGGCTTGAGCACACTCGCCACATGGCGCATAAACAGCGCCACATCCGGCATCCAGTTCAGTACGCCAATGGTCACCAGCGCGACATCAAACCGACCGTGCAAGTGTTCAGGCAGATGATGGACATCGGCTTCAACAAATTCAGGGTTATGCGGCGACACCTCGGCCAGTTCCTGCGCTTGCTGCAGAAAAGCGCGGGATTGGTCGACACCCACCACGCTGCGTGCGCCCAGGCCGAACAACGATAGGCTTTCACGCCCATTGTTACAGCACAGCTGAATCACGTCTTTGCCGGCCACGCCGACGTCTTGCAGCAACGCGGTGATGGTCGGGTCAAGGCATGAAAAGCCTGGCTGGGCGACCGATTCGAGCAGCGCGTTCCAGGTGGCGGTGTCTTTGTGCAGCTTGGCGGAGGCGTCCCAGGCGTCTTTGTTGCTGGCGATGGCCTGTTGGGCTGAGGGCATGTCCATTGCTTCTCCAGAGAGTCACTACAGCGGGCTTCGGAAAATAAGCCAATTGCCTGTCAGAAGAAACCCTCTGTGGCGGCGAAACTTCTATCCAAGCCTGTAGGTCACTAGCCCATTGAGTGTTCGCCCTGAGCACCCTTGTCGAAGGCAGCGCTATGGCCAATCACTCCGACCTGCGCAATACCTTGTCCTTGGACAGCTTGAATTTCTTCCTGGCGGATGTCCGCGACGGCCTCGGCCCCTACTTGGCGATTTACCTGCTGGCCGTGCACCAATGGGACCCGGCCAGCATCGGCGTGGTCATGACTCTGGCGGGCATCGCCGCCTTGCTCACCCAAGGCCCGGCGGGGGCGCTGATCGACCGCACGCGCAGCAAACGCGCGGTGATCGCGGTGGCGGCCGTTCTTGTCACCGTCAGTTGCCTGGTACTGCCGTTTGTCAGCTCATTCAGTTGGGTGGCGTTGACCCAGGCGGCCAGTGCCATCGCCGCTTCAGTGTTTGCTCCGGCGATTTCGGCCATTTCCTTGGGAATTACCGGGCCACGCGCCTTCACCCGCCGCACCGGGCGCAACGAAACCTTCAACCACGCCGGCAACGCCGTAGCGGCGCTGCTGGCGGGCGGCCTGGCATATCTGTTCGGCCCAGTGGTGGTGTTTTACCTGATGGCATTTATGGCGATCGCCAGTGTCGTGGCGGTCAGTTGTGTATCAGCGTCGGCGATTGACCACGATGCCGCGCGGGGCTTTGACCCCGCTCACGCCCACGAACACGAACACGAACAGCCCTCCGGCGTGAAGGTGCTGCTGGCCAATCGCCCGTTGCTACTGTTCGCGATCTGCTGCGCGCTGTTCCACCTGGCGAATGCCGCGATGCTGCCGCTGGTCAGCCAGAAGCTGGCGCAGATCAACCTGCACATGGCCACGCCGCTGACCTCGGCCTGCATCGTCGCCGCGCAAGTGGTGATGGTGCCGATGGCCTGGCTGGTGGGCAGCAAAGCTGACGTGTGGGGGCGCAAGCCGTTGTTGCTGGCCGGGTTCATGATTTTGCCGCTGCGTGGCGTGTTGTATACCTTGTCCAGCGACCCTTATTGGCTGGTCGCCGTGCAGATGCTCGATGGCATCGGCGCGGGGATTTTCGGCGCGCTGTTCCCAGTGATCGTCAAGGACCTGACCCAAGGCACCGGCCGCTTCAACGTCAGCCTGGGCGCACTGTCCACGGTGTTTGGCCTGGGCGCGGCACTGAGCAGCAGCCTGGCTGGTTTCGTGGTGCAGCAAGCGGGCTACAACGCGGCGTTCCTGACCCTGGCGGGCGTCGCGGCGGCGGCCCTGGCGCTGTTATGGCTGGCGATGCCGGAGACATTGACGAAACCATCGTTCGCGCGCATTACAACTGTCGCCTGACATATGCGACAATGCGCGCCAAATTCCAACACACATCCAAAATTTTCTGCTCAGCGACCGGGTTTCGCGCCTTGATGTCGCTGTTGACGCATGCCTGAAGGCTCCTGCCGCCACGCTCGCAACCCATTGATAGGTAAAGTAATTGATCTCCACAGCTAACATCACCATGCAGTTCGGCGCCAAGCCGCTCTTCGAGAATGTCTCGGTCAAATTCGGCGCCGGCAACCGTTATGGTTTGATCGGTGCCAACGGTTGCGGCAAGTCGACCTTCATGAAAATCCTCGGCGGCGACCTTGATCCGTCCGGCGGCCAGGTCATGCTCGAGCCGAACGTACGCCTGGGTAAACTGCGCCAGGACCAGTTCGCCTACGAAGAATTCACCGTGCTCGACACCGTGATCATGGGCCACGAAGAGCTGTGGAAGGTCAAGGCTGAGCGCGACCGTATCTACTCGCTGCCGGAAATGAGCGAAGACGACGGCATGGCCGTGGCCGAGCTGGAAACCGAGTTCGCCGAAATGGACGGCTACACCGCCGAATCACGTGCCGGTGAGCTGCTGCTGGGCCTGGGTATTCCCCTGGAACAACACTTCGGCCCGATGAGCGAAGTGTCCCCAGGCTGGAAACTGCGGGTATTGCTGGCCCAGGCGTTGTTCTCCGACCCTGAAGTGCTGTTGCTCGACGAACCGACCAACCACTTGGACATCAACACCATCCGCTGGCTGGAAAACATCCTGACCCAGCGTTCGAGCCTGATGATCATCATCTCTCACGACCGTCACTTCCTGAACAGCGTGTGCACCCACATGGCTGACCTGGACTACGGCGAGCTGCGCCTGTTCCCGGGCAACTACGACGAGTACATGACCGTGGCGACCCAGTCCCGCGAGCAACTGCTGTCGGACAACGCCAAGAAGAAAGCACAGATCTCCGAGCTGCAATCGTTCGTCAGCCGCTTCTCGGCCAACGCCTCGAAAGCCAAGCAGGCCACGTCCCGCGCCAAGGCGATCGACAAGATCCAACTGGCCGAGGTCAAGCCTTCGAGCCGTGTGAGCCCGTTCATCCGTTTCGAACAAACCAAAAAGCTGCACCGCCAGGCGGTCATCGTCGATCGTATGGCCAAAGGCTTCGACGGCAAGCCACTGTTCAAGGACTTCAGCTTCCAGGTTGAAGCCGGCGAGCGCGTAGCGATCATCGGCCCGAACGGTATCGGCAAGACCACCCTGCTGCGCACCTTGGTCAACGAACTGACGCCGGATGCCGGTAGCATCAAGTGGACCGACGCCGCAGAACTGGGCTACTACGCCCAGGACCACGCCCACGACTTCGAAGACGACATGAGCCTGTTCGACTGGATGGGCCAGTGGACCCAAGGCGAGCAAGTGATTCGCGGTACTTTGGGCCGCATGCTGTTCTCCAACGACGAGATCCTCAAGTCGGTCAAGGTCATCTCCGGTGGTGAGCAAGGCCGCATGCTGTTCGGCAAGCTGATCCTGCAAAAGCCGAACGTGCTGATCATGGACGAACCGACCAACCACTTGGACATGGAATCCATCGAAGCGCTGAACCTGGCGCTGGAAAACTACCCGGGCACGCTGATCTTCGTCAGCCACGACCGCGAGTTCGTATCGTCCCTGGCCACCCGCATCATCGAGTTGAGCGCCAACGGCGTGATCGACTTCAGCGGCACCTATGATGACTACCTGCGCAGCCAAGGCGTGGTGTTCTAAGCAACGCCACTGCAGTTGTGGCGAGCGGGCTTGCCCTGCGTTGGGCTGCGAAGCGGCCCTAAAATCAAACACCGCGTTCTGTCAGGCAGAACGCGGTGTTTTTTATTGGGGCTGCTGCGCAGCCCAACGTGGCCTATCTTATTGGGGCTGCTGCGCAGCCCAACGTGGCCTATCAAACAAACTAGTTAGCCTGCTTCCTTTTCCCCCACGCCCTTGCCATCATGCCGTCACCGCCCGCCCGCGAACGAGTGACCATGCCTGCCGTCGCCCCCAGCTCAATGTCGATCACTTTGCAGATCGTCTCCATCGTCTTCTATACCTTCATCGCCTTTATCTGCATCGGCCTGCCGATCGCGGTCATCCCGGGCTATGTGCACGAGCAACTGGGCTTCAGCGCGGTAGTGGCCGGGATCACCATCGGCTCGCAATACCTGGCCACCCTGCTCAGCCGGCCCATGGCCGGGCGCATGTCCGACAACGTCGGCACCAAGCGTGCGATTGTGCTGGGCCTGGCCGGTATTTTGGTCAGCGGTGTGCTGACGTTTTTCGCCACGCTGGTCGAAAGCCTACCCGCCCTGAGCCTGGGCATCCTGATCGTCGGCCGGCTGCTGCTCGGCGTAGCCCAGGGCCTGATCGGCGTGGGCACCATCAGTTGGTGCATGGGGGCGGTTGGCGCCGAACACACGGCGCGCTCGATTTCCTGGAATGGCATCGCCTCCTATGGTGCTATCGCCATTGGCGCGCCGCTGGGCGTGGTGATGGTGGCCGAGTATGGCTACACCAGCCTCGGCATCGCGTTGACGGTGCTGGCAGCGTTGGGCCTGGTGCTGATCCGTAATAAACCTTCGGTGCCGGTGGTACGCGGCGAGCGGCTGCCGTTCTGGGCGGTGTTCGGGCGTATCGCGCCGTTTGGCGCCAGCCTGTGCTTGGCCTCAATTGGCTACGGCACGCTGACCACCTTTATCACCCTGTATTACCTCAGTCGCGGCTGGGCCGGGGCGGCGTACTGCCTCACGGTGTTTGGCGCGTGTTTTATTCTGTCACGGCTGGTGTTTATCTCGGCCATCAGCCGCTTCGGCGGTTTCAGCGCAGCGATTGCCTGCATGACCATCGAAGCCCTGGGCCTGACGCTGCTGTGGCTGGCGCCCTCCACCGGGGTGGCGTTGATCGGCGCCGGGCTGACCGGTTTTGGCTTGTCGTTGGTGTACCCAGCGCTGGGCGTAGAAGCCATCAAGCAAGTGCCCAATAGCAGCCGTGGCGCCGGGCTGAGTGCGTATGCGGTGTTTTTTGATCTAGCCTTGGCGATTGCCGGGCCGTTGATGGGCGCCGTGGCACTGAACCTCGGCTACGGCTGGATCTTCTTTTGCGCCGCGCTGTTGTCGGTCACGGCGCTGGCCTTGACCGTACTGCTCAAGCGCCGCGCTTACTGATCGGCGGTCTGCAAACCGGCGCGGGTCATTTGCCCGAGGGTGTGGGAGAAGAACCGCCCTGCCTCTGAAATCAGGTCGCGGTGAATACCTTCGCGGTCGACGCCATCGGCGTCTGTGCAGATGGCCGGCATGGCCACCAACTGATCGCTATCACACGGCGCCATGAACACAAAGTGCCCTGCCCCGGCCAACAGTTTGAAATCCGGCGGTTCCGGCAGCTTGCGCGCCAGTGCCGCGGCGTTTTTGTCAACGGCCACCAGCTTGTCGCCATCGCCGC
This sequence comes from Pseudomonas sp. IB20, assembly GCF_009707325.1. Taxonomy (NCBI): domain Bacteria; kingdom Pseudomonadati; phylum Pseudomonadota; class Gammaproteobacteria; order Pseudomonadales; family Pseudomonadaceae; genus Pseudomonas; species Pseudomonas gelidaquae. The sequence goes on along the minus strand of NZ_CP046103.1, from coordinate 2,480,918 downwards.
TGTAGAGCAGCACCGGCACATGCACGTCGGCCAAGGTGTGGCGGCCAAACATCAGGCTCAACGGCGCCATCAGCATCAACGTGTGGATGCGCGGGTCGGCCTGTGGTTGCAAATCGTCGCGGTCGACCACCAGCTCACCTTTGGTGGTGCAGGCATCGCGGTCTTCCGGGCGTTCCTGGCAGTAACGGCGCAGGCGATCAAAATCCGGCTTGGCGCCGGCCAGAATCAACGCGGTTTCACCGCCGGCGGAATAACCGATCACGCCCACCTGGTCGATATTGACGAATGGCGACAGCATTGGGTCGCTGAGGGTGGCGGTGATCGCTTCGGAAATCTGGATCGGCCGACCATACAGGTTGCTCACGGTGCCCAGGCGGCTGTGGTCCTTGTAGTTGTCGCCGGGGTGCAACACCGCCACCACCACAAAACCCTTGCGCGCCAGTGAGGTGGCCAGGTCGTGCAGGGCCAGCGGTGTGCCCGTGTTGCCGTGGGACAGCATCAGCATCGGGAAGCGGCCAATGGCGACCTTGGAGTCTTCAGCGGCGGCGACGTGATAGGCGCCCAATTGCGTGCTGTGCTCATCGTCGGTGGACGGGTAAAACGCGATGGCTTTCATCGGCTGCTGGTCCAGCGGGTCGAGAAAGGTCATGCGATGGAAACCCACACTCCAATGCGGGTGCGGCGCTGGGGCGGCGTGCACTGAAATCAGGCTACCGAGCAGGGAGAGTACCAAAACAGCACAAAGACGCATCATGGGGATGTCCACCTTTGCTGCGTGACCACGTTCAACACCCGCGGCATATCTGTATGAAAAGTCCATGGTTCAAGGTGCTCACACCGGGTGATAAACCCATGCCTGCATAACCTGGGCCAAAGTAGTGACAGCGGGCAAACGAAAAAACTCCGTACTCCGGTCGTTTTGAGACGACCAGAATACAGAGTTTAGGCGCCCGGTTTCAGATTGGAACCGGACAAAGGCGAACTTTACACAAGCCTTACGCGGCGGCGAACAATTGTTCGTTGATGACTGCGTTAGCGTCGCTCAACGCCTTGCTGCGCACTTCCTCACCGTAGGCCAGGCCTTGGGCGCGGACGAACTCGATGTCGGTGATGCCGAGGAAGCCAAACACCAGTTTCAAGTAGTCTTCGTGGCCGACGTTGCTCGCCTGACCGGCATGCAAACCGCCGGCGGTGGAAACGATGATCAGCTTCTTGCCACCGCACAGGCCTTCAGGGCCGGCTTCGGTGTAACGGAAGGTCTGGCCGGCGACGGCGATGCGGTCGATCCAGGCCTTGAGCTGAGAAGGTACCGAGAAGTTGTACATGGGCGCACCCATCACCACAGCGTCGGCGGCGATGAACTCAGCCAGCGACGAAGCGCTGAGGTCAGCCTCGTGCTTTTGTACTGCGTCACGCAACTCGGCAGCGGTGCCCAGGGCGCCCAGGGTCAGGCCGGAAAAGTGGCTGATGCCTTCGCTCGCCAAGTCACGGCAAGTCACTTCCACACCCGGCTCAGCCGCTTGCCAGGCCTTGACCACAGCAGCGCTGAGCTGACGCGAAGCCGAGTTGTCGCCGAGGATGCTGGAATCGATATGCAACAGTTTCATGTGGGATCTCCAAGTTAGGATCGCGGCTAGGCGATCGAGTGAGGTTGATCCTACACACGAACCCAATGATCGATTAGAGGGGCAAAATATGATTGTTCGTCCTGCCAGCAGGACAATGCTTTTTTGCAAAAAACCATTCCAGTCGGCTTGATGCCCACACCTCTGCGGCACTGGATTTCACCCGTGCTTCACTTCATTCTCGCCGGCTGACCCGACAGCCACCGGCCATCCCATGCACCCACCTTCTCCCGCCCTGACCAAGGGCCTGACCTTGATCCTCGCCATCTGCTGCGGATTTTCGGTTGCCACGATTTACTACAACCAGGCCATGCTGCCGCTGATTGCTAACACCTTCGAGGTGTCCACCGCGCACGTCGGGCAAATCGCGATGCTCACGCAATTGGGCTACGCCAGCGGCCTGCTGCTGTTCGTGCCGCTGGGCGACCGGATCAGCCGGCGCACGCTGATCCTGGCCGTGCTGTGCCTCAACTTCATCAGCCTGCTGGCCTCGGCCGCAGCGCCGACCTATGCCTGGCTGCTGGTGGCGAGCGTGCTGCTGGGGCTGTCGGGTATCAGCGCGCAGGTGATCATTCCCGCCGCTTCGGACCTGAGTACCGTTGAGCAAAAAGGCGCCGTGCTGGGCTTGATGGTCAGCGGCTTGTCTGCCGGCGGGTTGCTTGCCAGGACCGTCAGCGGCGTGGTCAGCGGATGGCTGGGCTGGCGCGGCATGTTTGCGCTGGCAGCGGCGCTGGATGTGCTGCTGTTCATGGCGATTCTGACGCGTATGCCGGTGTCGATTTCAACCAGCAAGCTCGCGTATGGCGCCTTGCTCAAATCCCTGTGGGGCCTGGCCAGGCAATACCCGACCCTGCGCCAATCAGCATTCAAAGGCGCCCTGGTGTTTGGCGCCTTGAATGTGTTCTGGGGCTCGATGGCGGCCCTGCTGGCCTTGCCGCCGTATGGATTCTCGAGTGCCCAGGCAGGCCTGCTGGGCCTCTCGGCCATCGTCGGTATTCTTTGCGCATCGACCATCGGCCAACAAACCCGACGCCATGGGCGTCTGCTCGAGCGCGCGGGCATCACCACCGTGCTGGTGGCGTTTATCCTGATCTATACCCTCGGGCCAAGCGGCTGGTGGTGGCCGATCTTGATCGCGGCGACCTGTCTGGACCTGGGTAACCGGATCAACCAGTTGGCCAACCAGACCCGCGTGTTGGCACTGGAGCCGTCCGCGACTAGCCGACTCAACACGGTGTTCATGGTGGTCTACTTTATCGGCGGCGCCTTGGGTTCGGCGGCTGGAGCCTTTGCCTCCGAGCATTACAGTTGGCAGGGCCAGGCGCTGACCGGCGCGGCATTTGCCGGGTTGGCCCTGTTGATCACGACGTTCAGAGCACCACGAGCGGGGCTACTGCGCACCCCAGCGGCAGCAAGCTTCCTCGCCACAGCAGCCTCCAATATTTGTAGTGGATTTGCCCTCGCCAGACGCGGATAGTTCGTCCCACTGACAGGACAATAGGTTGACCATGCAAGACCTCAACGACCTCTACTATTTTGCCAAAGTCGTCGAAGCCGGCGGCTTTGCGGCGGCCGGACGGCTGCTGGGCATCCCTAAGTCGCGGCTTTCACGGCGCATTGCCGAGCTGGAAGAACGTCTCGGCGCACGCCTGTTGCAACGCACCACCCGCCAACTGACCCTCACCGCCGTCGGCGAGCGCTACCTGCGCCATTGCCAGGCCATGCTGCTGGAAGCAGAAATGGCCGACGAGGCGGTGGCCAGCATGTCCAGCGAACCGCGCGGGCGCCTGCGGGTCAGCTGCCCGGTGGGCATGGCCCAGCACCTGCTGCCGGACATGGTCGCCGGTTTTCTCGCCGCCCACCCGCTGGTGCAGCTTGAAATGATGCTGGTGAACCGCCGCGTTGATCTGGTGGCCGAAGGTATCGACGTGGCCCTGCGCGTGCGCGAGTCAGGCGATGAAGACCCGCTGCTGGTGACCAAACGCCTGCGCCAGGCCCAGGCCATCCTGGTGGCCAGCCCTGAATTCATACAAGGCCGGCAAATCGACAGCCTCGAAGACCTCAAGCAACTGCCGGTACTGGGCGCCCTGGAAGCCGACCGCCTGGTGCACCTGCGCCTGATCGACCCACAAGGCAAAAGCGAAGACCTGGCGCTGGAAGCACGCCTGGGCATCGACGACTTCATCGTGCGCAAAGCCTGCGCCCTGAAAGGCTTGGGCTTTACCGTACTGCCGATGATGTATTGCGAAGAGGAATTGGCCAGCGGCCAATTGGTGCAACTGCTGCCGCAATGGTCCTCGCCGGGCGGCTGGTTGCAGGCGGTGTACCCGCACCGTCGCGGCGTACTGCCGGCCATTCGTGCCTGGATCGACTACCTGGAAGAAGCCTTCAAGGGCTGCGGAGATCGCTTGCTATGAAAATGACTGAAGCGCAGGTCGCCGCTTTCTGCCTGAGCCTGCCCGGCGCGCGGGAAGACTACAAATGGGGCGGCGTGCGCGTGTTCTCGATTGCCGGCAACAAGATGTTCGCCCTGCAAAACCTGCGCGGCGAGTCGCTGGCGTTCAAGGTCGACAAAGAACTGTTCCTCGGCCACGTGGACCGCCCCGGCATCCATCCGGCGCCTTACCTGGCGCGGGCCCAGTGGGTCATCATGAACACGCCCTACCCGATCGGCGCCGAGGAACTGCGTGGGCTGTTGCAGCGTTCTCACCAATTGGTGGTGAGCAAACTGCCCAAGCGCACGCAGGTGGGGCTCAGGTTGGATTGACAAAAGGCACGGCGCGCTCAATAGCCATCGCCGCCGCCAGCGCCAAATGCTCGTGCCACGGGCGCGCGACGATCTGCACGCCTACCGGCAATCCCGCAGCATCAGTGCCTGCTCGCACGACCACACAGGGCCAACCCGCCAGGCTGTACGGCAAGGTGTGACTGAACAGCCCCGGCCGTTCGGCGCCCAGCCGCGACGCGGGCGCGGCGTCAACTGGGCACAGGATAAGGTCGTAGTCCGCCATGAAACCTAACATCCCACTGCGAAACTGATCCCAGTCGGCAAGCAGTTTTATCGACTGCGCACCGGTGCCTTTGCTCATCGCCCAGTAGCGCTCGGTAATCTCGCGTGAGTGCCTCAGTACCGATGGGAACGCGGGATAGATGACGGCGCCCGCGCGCTCCAACAGATTGGCGGCTACCTGCAGCGTGGCTTGAGTTATCTCGTCAGCGGGCGCTATACCGCCGTCGCAATACCAAGCCACGCGCAAACCGCTCAGCGCTTGAGCCTCTACAGCGCGTATGGGCATCGGAATTACGCCGGCATCCTGCCCATCTTCGCCGGCAATCACCTGGAGCACCAAGGCCAGGTCTTCCACATGCCGGGCCATCGGACCAATCTGGCTGCGAAAGTCACTCAACCCGCCCGGGTGATCGAAAACCCCGGTGTTAGGCACGCGGCCAGTGGTGGGTTTTAAGGTGCTAACACCGCAAAAATGCGCCGGTACGCGCAAACTGCCGCCGGAATCACTGCCCAACCCCACCGGTGAAAGCCCCGCAGCAATGGCCGCCGCTTCGCCGCCGCTGCTGCCGCCTGGGCTATGGGACAGCGCATGCGGGTTAAGGGTGGCGCCATAGACGGGGTTGTCGGTCACCCCACCGCCACCGCCCGGCGGGCAGTTACTTTTGCCCAGCAGGATGGCGCCGGCAGCTTTCATACGCGCCACTAACACGGCATCCTGCGCCGGCCGGTAGTCAGCGCGCTCAGCCAAACCCGCCGCCGACACCACCCCACAGGTATCGATAACGTCTTTGACGGTAAAGGGAACGCCCTGCAGCACGCCGCCATACTCACCTTGAGCGACGGCCCGATCCGCCGCCCATGCGCCGGCCAACGCCGTCTCGGCGCACACTTGCACCAGCGCGTTGATCGCAGGGTTTTGCGCCTCGATACGGGCAAGGTAGGTGGAAACAATGGCGGTGGAGGTGAGCTTGCGCTGTTGAATCAGTGCGCCAAGCTCAGTCGCTGAATGGCGTAGCAATGAATCCGAGAAAGACATTCGTGTTGGCCCAGTGCATTCAAGTGCCTGGAGCATAACGCCAGTGTGGTGCGGGCTCCTATCAATGATTGGGTAAGGTGCTTCCCACAGCTTTGTAGGGAATATTCCTAGCGCCTCTGCCCTACAACACCGACAGCAAGGTACCGCCCAGGAACAGTTGGTCAAGCCAGAACACCTGGTGCAGCAACACAATCACCCAGAACAGCACCTGATATGACACTTTGCGCGTCTTGTGCCGGAACACCTGCTGGGCGATCAATGCTCCAGGCCAGCCGCCCGCCAGCTCCACGGCATGCAGGATGTTTTCGCGAACGCGCGGGCCCTCTGTCTGTGCCTTGCGCTTGTCGCCCCAGTACAGAAAAAATGCCACCACGCTGACCACACCATACGCCGCCAGCGGGATCACCGTCTCACCGCGAGACCACACCAACGCCGCGCCAATCAGCGGCGCGGCGCACAGCACCCCAAAGATCAACGCCTTCAGGCGCGGGTGCTGAATGTTCATGGCTTGACCGCAGACCAGTCGATCCAGCCGAACTGCCAGGTCGCCAGAATGACTAGGCCAAACGCGATCCGATACCAGGCAAAGGCCGCATAGCTGTGGCTGGCGATGAACTTGAGCAAGGCCTTGACCGCGATCATCGCGAAGATGAACGAGGTGACAAAACCAATCGCGAACACCGGCAGGTCATCGGGCTGGAACAGGTGACGGTACTTGTAGCCCGAATACACCGCCGCACCGACCATGGTCGGCATGGCGAGGAAGAACGAAAACTCGGTGGCGGTCTTGCGCGACAGGCCAAACAACAGGCCGCCGATGATGGTGGCGCCGGAGCGCGACGTGCCCGGAATCATCGCCAGGCACTGGGCCATGCCGACCTTGAGCGCGTCTTTCCAGGTGATCTGATCCACGGTTTCGGCGTGAACCGCGTGCTGCCGGCGTTCCGCCCACAACATGATCACGCCACCCACTACTAGGGCTGTGGCCACGGTGATCGGGTTGAACAAGTAATGCTTGATCAAGTCGGCAAAAATCACCCCCAGCACGATCGCCGGCAGTACGGCGATGATCAGGTTAACCGTGAAACGCTGGGCATTGCGCTGGGTCGGCAAGCCGGTGACCACATCGAGGATCTTGCGGCGAAACTCCCAGACCACGGCCAGGATCGCGCCCAATTGAATGATGATGTTGAACGCCTCAAAGCGTTCGCCGCCGAAGCCGATCAAGTCAGCGACGATGATCTGGTGGCCGGTGCTGGAAATGGGCAGGAACTCGGTCAGCCCCTCCACCACGCCAAGAATCAATGCCTGTATGGCGGTCCAAAAATCCATGCTTCCCCCGAAGGTCATGCTCAGCGGCATGCCTTGACTGTCTTTTTAATAGTTCACTGACGAGCGCACTCAAATTCCGGTGCTGATTTTCAACATCGATCTGCAAAAATTTCGTGAAAAATCAGGGAGTACTCAGGTTTTTCGATTACAGGCCGAAAGCCTATCAGACAAGCCGGAAATGTCGATGCAGCGCCCAAAAATATAAAAGCATGGAGTGACAGGACGATGAACAGTTTGCGCAGCATGTCGATCAGCCGCCGCCTCTGGCTGATCCTGATAGTCGCCGTGTTGATGCTGCTGACCTTGGGGCTGTTGATGCTCAAGCAGATCCACGGCGACCTCTACCAGGCCAAAAGCCAGCAGACCCAGCATGTGGTGCAGACCGCCAGCGGCGTGCTGGCGTATTACCAGAACCTTGAAAAAACCGGGGTACTGACCCGTGAAGCCGCGCAGCAGCAAGCCTTGAGCGCGGTGCGTGGCCTGCGCTACGACCACGACGATTACTTCTGGATCAACGACCTGACGCCGGTGATGATCATGCACCCGGCCAACCCCAAGCTTGACGGCAAGAACCTCTCGGCGATCCGCGACCCGGACGGTTTTGCAGTGTTCAACGAGTTCGTGATCCTGGCCAAGGCCAAAGGTGCCGGCATCGTCAACTACCGCTGGCCCAAGCCGGGTGCCGAAGCGCCGGTGGAAAAAACCTCGTATATCCAACTGTTCGAACCCTGGGGCTGGATTATCGGCTCCGGCGTTTACGTGGACGATGTGCAAGCCGAATTCAATGGCCAGGTGTGGAAAACCTCGCTGATTGTCCTGGGCATCGCGCTGGTGATGACGTTGCTGGTGGTGCTGATCGCCCGCAGCATCGTGCAACCCTTGCAGGCGGCGGTGAACGCTATGGCCAATATTGCCAGCGGCGAAAGCGACCTGACGCGCAGCCTCGATACCCATGGGCGCGACGAAGTCACCCAACTGTCCAAACACTTCAACAGCTTTACCGCCAAGCTGCGCCAGGTGGTCGGCCAACTGCAGGTGTGCGCCAACGCCTTGGGCCAGTCGTCAACGGAGCTGGGCACCAACGCCAGCCAGGCCCATGACCGCAGCCAGCAGCAGTCGCAGCAGATGGAGCTGGTGGCGACGGCAATCAATGAAGTGACCTATGGCGTGCAGGACGTGGCGAAAAACGCCGAGCATGCCGCCAGCGAAATGCGTGACGCCCAGGCCCAGGCGCAGCAAGGCCAGGTGAATATCGACGGCAGCTTGCTGCAGATCGATCAGCTCTCCAGCACCATCAGCCAGGCCGTGGAGGTGATCCGCACGCTGTCCAGCGAAAGCACACAGATTGGCGGCGTGCTTGAGGTGATTCGTTCCATCGCTGACCAGACCAACCTGCTGGCGCTTAATGCTGCGATTGAAGCTGCACGCGCGGGGGAACAGGGCCGTGGTTTTGCCGTGGTGGCGGATGAGGTGCGGCTGCTGGCTCAGCGTACGCAAAAATCCACGGCTGAAATCCAGGTGATGATCGAGCGCCTGCAAGGTCATTCGGAAGCGGCAGTGAAGGTGATCAGCGACAGCCACAGCGCTTCGCAACTGACCATTGAACAGGCCGGCCAGGCGGGTGCCAGCCTTACTGCCATCGGGCAGGCCTTGCATAACCTCAACGGGTTGAATGCCTCGATTGCCAGCGCGACGTTGCAACAGGCGCATGTGGTGGAAGACATCAACCAGAACGTTACCCAGGCGGCCGGGTTGTCTCACAGCACCGCGCTGGCGGCGCAGCAGTCCAGCGTGGCGAGTGCGCATTTGCGTGGGTTGAGTGAACAGTTGGATGGGTTGTTGCGCCAGTTTAAGGTTTAGATCGCATCACGGATATGTACTCACACCAACGTTTGAAGAAAACTCACCTCTGGTTACAATCACCGCCCTCTCCCACTCTCCCAAGGAACCACCATGTCCGGGCTTGAACTGTTCGCCGCCGCCCTGGGAGTGATTGCCGTCTGGCTGACGGTCAAGCAGAACCCTTGGTGTTGGCCCATCGGCCTGGTCATGGTGTTGCTCTACACCTGGGTATTCTTCGACGTAAAACTCTATTCCGACATGCTCCTGCAAGTGGTCTACGCCGCCCTGCAACTTTACGGCTGGTGGCAATGGACCCGCGCCGGCCAAGTCAAGCAAGGCCGTCAGGTCACCAGCCTCGGCGTACCCGCGATCATCACCAGCCTGGCCATCGGCGCCGTCTTCAGCCTGTTGCTCGGCGCCGCCATGGCCCACTGGACCGACGCCGCCCAGCCGTGGCTCGACGCCGCCCTCACCGGCTTCAGCCTGGTGGCGCAAATGTGGATGGCGCAAAAACGCGTGCAGTGCTGGCCGCTGTGGATTGCCGTGGATGTAATTTTTGTCGGGCTGTTCCTCTACAAAGGCCTGTACCTCACCGCCGTGCTCTACGCCCTGTTCACCGTGATCGCCGTGCAAGGCTGGCGTGAATGGCGCGCCGACCCGGCGCTGCACGCATGAAGGTAGTGGTACTGGCCGGCCCCGAGTCCAGCGGCAAAAGCTGGCTGGCGGCGCAACTGCACGCGCACTTTGGCGGCCTTATGGTGGGCGAATACGTGCGCCATTTCATCGACCACCACCAACGCGACACCACCCTGGCGGACATCCCCGCTATCGCCCGTGGCCAACTGGCCTGGGAAGACGCCGCCCGCGCCGAACAGCCCAACCTACTCGTCCTCGACACCCACCTGCTGACCAACAAGCTGTGGAGCCAAACCCTCTTCGGTGACTACCCGGCGTGGCTGGACAGTGAGCTGCTGGCCCGCCATTACGACCTGCACCTGCTGCTCTCTCCCGAGGATGTGGAGTGGACCGCCGACGGCCAGCGTTGCCAACCGGAACTGGCGGATCGCCGCGCGTTTTTCCAGGGTAGCCTGGAGTGGATCGAGCAGCACCATAAGCCCGCCGTGGTGATTCGCGGCAACTGGGAAGAGCGCCGTGCCCAGGCATTTGAAGCGGTAACGCAACTGCTCAACGCGTAATGCGAAGAACCATCAGTCCTTAGTAACCGAGCGACAACCCCGTGTTACGACGCGGGTCGTTAGCCCCGTAGAAGCGATTGTTGCCCACCGGCTTGCCGCCCAAGGACGGCGCCCCCACCAGAATGGCCGCCAAGTGGTTGGCATCCTGAGGGCCGGCAAACTTGTGGCCCCAGCTCTCGAGGATTTTCTGAGTGTCCGGGCTCACCGCGAAGGTTTCGAGGTTAGTGGTCTCAGGCATCCACTGCTGGTGGAAACGCGGCGCATCCACGGCTTCCTGGATGTTCATCTTGTAGTCAATGACATTCAGGATGGTCAGCAAGGTGGCGGTGATAATCCGGCTACCACCGGGCGTACCCACCACCATCACCGCCTTGCCGTCCTTGGTCACAATGGTCGGGCTCATCGACGACAACGGTGCCTTGCCCGGTGCGATGGCGTTGGCTTCGCCCTGGACCAGCCCGTACATGTTCGGCACGCCGACCTTGACGGTGAAGTCGTCCATTTCATCGTTGAGGATCACCCCGGTCTTGCTCGCCATCACGCCGGCACCGAACCAGTCGTTGAGGGTGTAGGTCACCGAAACTGCGTTGCCCCACTTGTCGACGATGGAATAGTGCGTGGTGTTGTTGCCTTCATGGGGCGACACACCCGGCTTGATCGCCTGGGAATCCCCGGCCTTTTGCGGCTCGATGGCAGCGCGCAGCTTGGCGGCGTAGTCCTTGTCCAGCAGGTGGGCAATCGGGTTTTTCACAAAATCCGGGTCGCCGAGGTAGCTGTTACGGTCCACGTAGGCGTGGCGCATCGCTTCGATCTGGTAGTGCAGGCCTTGGGCCGAGTGATAGCCCAGGTCGGCCATTGGGTAGCCTTCGAGGATGTTCATGATCTGGCAGATCACCACGCCGCCCGAGCTGGGTGGCGGTGCCGAGACCACGTGGTAGCCACGGTAATCGCACTCGATGGGCGCCAGTTCACGAGTTTTGTATGTGTCGAGGTCGGCCTGGGTGATGATGCCTTTGCCGGCCTGGCTGGAATCCACCAACGCCTTGGCGACCCAACCTTTATAGAAGCCGTCGGTGCCCTTGGCGGAGATTTCCTTGAGGGTCTTGGCCAAGTCTTTCTGCACCAACTTCTGGCCGACCTGCATCGGCTGGCCGTTGTGCAGGAAGATCCCGCGCAGGTCTTTGTCTTTTTCAAACTCGCCGGTGGCGGTGTGCAGCAGGTCGATATCACCCTGCTCCAGTTCGAAACCGTTTTCCGCCAGCTTGATCGCCGGCGCAATCACCTGGGCGCGCTTGAGGGTGCCGTACTTGCTCAGCGCGGCTTCCATGCCGGACACCGTGCCGGGCACGCCGACAGCCAGGTGGCCCTTGGCGCTGAGGCCATCAATGACGTTGCCGTCTTTGTCCAGGTACATGTCGGCGGTGGCCGCCAGCGGGGCTTTTTCGCGGAAGTCGAGGAAGGTCTTGCGCCCGTCCGCCAACTGCACGGTCATGAAGCCGCCGCCACCGAGGTTACCCGCCGCCGGGTACACCACCGCCAACGCATAGCCCACAGCCACGGCCGCATCAACCGCATTGCCGCCAGCCTTGAGCACATCCACACCCACATGAGTGGCCAAATGCTGGGCGGTTACTACCATGCCGTTTTCACCGGCCACCGGGGCCTGGGAAGCGGCTTGCACACCGCTGACCGTCAACACCAGGGCGGTGGCGATTAAGGTGCGGCTCAAAGGTTGGTATTTCATCCATGGCTACTCTAGTTATTGGGACGCACCAAAATAGCCCTTCCCGGATTTAATCCCCAGCGCAATGGCGTTTTTATTACAGAACTTGTCGGTCATAGAACGGGCGCGAAAAGCGTGTCGACTGTATTTCCAAGACAGCCGACTCCAACGACCGCATGCTTTATTACTATTTCTGCAGCAAGGAACACCTTTCCCGGATTTAATCCCCAGCGCAATGGCGTTTTTATTACAGAACTTGTCGGTCATAGAACGGGCGCGAAAAGCGTGTCGACTGTATTTCCAAGACAGCCGACTCCAACGACCGCATGCTTTATTACTATTTCTGCAGCAAGGAACACCTGTTCATCTGCTTGCTGGAATACGTCTACGAGCAGTTCAACAAGGCCGAAAGCAAACCCAAGCTGGACCTGGATGCACCGCTGCAGGTGTTGCGCGATCTGGTGGCGTTTATCTAGAACGACTGCGTCAAGCACGTGTACTTGATGATTGCTTCGCTGTGCTACTTCTATAGCTCCAACCGCCATACGCTCAGCTCGAAGCAAACCCAAGCTGGACCTGGATGCACCGCTGCAGGTGTTGCGCGATCTGGTGGCGTTTATCTAGAACGACTGCGTCAAGCACGTGTACTTGATGATTGCTTCGCTGTGCTACTTCTATAGCTCCAACCGCCATACGCTCAGCTCGTTTCCGGGTGAGGACCTGGCAGATAAGGGGCAGCAGCAGGATTGGCTGGGGTTTATCCGTGATTTGGTGTTGCGTGGCGTAACACCGATCCCACGGTAGAACGGTCAATGTGGGGCTGGCTTGCCTGCGATGCCATAGGTATCTACACATCTTTTTATGGGTTGAATTCTTTGGTTGTCGCGGGGGCGCTGGGTCATATCCGTTATTTGGGTAACGGCTGCTATGGGTTCCGCTCTTACAGCGGGTCACTTTTGAAAGAGCCAAAAGTAACCAAAAGCTCTTGCCCCACCACTCGGCACCTCGCTAGGCTCGGTGTGCCCTCACTCCGGCTTTGGAGCGGGGGCCGCCGCCATGGGCCATCCTTGGCCCATCGCGGCTAAACCGGCGTCCTGCCGGTTTACCCCCGCTCCAAAGCCTGCGTTCGGCCAGCGTGGTTTAACGGGGCGCCTAAGATCAAGATCAAAAGCAAGATCAAAAGCAAGAGCACGGCGGCCTAGTAGCCGACCTGAGTGGTTAGATCAAAAGCGAAGCCAAGGCGGCCTGACAGCCGACCTGATATTTGAAACTGAACTCAATCTAATGTGGGAGCTGGCTTGCCTGCGATGGCGTAGTCCAGGGCTGACACACCGCCTTCGCGAGCAAGCCCGCTCCCACATTGGAATCTCGGTACATCAGGCAAAAGTGTGCTGCTGTGCTTTTGCCCTGCTTTTGCTTCTACCACTCAGGTCGGCTACTAGGCCGCCGTGCTCTTGCTTTTGATCTTGATCTGAGGCGCCCCGTTAACCACGATGGCCGAACGCAGGCTTGAATCCGTGGGTAACCCGGCAGGACGCCGGGTTAGCCGCGATGGGCCAAGGATGGCCCATGGCGGCGGCCCACGGATTCAAGCCGGAGTGAGGGCATGCCGAGCCTAGGCGAGGCACCGAGTGGTGGGGCGAAGACCTTTTGCTTACTTTTGGGTCTTTCCAAAAGTGAGCCGCTGTAAGAGCGGAACCCTAAGCAGCCGTTACCGCAGCAACGGATATGTACTCACATCTACCTAAAAACCCCGTCAAAAGCTTAGCGCAACACAAAAAGTTGCGTAGATACCATGCTGCGATACGGTGTATCAGTCAGAATCTGACCCACCGCTATCGCAGGCAAGCCAGCTCCCACATTTGTTTTAGGTTCGCTCTTCCCGAATTACCAGACAACTCTGGCATATGCACCGCTCCCTAAATGTGGGAGCGGGGGGGGGGGCATCGCAGCGGTGCGGCGATCCGGGCGTTGGCCAAAAGTGACCCGCCGTAAGAGTGGAACCCTAAGCCGTCGTTATCGAAGCAACGGATAGACACTGCGCAATAACCCTGTGCAAAACCATCGCCAGATCCGCCGCATCTCGAGCCGTCACCACATTCGTAAACCCCATCACCACCCCCTGCTCCCGCCCCGGCTCCAGCATCCAGCCCGACAATGCATGAACAGCCAAACCCGCACGATCAGCCGCCTCGGCAACAACATGATCCGGCACCGAGACCAACAACCGCGCCAGCAGGTTAACCCCCCCAGCCTGCTCATCCACCCGCAAAAACCCCGAGCAATGCACCTCCAGCGCCTCCACCAACAACCCCCGGCGCTGCGCATACAACTGCCGCATCTTCTTCAGATGCCGAGTAAAATGCCCCTGCTCCAAAAAATCCGCCGCCGTCAGTTGCAACAACTGCGCACTACGCTGCTGCAACCTCTCAGCACTACGCCCAAACGCCTCCACCAAAGAAGCGGGCACCACCCAATACCCCAACCGCAACCCCGGAAACAGCATCTTGCTGAAGCTCCCGGCATAGATCACCCGATCCCCTACATCCTGACTCTTGAGCGCCGCCAACGGCTGCCCCCGGTAGCGAAACTCACTGTCGTAATCATCCTCAACCACCCAACTCCCCTGCTCCCGCGCCCACCCCAGCAAAGCCTGGCGCCGCGCCGGACTCAACGCCACACCCAGCGGGCTCTGATGCGCCGGCGTCACAATTGCCAACCGCGCCTGCCGATCCCTTTGCATCCCACGCTCAACCTCCAACCCCTCACCATCCACCGGCACCGGCACCAGTTCCACGCCTTGATGAACCAACAACCGCCGCGCATGCAAATACCCCGGGTCTTCAAACCAGCAACGCTGCCCCGTCATCTGCAGCGCATCGCACAACAGCGTCAAACACCCCGCATACCCCGCGCACACGAACACCTGCTGCGGCGTGCACTCCACGCCCCGGTACAGCGCAAGGTAGTTGGCAATCGCCACGCGCAAGGCCAGGGCGCCACGTACGTCGCCCATCGCCAGGCTATCGGCATCAGTGCGACGCACTTGTTGAGTGACCAGCCGCGCCCACAGCTTGCGCGGGAACGCATCCAGCGCCGGCAGGCCCATTTGCAGTGGCCTCGGCCCCGGTGCAGTCGACGGCACCACAGGCTGCGGCTTCACGGGCACTTGCGGCGAAGCCCCAGCAATCACGGTGCCGGCCTGCCCACGCGCCTCGAAAAAGCCCTCGCTGACCAGCAACTGATACGCCGCCTCCACCGTCCCCCGCGCCACGTTGAGTTCCAGGGCGAGGCTGCGCACCGACGGCACCCGATCACCCGGGCCAAGTTGGCCCTGGTCGATGGCCAGGCGAAAGCGTCGGTAGATTTCCTGGTATTTGGGCAGTGGTGACATCGCAGGCAGGCTCGGCAGATAGACAACGCCGAGTCTGATCATGTCCCAACCCACTTGTCCAATCATGCCCCTGTTGGGCAGCCGTGCCGCCGCCGAAAATGGCGCATCCCTTATCAGTAAACCTTATTCAACAAACAAGGATCGCCCATGAACCACCGCCTCGATTACGCCTTCGCCGCGCCTGCCGGCTACAAAGCACTGGGCTCGGTGCACAGTTACATCCACGGCTGCGGCCTGGAGAAAGAATTGATCGACCTGGTGTACCTGCGGGTCTCACAACTCAACGGCTGCGCCTATTGCCTGGACTCCCACTCCCGCGACTTGCTCAAGCAGGGCGTGAGCCTGGAAAAAATCATGCTGCTGGCCGCCTGGCGCGAGGCATCACCGCTGTTCACGCCACGTGAAAGCGCAGCACTGGCCTGGGCGGAGATCGTCACTCAAGTGGCGCAAACCCAGGTGCCGGATGCCGATTACGCCGAGGCAGCGGCGGTTTTCAACGAAAAAGAAATCGCCGACCTGACCCTGGCGATTTCACTGATGAACGCCTTGAACCGCGTCGCCATCAGCTTTCGCAAAGTACCCGCCGCGATCAAGGCTCATCTGGAGAACCTCAGCTATGAATGAACACGTCGAATTCGTGCCCATGCAAACCCAGGCTGAATGCATCGAAAGCTTTGCGGTGATGCAGCAACTGCGCCCGCACTTGACTGACGCAGCAGCGTTCGCCGAACAAATCCAGCGCCAACAGCAAAACGGCTATCACCTGCTGGCCGCCCGTGAACAGGGCAAGGTGATCGGTTTGGTCGGCTATCGCCTGACGGAAAACACCCTGTACGGGCGTTTTATCTACGTCGATGACCTGGTCGTGGACGCCGCCTTGCAGCGTCGGCGCCTGGGCGAGCAACTGCTTGACCGGGTCCGTGAAGAAACCCGCGCACGCGGCTACCGCTACCTGGTGCTGGATACCGGCATGCACAAGGCCTTGGCCCAGCGTTTCTATTTCCGCCAGGGCTTGCTGCCGCTGGGGATGCACTTTTCCCAGGATTTGAGCCAATGACCCGCGCCCTGCTGCTCAGTTTCAGCCCCCACGGCAAGGCCGCGCAGACCTTCAAGCTGGCACGCGCCCTGCTCAACGAGCAGGTGCCCGATGCCCACGTCACCGAGCGCGACTACGGCGCCCGGGCGCTGCCGCCGCTGACCCGCGAATACGCCAATGCACTTACCACCCCAGGCGGTTTGAGCGGCAGCGCCACGGCCCTGTCGGAACAGTTGATCGTTGAGCTGGAAGCCTGCGACCTGCTGGTCCTCTGCACCCCGGTGCACAATTTCACCGTACCCGCGGCGCTCAAGGGCTGGATCGATCATGTGGTGCGCATTGAACGCAGTTTTACGGTGAATGCACAGTTCGAAAAGGTTGGCCTGCTCAAGGACCGGCGTACGTTTGTGCTGGTCAGCTCGGGCAATGCACGCAAAGGGCATGAGCCGGATTTTCTCACGCCCTACATGACCGCCATCCTGTCGACGGTGGGCATCCGCACGGTGGGTTTTGTCTACCTGGGCGCGATGGTGCGCGGTGCAGAAGCGGTCAGCGCCTGGAACAGGCACCCGGCAGCTGGCAACAATCAGCTCTGGCCTATAAAAATAATGGCGCTAGAATCAGCGCCATTCTTGCGCCTGCTTTCCTGACACGAGCCCCCCATGAGCTTTGATTTCGACACGATCCACCCTCGCTTCGGCACCGGCAGCACCAAGTGGAACCGTTACCCGCAAGACGTCTTGCCGATGTGGATCGCCGACATGGATATCGCCGCGCCACCTGCCGTACTGCAAGCCCTGCATGATCGCCTCGACCAACAAATCCTGGGCTACAGCGTCGCCGGGCCGGACGTACGCGAAGCCATCGTTGCCGACCTCTGGAACAAATACGCCTGGCGCGTACAGCCCGAAGCGCTGTTGTTCCTGCCGGGCGTGGAGCCGGGCTTCAACATGGCCCTGCACGCGTTCGTGCAGCCGGGCCAGCCGGTGGTGCTGCAAACCCCCAACTATCGGCCGATTCGGCTGGCGCCGGGCCACTGGAACCTGCCGCGTATCGAGGTGCCGTTTGAGTGGGCCAACGGTGAGTACGCGACGCCGTTGCCAGCCATGCGCCAAGCGCTGAACGGTGCCGGTGCGCTGCTATTGAGCAACCCGCACAACCCTATCGGCAAGGTCTTCCCGCGCGAAGAACTACTGGCTGTGGCCAACGCCTGCCTGGAAAACGGCACGCTGATCATCAGCGACGAAATCCACGCCGAACTGTGCTTCGACGGCCGCCGCCACATTCCCACCGCCAGCCTCAGCGAGGAAATTGCCCAACGCACCATCACCCTGATGTCGGCGAGCAAAGCCTACAACGTGGCGGGTTTAAAGACCTGCTTCGCGGTGGTGCAAAACGCCGAGGTGCGCGAGCGGTTCAACAACGCGCGCTGCGGCATGGTCGACAGCGTAAGCCCCTTGGGCCTGGAAGCCACTCGCGCCGCCTACAGCCAGTGCGGCGAATGGCTGGACGCGCTGGTGCAGTACCTTCAAGGCAACCGCGACTACTTGCACAATGCCGTGCAAACCCGTCTGCCCGGCGTGGTGATGCATGCGCCGCAAGGCACCTACCTGGCGTGGCTCGATTGCAGCGCGCTGGGCCTGGATGACCCGCAGCAATTCTTCCTGGAACAGGCCAAGGTCGGCTTGAGTGCGGGGATAGAGTTCGGCGATGACAGCCAGCAGTTCGTACGCCTGAACTTTGGCTGCCCACGGGCGATGCTCGAAGAAGGTGTGCAGCGCATGGAACGTGCACTGCGTCACCGCTAGGCTTCAATTCACAACGTCGAAAATGTTCGGCCTCAACTGAGGCCCATTAGGCTGGCATCTATCAATGTGGGAGCTGGCTTGCCTGCGATGCAGACACCTCGGTGTATCAGGCATAACGCGTGGATGCCATCGCAGGCAAGCCAGCTCCCACAGAAAAGCAAACATGCGGTGCTGCCAGACGAATTCAGGGTTTAATACCGCGTTGGTCAGCGAGTTGAATGCCGCCATCGACGGCATCCGCGCCAGTGGTGAGTACCAGAAGATTTCACAGAAGTACTTCAAGTCGGATATCTACGGCGACTGACTGTGAATACGGTTTTGAACCTAGCCTAGGTCTATGTGAGAGCTGGCTTGCCTGCGATAGCTGTCTGTCAGTCAATCTCATTGGCTGATGCACCGCATCGCAGCATAGGTATCTACACATCTTTTTTAGGGTTGAGTCTTGGTTGCGGGGGGCGCTGGGTACATATCCGTTATTTGGGTACGGCTGCTATGGGTTCCGCCCTTACGGCGGCTCACTTTTGAACAGCGCAAAAGTAAGCAAAACGCTCTTGCCCCACCACTCGGCACCTCGCTAGCTCGGTGTGCCCTCACGCAGGCTTTGGACCGTGGGCCGCCGCCATGGGCCATCCTTGGCCCATCGCGGCTAAACCGGCGTCCTGCCGGTTTACCCACGCTCCAAAGCCTGCGTTCGGCCAGCGTGGTTTAACGGGGCGCCTAGATCAAGATCAAAAGCAGATCAAGAGCACGGCGGCCTAGTAGCCGACCTGAGTGGTTAATCAAAAGCAAAGCCGAGGCGGCCTGACAGCCGACCTGATCTTGGAGCTGAACTCAATCTAATGTGGGAGCTGGCTTGCCTGCGATGGCATCAACTCGGTGTACCTGATACCGAGGTGCCTGCATCGCAGGCAAGCCAGCTCCCACAGAAAAGCAGATCTGCTTCTGCTGTGCTTCTGCTGTGCTTCTGCTTGCTTTGCCCTGCTTTTGCTTCACCACTCAGGTCGGCTACTAGGCCGCCGTGCTCTTGCTTTTGATCTTGATCTTGATCTGAGGCGCCCCGTTAACCACGATGGCCGAACGCAGGCTTGAATCCGTGGGTAACCCGGCAGGACGCCGGGTTAGCCGCGATGGGCCAAGGATGGCCCATGGCGGCGGCCCACGGATTCAAGCCGGAGTGAGGGCATGCCGAGCCTAGCGAGGCACCGAGTGGTGGGGCAAAGCGTTTTTTGGTTACTTTTTTAGGCGTTTGTAAAAAAGTGACTCGCTGTAAGAGCGAAACCCTAGGTGGCCGTTACCGCAGCAACGGATATGTACTCAATCTACCTAACCCCCGCCATCAACCCACCAACGCCGCCGCTCCCACAGAAAAGCAGAACATTGCGGTGCTGCCAGACGAATTCAGGGTTTACAGCTTGGCAATCGACACTTCGGTCGACTTCACAAAGGCAATCACTTCGCTGCCCACTTTCAATTCCAGGTCACGCACCGAGCGGGTGGTAATCACTGAGGTGACAATGCCGGACGCGGTTTGCACGTCGATCTCGGACACCACTTCGCCCAGCAGGATCTCCTTGATCACGCCCTTGAACTGATTGCGCACGTTGATAGCTTTAATAGTCATGTCGGCTTTCCTTTTGGCTGTTGGGTCAATCCGCACGAATGCGCAGGCCCTCAAAATGCGCTATCCAAACGACCATTAAAAGGAATAAATAACTCTTTATTTATTCGATATAGGTATATGACAGCTGTTCACCTGGCAACAGCTGATCAACAAACTGCCCGCTCCCATCACAGCAATCGCTGCTCAACCCCTAGCAAATACGCCTGCGAACTCAATGGCACAGAGACTGCATCTGCTCCGATCAAAGAAAGCCGACAAAGCATGATGGAACATGCCATTTCAATTTTCTGAATATAAAAAAAGCCTTCTCTCATCGCCTTGCCCGGAGCTGTTCCATGAAACCCTTCACCCAACGCTTACTGGGCGCCTGCGCCCTCACCCTGTGCCTGCAACCACAGGCCTTCGCTGCCGATACCGATCCCGCGCACGTCAACTTGGATTATGCCTACTACTCACCGGTCAGCCTGGTGCTCAAGCATTTCGGCTGGCTGGAACAAGCCTTACCGCACACCAAAGTCGGCTGGGTCCTAAGCCAGGGCAGCAACCGTTCCCTGGAATACCTCAACAGCGGCGGCGTCGACTTCGCCTCCTCCGCCAGTTTGTCAGCCGTTTTGAGCCGCGCAAATGGCAGCCCAATCAAATCGGTGTATGTCTACAGCCGGGCCGAGTGGACGGCTTTGGTTGTTCGCAAAGACTCACCCTTCAAAAGCGTGACAGACCTCAAAGGCAAGAAAATCGCCGCCACCAAAGGCACCGACCCGTACCTGTTCACCCTGCGCAGCCTGCAGCACGCTGGGCTGAAAAAAGACGATGTCGAGTTGGTGCACCTGCAACACCCGGACGGCCGCACCGCGCTGGAGAAAGGTGACGTGGACGCCTGGGCCGGCCTCGACCCGCACATGGCCGCCAGCGAAATCCAGGCGGGTTCGCGCCTGTTGTACCGCAACAAAGACTTCAACAGCTACGGCGTGATCAGCGTCACCGAGCAGTACGCCAAGGCGCACTCACAGACCATCAGCAAAGTGCTCGGCGCCTATGAAAAAGCCCGCGACTGGGCGGTGAAACACCCGGATGAATTCGCCAAACTGCTCGCCGACGAATCCGGCCTGCCGCTGGAAGTGGCCAAGCTGCAACTGTCGCGCACCGACCTCAGCGCACCGTTGCTGACCGACAAAGATGCAGTGTCATCCAAGGCCGCCGCGCCGATCCTGGTGTCCGAGGAGTTGGTCCGCCGCGGGGTGAATGTGGACCAGGTGATCGACCAGTTGATCGATACCTCGTTCGGCCAGACCTTGGCGAAGCAGTAAGGGGCGCGTGATGACCAGCAAAACCCAAACCGTGCCGCTTGTGGCGCCGGTGGTCATTCACCGCAGTGCCTGGCCACGGCGGCTCAAAGGCCTGACGTTGCCGGTGCTGATCCTGCTGGTGCTGGAGGTGGTGGTGCGTATCGGCTGGCTGCCGTCGTACCAGATGCCGGCGCCCAGCGAGATCGCCGTAACCCTCACTGACCTGGCTGAAGGCGCGTTATGGAAACACATCAGCGCCAGCCCGTTGCGGGTGCTGGCGGGCTTCGCCATCGGCGCCGGCCTGGCCCTGGTGTTCGCCGCCTGGGTGGGTTTGAGCCGTGAAGCCGAGGCCTATCTGGAACCGACATTTGCCGGGCTGCGCTCAATCCCGAGCCTGGCCTGGGTGCCGCTGTTGCTGCTATGGCTGGGCATCGATGAAACCTCGAAAATTGTGCTGATTGCGATAGGTGCGTTTTTCCCGGTGTACCTCAATGGCGTCGCGGCGATTCGCGATATCGACCGCAAGCTGGTGGAAGTCGGGCAAATGTACGGCTTCAACCGGCGCCGTCTGGTGCGGCGGATTCTGTTGCCCGCCGCCCTGCCCGGCCTGTTTACCGGTTTGCGCAGCGGCCTGAGCCTGGCGTGGATGTTCCTGGTGGCGGCCGAATTGATCGCGGCCACCAAGGGCTTGGGCTATTTGCTCAGTGATGGGCGCGAAACCTCGCGGCCGGACATCGTGCTGGCAGCAATCATCGTGTTGGCGCTGCTCGGTAAAGTCAGTGATGGCGTACTCGCCGCCTTGGAGAAACGCTGCCTGGCTTGGCGTGACACGTTCAACGGCCAAGGTGCGCAGCAATGAGCATGCAGCCTTTATTGGATATTCGCGTGGAGCGTAAAAGCTTCGCCAGCACCACCGTGCTGACCAACGTGCACCTGGCCTTACAGCCGCGCGAAACCGTGAGCCTGCTGGGGCCAAGCGGCTGCGGCAAAAGCACATTGCTGCGCATCGTCGCCGGGCTGGAAAAGGACTTTCAAGGCCAGCTGCGCAGCCCCGAAGGCGAAGTGGCCTTTGTGTTCCAGGAACCGCGGCTGATGCCCTGGCTGACGGTGGAGCAAAACATCGGCTTCAGTGATGACGACCACTATGACCCAGCCTGGGTTACCCAGTTGATCGAGGAAGTCGGTCTGAAGGGCTTCGCCCAGGCACTGCC
Source organism: Pseudomonas sp. IB20 (assembly GCF_009707325.1). NCBI lineage: Bacteria > Pseudomonadati > Pseudomonadota > Gammaproteobacteria > Pseudomonadales > Pseudomonadaceae > Pseudomonas > Pseudomonas gelidaquae. The sequence goes on along the minus strand of NZ_CP046103.1, from coordinate 2,458,798 downwards.
CAAGGCGTTGTCCGGCGGCATGGCGCAACGGGTGGCGATCGCACGCGGCCTGTATTCGCGCCCGCAGGTGTTACTGCTGGACGAGCCGTTCAGCGCGGTGGATGCCTTCACCCGCATGAAACTGCAGGACTTGCTGCTGCAACTGGCCGAGCACCATGCCATTGCGTTATTGCTGGTGACCCATGACGTGGACGAGGCGCTGTACCTGAGTGACCGAGTGCTGGTGATGGATAATCGGCCGAGCAGCATCCGCCAAGAGCTGGCGGTGGACCTGCCTCACCCACGGGACCGGCGCGACCCGTTACTGGCTCGGCTCAAGGCGCTGTGCCTGACCGAGTTGCAGCTAAGCCAGTGTGCGGCTCAGCGTCACCCAATACCGCGTCCGCGCGCGCACCTCAAACCCCAGCGTCTGGGACAGCAGCGTCAGGATGCGGTCGGTGTCATCCAAGCGAAAGCTTCCCGTAACCCGCAACGTTTCCAGGCTCGGGTCCCAGCGCAACACACCTGGGCGATAACGCTCCAATTCGCGCAGAAAATCCCCCAGCGGCTGGTTCTGAGCGGTCAACACACCGTCCCGCCAGCCCAGTTGCAGCACATCAAACGGCGCCCAGGCGCCAAGCCCGTGGGCCTCCAAGGGGGCTTGCTGACCACGGCTTAGCGTCGCCACTTGCCCTTGCAGGTCACGCACTTGCACCGCCCCTTTGAGCACCGACACCAGGCAACCGGCCGCCAGCTGCCGCACACACACCTCGGCCTGGCTGACTTCAACGTCGCCGTAGCGGGTTTGCACGCTCATCAACGCTGCGCCCGGCACATTCACCGCCAGTTCACCGTCCACCAAGGTGACGCGCCGCTGTGCAAGATCGACATCCACCGCCGTGGCGGTGTTGAGTTGCAAGCTGCTGCCATCGGCCAACGGCAGGCGTTTGCGCTCGCCCGTGGCGGTATGCAAATCGGCCCGCCACGCGTCGATGGGCAACTGGCGGCTGATCAGCCAGGCCGTCGGCACCAACGCGGCAACCCCCAAGGCACGCTTGAGGATTGCGCGTCGCCCCGGTTGCGAGCGGTCGAGGCTGGCCATCGCCAATGCGTGTGGCAAGTCGCTGAAACGCTGGCGCAGGGATTGGGCTTTCTGCCAGGTCTGTTCGTGGTGGGGATGGCTGTCGCGCCACTGCTGCAACGCTGCGTGGTCACGCTCGGTGGCCGCGCCCGACTCCAGCAAGGCCAGCCACTGGGCGGCGGCACGCGCGACATCGCGGCTCACAACTCCACCAGTAAACAGTGTTCGTAGGCCTGCGCCATGTAGCGCTTCACCGTGCGCTCGGATACGTCGAGCCGTTCGGCGATCTCGCGATACCCCAGGCCTTCCAGCTGGCTCCACAGAAACGCACGGCGCACCAGTACCGGCAAACCGTCGAGCATCTCATCCAACGCTTGCAGGGTTTCCAGCACCAACCAGCGTTGCTCCGGCGACGGCACACAGGTTTCCGGCAGGTTTGCCAGGGCATTCAAGTAAGCCTGCTCAAGGCTACGCCGCTGATGAAAGTTGACCAGCAGGCGCTTGCCAACCGTCACCAGGTACGCGCGCGGCTCCTGCATCTGCGCAATCGGCTGGGCACTGGCCAGCACCCGCAGGAAGGTATCCTGGCTCAGGTCCGCCGCATCCCAGGCATTGCCCAGGCGCCGCCGCAGCCAGCTTTCGAGCCAACTGCGGTGGTCGCGGTACAAACTCGACAGCGTGTGTTCGGCGGCGTGGGTCGGGACAACAGCATCATTCATGGCAAGCGACCTGCGCGGCGCGAGTGAGTCTCAAATGAGATTAATTCTATTTAATATCGTGCCGACACACCATGCTCTTTTCAACATTGCGTTTATGCAGACACCTCCGCGTCGAACACCTGCCCACGGCCGATGACGCTGGCAGGCGCCAACACCGCGCCCGGCGCCAGCACCGCATTGGCGCCGATTCGGCTTTGATCGCCGAGCAAAGCGCCGAATTTGTCGCAACCGGTGCGCTGCAATTGCCCGTCGATGCGCACCTGCACGTCCTTGTCCTCTCGTTCGTTGCGGTAGTTGGCGACGATGCTGCCGGCCTCCAGATTGATCCCATGGCCGAGCACCGAATCGCCGACAAAATTGAAGTGCGCCAGCTTGCTGCCACTGAACACAAACGACGTTTTCAGCTCGGCGCCGGGGCCGATGATGCAGTGCGCATCCACCCAGCAGCCACCACGCAGCAGCGCGCCGCTGGCGATGAAACACTCGGCACCGATGATCAGCGGGCCTTTGAGCAAAGCGCCGGGTTCTACGGTGGCGGTTCGGTGCACGGCGATTTCATCGTGAATGATGTACTCATCGGCAGGCAGTTCGGCCAGCAACGTACGAACAATGGCGGACGCCTGTGTCACCAGCGCCCAAGGTGCCAGTTCAGCCCACGGCGCCAACGGTGACTGGGCAACGTTGGCGATGTAGTCGGTGAGTCGGATCAACGGCGAACCCTCCAGCAGTCAAAGAAGCTCGAAACGCTAGCATGACCCAACGGAACTTTACTATTTGTCTTGATATGGATATTTTATCCAAACACGCAAACGAGGTCCGTCGCATGCAATTGCCTACCTACCCAGACGTCATCGCCGCCGCCCAGCGCCTGGAGGGCTTCGCGCATCCCACGCCAGTGTTCACCTCGCGCACCCTCAACGCCGAAACCGGCGCTGAAGTCTTCATCAAATGTGAAAACCTGCAACGCACCGGCTCGTTCAAGTTTCGTGGCGCGTTCAATGCCCTTTCGCAGTTTGACGCGCCGCAGCGCAAGGCTGGCGTGGTGGCGTTCTCCTCCGGCAACCACGCCCAGGGTATTGCCCTGGCGGCGCGTTTGCTGGGCATGCCGGCGACGATTGTGATGCCCTCCGATGCGCCGGCCGCCAAGGTCGCCGCCACCCGCGAATATGGCGCCAGTGTGGTGCTGTATGACCGCTTCACTGAAGACCGCGAAGCGATCGGTCGTCGCCTTGCCAACGAGCAAGGGATGACCCTGATCCCGCCCTACGACCACCCGCACATCCTCGCCGGCCAAGGCACGGCCGCCAAGGAGTTGCTGGCGTTCACCGGGCCCTTGGACGCTCTGTTCGTCGGCCTGGGCGGTGGCGGCATGCTTTCAGGCACTGCGCTTTCGACCCACGCGCTGTCACCGGATTGCCAGCTGTTTGGTGTCGAACCCGAAGCCGGCAACGACGGCCAGCGCTCATTGCGCACCGGCAGCATCGTGCACATCGACACCCCGGCGACCATCGCCGACGGTGCGCAAACCCAGCACCTGGGCAACTTCACTTTCCCGATCATTCGGGACCTGGTGAGCGACATCCTCACCGTCTCCGACGCGCAGTTGGTGGATGCCATGCGGTTTTTCATGCAGCGCATGAAGATGGTGGTGGAACCCACCGGCTGTCTGGGCCTCGCGGCGTTGCGCCAACTGGGCAAGCAGTTCAAGGGCCAACGCGTGGGGATTATCGTCACCGGTGGCAACGTCGATATCCAGCGCTATGCCGCGCTGCTCAGCGAGGCGCCATGAATCGGGTGGAGGTTGAAGCCGTGGGGCGCTACTTGGCGTAGGTGTAGACCGCTGCGCGTGACACGCCCAGGTGCGAGGGGGGATTATCGTCACCGGTGGCAACGTCGATATCCAGCGCTATGCCGCGCTGCTCAGCGAGGCGCCATGAATCGGGTGGAGGTTGAAGCCGTGGGGCGCTACTTGGCGTAGGTGTAGACCGCTGCGCGTGACACGCCCAGGTGCGAGGCCACCGTCTCCATGGCCCGGCGAATGTCCATGCAGCCTGAGTCTTTCAGCTCTTGCAGGAGCAGCCGCCGATCCGCCGTCTTGAGCGCGCGCGGGGTGGTCGCCAGGCGCGCGGCGAACTGGTCGATACGCGCGCGAATCACGTCGGCACCGGACGGCTCGAGGGACTCGCCGGGCGTGTCGCCACTGACTGAACCAAACTGTTCCAACATGCCCCGCAAGCCTCGGAACAACGAGAGATCGACGTTCATGCACAACGCGGCGACGTACTTGCCGCTGGCGTCCTTGATGCCGATCGACGTGCTCTTGACCTGGCGGCCATCGGCGAATTGATTCTGGTAGTTGGCGATGACTTGCGGGTAGTCCGGGTCGGCAATCCGCGCCAGGCCCAGCTCGGTCGCCGGGTCGCCCGGTTGGCGCCCCGAAAGGTTGTTATGAATGGCCAGGATCGCGTGCTGCGGGTCGCGCAAGTCGTGCAGCACCACTTCGCAGAATGGGCTGAAGGTTTTGCTCAAGCCTTCGGCAATCTGTTCGAGCTGGCTGATCAGGGTGGTTTCTTCGGGCGAGGTGTTTTTCATGCAAGACAACATATCCAGTCGTGGACAAGTCGTCAATTTGGCCGTCATCCCTCATTGTTGATCCGCTGGCCCAGCACCCAGCGTGAGCCCGCGCGCGTTTCCTTTCCTAAAAAGCCCGCTCCATCCTGATGATCTCGATGGAAACCGGGCTGTTGCCACGGCTGAACCTACCCTCGCCGATCTTGCGAAAGCCGTAGTCGGCATTGAACAGGTTTTCGACGGCGTTTTGGTGCACCGCGAAGAGGCTTTCCGGCAGCGAAACCCCGCTGGGGCGTCCCGGCCAACCGGTGGAAGTGGCGCCGATCTATGTGCTGCTGGCCTCGGATGAAGCCAGCTACATTTCGGGTTCGCGCTATGGGGTGACTGGCGGCAAACCGATCCTATAAGCCTCACACACAGTCGAATGTGGGTGCTGGCGTGCCGGTGATGGCAGTTATGCCTGACAAACCGAGGTGTCTGCATCGCAGCGGTGCGGCGATCCGACAAGCCAGCTCCCACAGAAAAGCAGCTCTTCTTCTGCTCTGTTGTTGCCCTGCTTTTGCCTCTACCACTCAGGTCGGCTACTAGGCCGCCCTGCTCTGCTTTTGATCTTGATCTGACAGGCCCCGTTAACCACGATGGCCGCACGCCGAGCCTAAGCGAGGCACCGAATGGTGGGGCAAAGCGTTTTTTGGTTACTTTTTTAGGCGTTTCGCGGCGGCGGCCCCGTTAACCACGATGGCCGCACGCCGAGCCTAAGCGAGGCACCGAGTGGTGGGGCAAAGCGTTTTTTGGTTACTTTTTTAGGCGTTTGTAAAAAAGTGACTCGCTGTAAGAGCGAAACCCTAAGCCGCCGTTACCGCAGCAACGGATATGTACCCAATCTACCTAAAGAAGCGCCCCCCAAAGACCGCTATCGCCGGCAAGCTTTAGTCAGTGATAGTGCGCACCCCCGGCTTGGCGCGCTCATCCACCACCAGCTCGAAAATATCCGGCCGCGCATAGTGCCCCACCGATCTTGCGAAAGCCGAGCATTGAACAGGTTTTCGACGGCGTTTTGGTGCACCGCGAAGAGGCTTTCGGCGTCTTCTTGAGTGGCTGGGCGGATCAGATTTTTTTTCATTCCCTTGAGTTTCCGTGTGTGGCCAGTGAACCCAGGCTTTATAGCCGAATGACCGCCTGGCAGCGACCGATGAGCGCCTATCTTGTGCGTTGACCTACTTTGTTACACACCATATAGTGTGCCCACAAACAGAACAGACCACTACATAGTGTGCAGTATCGGTATTTACCGACCACACTACGCGCAGCATTTCAATGCCTAGTAGCCTGCAAACCGCATTTTTTGGACGGGTTCACACGCCGTCAGAACAGATCAGGAAGGAGTATTTCAATGCTGAGTTGGGATGAAGTCGACAACGAAGACACCGGTGCAGCGGTGATCAAGGGCGCCAACGCCGGCCACGCCAGTGAAGCCAACATGGACCGTCTCGACGGTGCCGGCGCCGCTGCCGCGCTGGAAGCGCGCAACGTGACTGCCAACGACTCCGCCGCGATCATCCGCGCCAAGGCCGCCCTGGACAAACTCGACGTCGCCGAAGGCCTCGCTGAGCTGGAAGGCTCCGCCGCCCGCGTCGCCGTTGACGAAAAACGCATGATCAACTGCCGCGCCGACCTCAACCAACTCGTGCCGTTCAAGTACGACTGGGCCTGGCAAAAGTACCTCGACGGCTGCGCCAACCACTGGATGCCGCAAGAGGTCAACATGACCGCCGACATCGCCCTGTGGAAAAACCCCGAAGGCCTGACCGACGACGAACGCCGCATCGTCATGCGCAACCTCGGCTTCTTCTCCACTGCGGATTCGTTGGTCGCGAACAACCTGGTGCTGGCCGTGTACCGCCTGATCACCAACCCGGAGTGCCGCCAGTACATCCTGCGTCAGGCCTTCGAAGAAGCGATCCACACCCACGCCTACCAGTACTGCATCGAATCGCTGGCCATGGATGAAGGCGAGATCTTCAACATGTACCACGAGATCCCATCGGTGGCGAAAAAAGCCGCCTGGGGCCTGAAGTACACCCGTTCGATCTCCGATCCGAAGTTCGAAACCGGCACCGTTGAGACTGATAAAGAGCTGCTGCGCAACTTGGTCGCTTACTACTGCGTCCTGGAAGGCATCTTCTTCTACTGTGGCTTCACCCAGATCCTGTCCATGGGCCGTCGCAACAAAATGACCGGCGTGGCCGAGCAGTTCCAGTACATCCTGCGCGACGAGTCGATGCACCTGAACTTCGGTATCGATGTGATCAACCAGATCAAAATCGAAAACCCACATTTGTGGGATGCTGAAATGAAGGAAGAAGCGACCCAGATGATCCTGCAAGGGACTCAGCTGGAGATTGAATATGCGCGCGATACCATGCCGCGCGGTGTTCTCGGCATGAATGCGGCAATGATGGAGGACTACCTCAAGTTCATCGCCAACCGTCGTCTGTCGCAGATCGGCTTGAAAGAAGAATACCCAGGCACCACCAACCCGTTCCCGTGGATGAGCGAGATCATGGACTTGAAGAAAGAGAAAAACTTCTTCGAAACCCGCGTGATCGAGTATCAAACCGGTGGCGCGTTGAGCTGGGATTAATCCCTAAGCCGGCAACATCAAGAAGCCCTGACATGTTCAGGGCTTTTTTATGCTCCGTGATTTGAATAGGAGCCTTCTTACACCAAGATCATCCATTCAAGGGTTGATGTGAGTTTCAATGCTGAATAGTCTCGTCCACCGGTGCCACGGCATAGATCTAAAATTGTGGGCGCGGGCTTGCTCGCGAATACAGTGTGTCAGTCGATGCATCCAGTGACTGACCCACCGCATTCGCGAGCAAGCCCGCTCCCACATTGGGTCCGTGGTGTTCTATAGACTTTGCACATTACTTTTTATGCCCAATCAAACCATCAAGACCCCCTGCGTCGGCCTGTGTTCCACCGTTTACGGTGATCTGGTCTGTCGGGGCTGCAAGCGTTATCACCATGAAGTCATTCAGTGGAATGGCTACAACGCCGACGAAAAACAGGCCGTGTGGTTGCGTCTGGAGCAGTTACTGGTGCAGGTGATGGCGAGCAAGCTGGAAGTGCTCGACCCGCAGCGCCTGCGCCAGCAGCTGGAAGACCGCAAGATTCGCTTTATGCCGCACCAGTCGCCGTATTGCTGGGCGTATCATTCTTTTTACCAGCACGTTGTGCTCAAGCCACACGAGACGTTGCAACTGTGTTTAAAATGCCGCCCGCTCAATGACCGACGCTAACCGATGACCCCAGACGCACTCGCCACCCTGCACGCCCACCTGCTCACCGCCCTGGCCAGCCCGCCCGCTGAAACCCGGCGCCTGTTCCACGGCCGGGGCCGCTGCTGGCCGGGCCTGGAACAGCTGACAGTGGACTGGTTGCAAGGCGTGGTGCTGGTCGCGCTGTTCAAAGAGCCCGAGGCTACGCAGCTGGACGCGTTGAAACAGCTTCTGGTTGAGTTCGACTGGGCCCAACATGGCGCGCATACCGTCGCCCTGCAACATCGCTACCTGCCGCAAAGCACCACCGAGTGGCTGGTGGGCGAAGCGGTTGATGAGCTGACCATCACCGAGGGCGGCCTGCGTTACCTGATCGACCTGGGTAAAAAACAGAACAGCGGGCTGTTCCTCGATATGCGCTATGGGCGCAACTGGGTGCGCCAGCAGGCCAAGGGCCAACGCGTGCTGAACCTGTTTGCCTATACCTGCGGCTTCTCGGTCGCGGCCATCGAAGGCGGCGCCGACCATGTGGTGAACCTGGACATGGCCCGCGGCGCCCTCAGCCGTGGTCGCGATAACCATCGCTTGAATGGTCATGACCTGGGCAATGTCACCTTCCTGGGCCACGACCTTTTCAAATCCTGGGCCAAGGTGACCCACAGCGGCCCCTATGACTTGGTGATCATCGACCCGCCGTCCTTCCAGAAAGGCAGTTTCCTGCTGACCAAGGACTACCAGCGCGTGCTGCGCCGCTTGCCGGATTTGCTCACGCCACACGGCACCGTCCTGGCGTGCATGAACGACCCGGCGTTCGGCGAAGACTTCCTGATCGACGGCGTCACCCGCGAAGCACCGGGCCTGCGCTTTGTGGAACGGCTGCAAAATCCGCCTGAATTTCCGGATATCGACCCACAAAGTGGCTTGAAGGCGCTGGTGTTCCGTCAGGGTTGATGCTGAAACGTCCTACGCTTGCTACGCTAAGTGATACACCGGGTGGTGAACCTTATCCCCCCCTTCCCGGTCGATACCTGCATCCCCTGGCCAGACTCGACGGCGTTACGTTGTCGGCTGCCCTGTTTCACCTTTTGGAGAACCGCCCGTGATATCGACCCTGCATGTAGCCAGACTCAAAGCCTGGGGCGCCCACGGCTTTACCGCCACCGGCGTGGTGCTGGCCTTCCTGGCCACCTTGGCGCTGCTGGAAAACTCACCCAAGGCGTGCCTGCTCTGGCTGGGCCTGGCGCTGGTGGTTGATGGCGTTGACGGCTCCCTGGCGCGACGGGTGAATGTCAGCACGGTGTTGCCAAGCTTCGACGGCTCGGTGCTGGACCTGGTGATTGATTACCTGACGTATGTGTTTATTCCGGCGTTGTTTATCTACCGCTATATCGATTTGCCGGACTTTACCCACCTGTTCACGGTGTCGGTGATCCTGGTGTCTTCGTTGTTCTGCTTCTGCAATGTGAACATGAAGAGCAAGGACAACTACTTTGTCGGCTTTCCCGCGGCCTGGAACGTGGTCGCCTTGTGCGTGTATATCATCCAGCCGGAAGCCTGGGTTACGTTGCTGACCGTGATTGGCTTGGCGCTGCTGACTGTGACGCCGATGAAGTTTTTGCATCCGTTTCGGGTTAAGCGGTTTATGCCGCTGAATATCGCCGTTACCACCATTTGGTTGCTGTGCAGCTTTTTGATGGTGGTGGATTATCCGAATACGAATCCTTGGACGTTTGGGTTGTGGTCGGTGATGTCGGCTTATTTCCTGGGGATTTGTGTGTGGCGTACGGGGTTGGAGTGGTGGGATAGACGCCACGGTTGAGCTAGGTGGGACATATCGGTACCACAAAAATGGATATGTACCCAAAGCCAGAGGTACCATAACGCCCTTAGGCGCACCCAATTCGCTCCCCCCTGCCAACTATAAGCCCCGCCCATGCCCTTCGAACTCAGCGTTGACCTGACCACCCTCGCCATCCTGGCCGTCGTAGCCTTCATCGCCGGTTTCATCGACGCCATCGCCGGCGGCGGCGGCCTGCTCACCACGCCGGCCCTGCTCACCGCCGGCATGCCCCCGCACCTGGTGCTGGGCACCAATAAACTCAGCTCCACCTTCGGCTCCGCCACCGCCAGCCTCACCTTCTACCGGCGCAAGCTGTTCCACCCGCGCCAATGGGTGCACGCCATCATCGGCACACTGATCGGCGCCCTCGCCGGTGCAATAGTCGCCCACTACCTGCCCGCCGAAACCCTGAACAAAATGCTCCCGGTGATCGTGTTCGCCTGCGGTGTGTATTTGCTCTTCGGCGGCACGCCCAAGGCGCCGCTGGACGCCGACGCACCGATCAAGAAGAAATGGCAATCCACCCAAGGCTTCGGCCTGGGTTTCTACGATGGCGTGGCCGGCCCCGGCACCGGTGCGTTCTGGACGGTCAGCACCATGCTGCTGCACCCCATCGACCTGGTCAAAGCCAGCGGTGTGGCGCGCAGCATGAACTTCGTCAGCAACGCGGCGGCGCTGTCGGTGTTTATCTTCAATGGCTCGGTAGACTGGATCGTCGGCCTGGCGATGGGCTTCTCGGTCATGTGTGGCGCGTTCTTTGGCGCGCGCAGCGCGATCAGCGGCGGCGCCAAATTCATTCGCCCGGTGTTTATCACCGTGGTCCTCGGCCTGACCGTGCGCCTAGCCTGGCAACACTGGTTCAGCGTGGCCTAAACGACGGGCCAAGTAGAGGTCAATCAAGTAGCGCGCAATCGAGCGTGACGCCGGCAACGGCGGCAGTTCGTGGATGTTGAACCACTGCGCGTCTTCGATCTCATCGGCCTGGGGCACGATGTCGCCACCGGCGTATTCGGCGTGAAAGCCGAGCATCATCGAATGCGGGAACGGCCAGCACTGGCTGCCCATGTACTGGATGTTCTTGACCTCCACCTGCACTTCTTCGCGCACTTCGCGGATCAGGCAGTCTTCGGCCGACTCACCCGGCTCGGCAAACCCGGCCAAGGTGCTGTAGACGCCGGTGACAAAACGCGGCGAGCGCGCCAGCAGAATCTCATCGCCACGGGTCACCAGCACGATCATGCTCGGCGAAATGCGTGGGTAGCTGCGCAGGTCGCAGGCCTGGCAATACATCGCGCGCTCGCGGGGCACCTGGGCCATGGCCTGGCCGCAACTGCCGCAAAACCGGTGCTCGCGCGCCCAGGTGCCAATCTGCGCCGCGTAACCGAGCACTTTGTACAGCGTGTGGTCGCCTTGCAGCATGAAGCCGCGCAAGCCCTGCCAGCTGCAGCCGGGTACTTCACTCGCCGAGTTGAGTTCCAGCAGGTACACCGGCTCGCCGTCGAGGTGGCCGATGCCATGTTCGGCAAACACCGACAGGTCCTGGCGCTTGAGCCATTCGCGCGGGAACAGCGGGCCGTTGGTGTCATGCAAAAAGCCTTCGCGGCTGCGGGCTACGGCCCAGCCGCCAGGGGCGTCGTTGTCCAGCAGCGTTGTGGTAATCCAGCCTGGGGTCATATCAGTCAATCCACGAATTCGGGTTTCTGCTTACTCATATGGGCCGCGATGGCCACGCGCAGATCGTTGGATTGCAACATAGCCGAGTTCCAGGTGGCAACGTATTCCAAACCATCATTGACCGTGTGGTCACGCATGTAGCTGATCATGGCCTTGGTGCCGGTCACGGCAATCGGCGACTTGGCGGCAATTTGCTCGGCAATTTCCATGACGCCGGCCAACAGGCTTTCATAGTCCGCATACACACGATTGACCAGGCCGATGCTGCGCGCTTCTTCGGCGCCGAATTGGCGGCCAGTGTAGGCCAGTTCACGTAGCATGCCGTCGCCGACAATCCGCGGCAGGCGCTGCAAGGTGCCGACGTCGGCGGCCATGCCGATGTCGATTTCCTTGATGGAAAATTGCGCGTCTTCAGCCGCGTAGCGCATGTCACAGGCGCTGATCAGGTCAATGGCGCCGCCGATGCAATAGCCGTGGATCGCCGCCAGTACCGGTTTGCGGCAGTTGTCGACGGCGTTGAACGAGGCTTGCAGCTCGAGGATCTTGCGCCGCAGCAGGTGCGCGTTGCGGCCCACGTCCTTGCCGAACGCGTTGGCCACCGAGGCCAGCAGCATCAGGTCGATACCGGAAGAAAAATGCTTGCCCGCACCGCTGAGCACCACAGCGCGCACGGCATCGGTGTCTTCGACCCATTGGAAGATCTCGATGATTTCGGTCCAGAACGCCGCGTTCATCGCGTTGATCTTTTCCGGGCGATTGATCTGCACATGGGCAACGTTGCCGGTGAGTTCGACGACGAAAGCTTGGTATTCGGACATGGCAGTGATCCCTGACTGGCGAGTGATAAGGCCCGAACTATAACAAGGGAGCGCGACGGCGCATCGGCCAAAAACGGGACTGGCAAACGTAATGAAATGTTGTGTGTGCGGGCTTCATGCAGTGCCGATACCTTTCACCCCGCAGGCCCGCGTTATCGGCTATACAGTCAGGGCCCTTGCCTGGAGCCGCCTATGCCGTCCACAGCAGAATTTACCCGTATCGGCCATGACTTTCTGGTGCCGATCATTCTCGCGGTGGTGGGTTCGGTGTGCGTGAGATACCTTTCACCCCGCAGGCCCGCGTTATCGGCTATACAGTCAGGGCCCTTGCCTGGAGCCGCCTATGCCGTCCACAGCAGAATTTACCCGTATCGGCCATGACTTTCTGGTGCCGATCATTCTCGCGGTGGTGGGTTCGGTGTGCGTGAGCAAGCGGTGCCAGCACTGGGAAAACACTGGAAAAAAGCCAGCCTAAGCGCCATCCTTCGCGCTTTAAGCCGCCCGCAGCGGCGCTCGACGCTCAAAGGAATTGCCATGCACGCCCAACCCCTCGCCCCCGCCGATTTCGAATTCATCGAAGAAACCCTGCTCAAGTACGGCGACGATCACTCGGTGCTGAACCTGGCCGAACTCGACGGCTACTTCACCGCGCTGGTCTCAAGCCCGGCCCAAGTGGAAGTCGGTGAGTGGTTCCCGGCGATCTGGGGTGGGCAGAACCCGGACTGGGAAAGCGTGGAAGAGGCCCAGCGTTTCCTGGAATTGTGCGTACGCCATATGAATACGCTGGCAGCGCAACTGGCGACCGATGCCCAGGCGTTCAAGGCGCGCTTCGACGAAACCGACCATCAGGGCCAAGCCGTGACGCTCGCTGAGGAGTGGTGCTTTGGTTATATCCGCGGTGCCGCGATCGGCAACTGGCCCGAATTGCCTGCCGAACAGGCCGGGCAACTGGAGAAGATTTCCTGGTGCGCCGAGCAAGACAACTTCGAATTGCCGGCGGACCTGGATGTAAACGCCCATCAACAGCGGGTCAGTGCAATCGAACCGGCTGCGCGGGCGCTACATGATTACTGGTTGGCCCAGCGTTAACAGCGCTTACTTGAAATCCAGGTCAAACGCCTGATAGAACGCGTTGCCGGTGTTGGCCACGATCCACATCAACACCACCACGTGCCGACCTTTCTTGCCCTTGGGCAGCGTCACTTGGTGCTCGACCTTGGCCTTCATTTCATCGGCGTGCTGGTAGTACGGCTCCTGGGTGTAGAAATCCTCAAAGAACGGCTTGGCCTCCAATTGGGCGCGGCTGATGCGCTGCTTGGGGTCCCAGCCGTCTTTGGTGATGAGCCAGCGATAACCACGGGTGACGTGAGCGGCGGTGTATTCCCATTGCACCTTAAACACCTGGCCGGCTTCGACATTCAGCAATGGCCAATTGAACGAGGTGTTGAGCTTTTTACTCATTTCTTCGTCGGTGAAGTTGATGCAGTCGCGGTCATCGGTTTTGCCGCCGCTCAAGATATACCCGTCGGCAGGTGGCGCGACGCTTGGGTCATCAGTTTGGTAAGGCGCAGGGAATGGCCCGGCGGTGAGTGCGGGGAAGTTCTTGCCGCCTTCCATTTCGTTGACTTGCCAGTTGCCCAGCAGCCCACGCTCCACGGCCACCGAGCCACGGCTGGCGGGGGTCACGACACGGCCGTGTCTGAGTTGCGTCTGGGGTTTGTTCATTTCAGTCACTCCTTGATTGAATACGCACCGTCTTGGGGCGTGCATCGAACTTACCTCGCCGGGCGATATTGTCCAGCCGCTGCTTCCCTCAGAAAGTTCGTACATCGGCCAGGTTTCGCGGAGTAAAGGCCTTTGCCCTGCATCGGTAGGGTTGTTTGTCCTACCCAGTGAAGGGCGATACAGCTACAAGCAGCGTCCACACGCGGATCACGCCGCAAATACACGCCGTACAACGCCCTCAGAAAGTTCGTACATCGGCCAGGTTTCGCGGAGTAAAGGCCTTTGCCCTGCATCGGTAGGGTTGTTTGTCCTACCCAGTGAAGGGCGATACAGCTACAAGCAGCGTCCACACGCGGATCACGCCGCAAATACACGCCGTACAACGATCCCCGCTCGACAAGCGTGGCGTGTTTGGCTGATTATTCGGGTCCGCCCGTCGGCCACTCCACGCCACCTTGCCCTGATCAGGAGCCTTGTACCTTGAGTTCGCAGAAAACCGTGACCGTTACACCGCCCAATTTCCCCCTGAACGGCAAGGTCGCGCCCCCCGGCTCCAAATCCATTACCAACCGCGCCCTGTTGCTGGCGGCCCTGGCCAAGGGCACCAGCCGTCTGAGCGGCGCACTGAAAAGCGATGACACCCGCCACATGTCGGTGGCCCTGCGCCAGATGGGCGTGACCATCGATGAGCCGGACGACACCACCTTCGTCGTCACCGGCTCCGGCAAGCTGCAACTGCCTGCGCAGCCGTTGTTCCTCGGCAATGCCGGCACCGCCATGCGTTTTCTCACCGCTGCCGTAGCGACGGTCGAAGGCACCGTGGTGCTGGACGGCGATGACTACATGCAAAAGCGCCCGATCGGCCCGCTGCTGGCCACCCTTGGCCAGAACGGTATCCGCGTCGACAGCCCCACCGGCTGCCCACCGGTGACCGTGCATGGCGTGGGCAAAGTCCAAGCCAAGCGTTTTGAAATCGATGGTGGCTTGTCCAGCCAGTACGTGTCGGCCCTGCTGATGCTTGCAGCCTGCGGCGAAGCGCCGATTGAAGTGGCGCTGACCGGCAAGGACATCGGCGCCCGTGGCTATGTGGACCTGACCCTGGATTGCATGCGGGCCTTCGGCGCGCAGGTCGAAGTGGTCGACGACACCACCTGGCGCGTGGCCCCGACCGGCTACACCGCCCATGACTACCTGATCGAACCCGACGCCTCCGCGGCCACCTATTTGTGGGCCGCTGAAGTGTTGACCGGCGGGCGCATCGACATCGGCGTCGCCGCGCAAGATTTCACCCAGCCGGACGCCAAGGCCCAAGCCGTGATCGCCCAGTTCCCGAACATGCAGGCCACAGTGGTCGGCTCGCAGATGCAGGACGCGATTCCGACCCTGGCTGTACTCGCCGCCTTCAATAACACCCCAGTGCGATTCACCGAGTTGGCCAACCTGCGCGTGAAGGAATGCGACCGCGTGCAGGCACTGCACGACGGCCTCAACGAAATCCGCCCGGGCCTGGCGACCATCGAAGGCGATGACCTGCTGGTGGCCAGCGACCCTGCATTGGCCGGTACGTCGTGCAATGCGCTGATCGACACCCACGCTGACCACCGCATCGCCATGTGCTTTGCCCTGGCGGGTTTGAAAGTCGCGGGTATCCGCATTCAGGACCCGGATTGCGTGGCCAAGACCTACCCTGAATACTGGAAGGCCTTGGGCAGTCTTGGGGTCGCGCTGAGCGACTGAAGCAGCCGCGTTGGTATGGGGAGGGAATGCACATGACACTTCGCCAACCCTGCCCACCCGGCGCTTGTGTCTGCGAGCGTGAACAATTGCTGCAGGCACCCGACGCCGACGTGCGCATTCTCAACCTGACGCGCCAGGAGGAGAAAAAGCTGATCGAACGCCTCGAAGACCTCAAGAGCCTGCAAGACCTGGAGCACATGCAACAGCGGATGTACGAACTTTTGGGCATCCGCGTGCATGTCGCGCCAGGCCATACCGAAGTCAAAAGCATGCGCGGGATCCAGATCGTCATCGACGACCTGCCCGGCATGTGCCGTAAGACTCGGCAATCCATTCCGGCGGCGATTCGTCGCGGCATGGAGAAACGCCCGGAGATTGCTTACCGGTTGCTGGATGCCCACGATCTGTTTCGCGAAGGTTGAATCAGCCCGCTACAGCCTCGCCCTGAAACAGCCCCTGCCCTACGGCTTTCGCCGTGTGCAAATGCGTTTGGGCGCTACCGCCTTCAGACTCCAACAGCAACTCGGACGTCACCACCTGCGCCCCGCAGTAATCAAAGATCCCGTAGTCGATCTGCGTGCGCATCGCCTTGGCATAGCCGTGGCGATCAAATGCGCCGGCATCCGCCGCGCCGAGCGCCAGCAGGTGCACCTGCAAGTGCCGCAGCTTCTTCACCACCGGCGTATCGGGGCCATAGTCGATGGCCCAGCCGTTGACGAACACGCGGTCGATCCAGCCTTTGAGCACGGCCGGCAGCGACCACCAATAAATCGGGAACGCGAGAACCAAGGCGTCGGCGCGGTCCAGGCGCGCTTGTTCGGCAAGCACGTCGGCAGGCGGGGTGGCACGGCTGCGGTGTACGCGATGGTCGGCGGCGTTGTAGCGCGGGTCGAAACCTTCGGCGGCGAGGTCGGCGATCTCGAAGGTGTGGCCGGAGGCTGTCAGCCCCGCCGCCACCTGTGCGGCGAGGCCGTGGGTGAGCGATTGTGGGTCGTGATGAGCAACAACGATTAGTGCGTGCATGACAAGGACTCCCTTTCGGCTTAGGATAAGCTACTTTTGGTAAGTTACGCCGATTAAGTTACTTTTGGTATATAAGCATGTCAAGCACTGAATCCCCTGCCCCACGCCGCCGCCTTACACGCGAGGATCGCCTGCGCCAGTTGCTCGATGTGGCCTGGCAACTGGTGCGCGAGGAAGGCACCGAAGCCCTGACCCTGGGCCGCCTGGCGGAACTGGCGGGCGTTACCAAACCGGTGGTCTATGACCATTTCGTCACCCGCGCGGGGCTGCTCGCCGCGCTGTATGAAGACTTCGACGGGCGCCAGAACCAGGTGTTTGCCGAGGCCCTGGACACCAGCGGCGCGACGCTGGATGAGCGCGCGCAGGTGATCGCCGCGTGTTATGTCGATTGTGTGTTGCTGCAAGGTCGGGAAATTCCGGGGGTGATCGCCGCGCTGAGCAGCTCGCCAGAGCTGGAAACCCTCAAGCGCAAGTACGAGGCGATCTTCCTCGACAAATGCCGCGCTGCCCTGGCGCCGTTCGCGCCGGGCGCCACAGTGTCCCAGGCCGGGTTGCGGGCGATGCTCGGCGCGGCGGAAGCCTTGTCGCAGGCGGCGGCCAGCGGCGAGATCAGCCGTGACGAGGCGCAGCAGGAGTTACTGGCGACGATCCTGGCCATGGTCAATCGCGGGCGTGTTTGAGTAATTTGTGGCGAGCGGGCTTGCCACAACAAGCCCATTCGCCACAACAGCCCGATGGCCACTAGCGCTCAGCAATAAACCGTTGCGAGCGGGCTTGCCACAACAAGCCCATTCGCCACAACAGCCCGATGGCCACTAGCGCTCAGCAATAAACCGTTGAACCTTGCGCGCCAGTTGATCGAGATGCCGATCACGTTGCTTCTCCGCATCCACCATCGCGCGCTTGCCGTGTTTTTGCAGCAGGTACGTGTGAATCTGCCGCACTTCCAGCGAGCTATAGATAGCCGCCACGTCCAGCACGCCCATCAAGCCATCAGTGCCGTAATCGCGGGTATTCATCAGCACCTGGGTGCCACGCGCGCCG
This sequence comes from Pseudomonas sp. IB20, assembly GCF_009707325.1. Taxonomy (NCBI): domain Bacteria; kingdom Pseudomonadati; phylum Pseudomonadota; class Gammaproteobacteria; order Pseudomonadales; family Pseudomonadaceae; genus Pseudomonas; species Pseudomonas gelidaquae. The sequence continues at coordinate 2,441,303 of NZ_CP046103.1, read as the reverse complement.
CGTACCTGAAAGCCCATGGCCGCGAACGCCGGGACCTTTTCCACGGCACACGCCAACTCGGCGTGGGGGTAGCGCGCCAGCACGTCCTGCAGCATCGCGCGGGCCACACCCTGGCGCCGCCTACCTGCCTGCACCGCCATGAACGCGATGCCGCAGGCTTGCGGATCATCTTTCACCGGTAGGTACAGACAAAAGCCAATCACCGTGTCCTCATCCATCGCCACTACCAGCTCAACGGCAATGCCCTTGGCGCCATCCAGCGCCTCCAAGTACAGGTGCACCTCAAAGCCGATGGCGTACTGGTAGATGTTGTAGAGCAAGTTGCTGGGCGCCAGCGCGACGCTGCTGATGTCGGTGAGGTTATCGACCACCAACTGCAGGATCTGACTGTTGATCGGCTCGGGGCACGGCGTGGTATAGCGGGTAAGGCTGAACATGCAAATTCCTGGGGTTTCGCGTCAAGGCAGCGGCGATTGTACCTGTTGCAGCCGCGTTATTGCCCGCACACCTCGCGCAAACAACCGCGCAGCCAGCGGTGGGCCAGGTCGGCGTCCAGGCGCGGGTGCCAGAGCATGGCCACGGTGAACGTCGGTATGGATACCGGCAGTGCAAAGCTGAACAGCCCTTCACGCTGGTTGGCGGTGTAGCGCTCGGGCACGCTGGCGATCAGGTCGGTATCGCGGGCCAGGGCGATGGCGGTGGCAAAGCCGGCGACGAGGGTGCTGATCTCGCGCGTGAGGCCCAAGGCGAGCAAGGCGTCATCAACCTGGCCACGCGCCAGGCCGCGCCGGGAGACATAGACATGCTGCCCCTGGGCAAACCGCTCGGCGCTGACGGCGCCCCGGCTCAAGGGATGGCCGCTGCGCACCACGCCGACCAGGCGATCACGAAACAGCGCCTGGGTCAGCACTTCAGGGCTGGCGCCGGGGTCGACCACGCCGATGGCCACGTCGACGCTGCCTTCGCGCAGCAGCGCGTAGTCGTTGTCGGTCTTATTCACGAAGCGCAGCCGCACGCCGGGCGCCTCGTGGGCGATTCGCGCCAGCAAGGCCGGGCCGAGGTTCTCCACAAACTCCTCGCTGGCACGCAGGGTGAACGTGCGCACAACCTGGCCCATGTCCAGAGATTGCACGGGGCGCAGCACCGCCTGGGCCTCCTGCACCAGCCGGCTGACCTGTTCACGCAGTGCCAACGCACGCGGCGTCGGTACCAGGCCGCGCCCGGCCCGCACCAGCAAGGGGTCGCCGGTGGTCTCGCGCAAGCGTGCAAGTGCCCGGCTCATGGCTGATGGGCTCAGGCGCAGGCGCTGGGCGGCACGCGCGACGCTGCCTTCGGTCAGCAACACATCCAGGGTGGTCAGCAGGTTGAGATCGGGCATGGGCAATCCTCATAAGGCGTTTGATGCACGTATAGGCTGCAAACCCTGCGCCTTCCGCCATAGTAGGCGAGGACGTAGATTGGCGACAGCTGCGTTCACTCAAGGAATCGCCCCATGCACACCTCATCAAAAGGCCGACTTATCAGCCTGTCCCTGTCCATGCTTCTGGCCTCCCTCGGCACCAGCATTGCCAATGTCGGCCTGCCCAGCCTGGCGCAGGCGTTTGATGCCTCGTTTCACGCGGTGCAGTGGGTGGTGCTGGCGTACTTGCTGGCGATCACGGCGGTGATTGTCAGTGCAGGCAGCCTGGGCGACCGTCTGGGGCGGCGCCGATTGTTGCTCGCCGGGTTGCTGCTGTTCGCCGTGGCCTGCGCGCTGTGCGGCGCCGCACCTTCACTGCAATGGCTCGTTGCCGCGCGCGTCCTGCAAGGGCTGGGCGCAGCGAGCATGATGGCGATGACTTTAGGCTTGGTCGGCGACACCGTGCCCGCGCAACGCACCGGGCGTGTGATGGGCCTGCTCGGCACGATGTCGGCGGTGGGCACCGCCATGGGCCCCAGCGTCGGCGGCGTGCTGCTCAGCCTGTGGGGCTGGCGCGCGTTGTTTCTAGTGGGCGCGCCTCTGGGTTTGTTGGCCGCCGCCCTCGCCTGGCGGTATTTGCCGGCAGATCAGCAAGGCCGCACGTCGGCCTCGGGCAATGCATTCTGGCTGCCGTTGAAAGACCCAGCCTTGCGCGCAGGCCTGGCGATGAGCACCTTGGTATCGGCAGTAATCATGACCACCTTCGTGGTCGGCCCGTTCTATCTTTCCCGGGGCCTGGAGCTTGAGGCGGCGTGGATGGGCCTGGCGATGGCCGTCGGGCCGTGCGTTTCAGCGGCCACCGGTGTGCCGGCCGGCCACCTCACCGAGCGCCTGGGCAGCCAGCGCATGACGCTCGCGGGGTTGGGCCTCATGGCCGTCGGCGCCCTGGCGCTGTCGCTGGTCAGCGCCCTGGTGGCGTACCTTGCCGCGCTGGTGCTGCTGACGATGGGCTACAGCCTGTTCCAGGCCGCCAACAACACGGCGGTCATGAGCGATGTCGACGCGTCACGCCGGGGCACGATCTCCGGCCTGTTGAACCTGTCGCGCAACCTGGGCCTGATTTTCGGTGCCTCGGCCCTGGGCGCTGTGTTTGCCTGGGCCAGCCCCGATGTCACCCGCGCAGCGGCGCAAACCGTGGCTAATGGCCTGCACGTGACCTTCGCCGCAGCACTGGCCCTGATCATCGCCGCCAGCACCTTTGCCTGGCGCCGCCACAGCGCCGAGAACGGCGCGCAGAACACCCGTTGAGGCAAAAAAACAAAAAAGGCGTTGCGCCAGACCGGGTTACATCGCGCATCATGGGCACTTTCAAGCTCAAGGGTAATGTCCATGCGCGTGCTGTCATTGATGATGGGTCTTACGACGCTGGCCGCCAGTTTGGCGTTCTGCGCCAGCGCGATGGCGAATGAAGAAAGTCAGTTGGTGCAACAGATCAATCAGTACCGCAGCCAGGTGCAGCGCTGCGGTAACCAGGGTTCCCAGGAACTGCCACCGTTGGCCAACGACACGCGGCTGGTGCTGCCGGCCACCAATGTCGGCGACTTGCAGCAAGCGCTGGCGCGGGCCGCGTACCCGATGGTGAATGTGCAAGCCATCAGCCTGTCCGGCCCCAAAAATGCCGAGGCGGCGATGAAGGCCGTGCGCGAAAGTTTCTGCCGCGTAGTGCTCGACCCGCAATTTGTCGACATCGGCGTAAGCAACAGCGGCCAGGATTGGCGCATCGTGCTCGCGCGCCCGTTGTTGACCAGCGGCCTGGGCGACTGGCAGACCGAAGGCAAACAACTGCTGAACCTGATCAACACCGCGCGCGCGCAACCGCGCCAGTGCGGCACCCAGGCGTTTACCGCGACCACGCCGGTGTCGTGGAACGATGAGCTGGCCAATGCCGCCAACAGCCACACACGCAACATGGCCAACGGCAACTTCTTCGACCACCTCGACCACGATGGCCGCACCCCGGGCGACCGCGCGGAGCTGGCCGGCTACATCGCAAAAAACATCGGTGAAAACATCGCCGCCGGCCTCGACACCCCGCGCAAAGTGGTGGACGGCTGGCTCGCCAGCCCCGGCCATTGCGCCAACTTGATGAACCCGCAATTTCGCGAGTTGGGCGCAGCCTATGCCATGGACCCGAAGAGTGACGCGGGGATTTATTGGACCGGTTTATTCGGCGCGCAGTAGGGCGTGAGCAGGCGCCGAACTCCGCCGAGCGCAATCTATCCAAACGGAGGGAGAATCAAATTGCCATCTAGGCGATAATTGCGCTGAACTGGCAGCGGTCAACCGGGTCAGTAGCTTGATACCTGAGGCATTCAGGCACGCTAAAGACTCTGGAAAACAAGGTGTTCACCCAATGATGAATTGGCTGCAAAGCAGCAGCGACATGGCCGAGCGAGTTCGCCAGCATGATTGGGCAAGTACGCCATTAGGTCCATTGGAACAATGGCCTGATGTACTCAAAACCACCGTTGCGCTGTGTTTTGCCTCAAGCTTCCCCCAGTCCATCAGTTGGGGCCCGCACCTGATCACGCTCTACAATGATGCGTTTATCCCTATTCTGGGCGATAAGCCCTACGCATTGGGGCGTGCTTTCAGCGACACCTGGCGTGAAGTCTGGGACGAAGTGAGCCACTTCGCCAATGCTGCCTTTCAAGGCAATGCGACCTACGTAGAAAACTACCCGCTGGTGATTGAGCGTGGCAATGGCCCGGAGCAAGCGTACTTTACGTTTTGCTACAGCCCTGTGCGCGACCCGCAAGGCACGGTCGTCGGCATGCTCAATACGGTCACAGAAACCACCGCCACGGTCTTTCTCGCCCGTCGCCTGGCCGTACTGGATGCCATTGGTAGTGCGGTGGCCAACGCCACCGACGCCGAATCCATCATGACCACCACCACGCGCCTGTTGGCCGAACACCTGCATGTGTCCAATTGCGCCTATGCCGATATGGACGCCGATGAAGACGGCTTCACCATTCGCGGTAATTGGGCGGCGCCCGGCTCGCCAAGTATCGTCGGGCGGTACAGCCTGGCCTCGTTCGGCGCACACGCGATAAAACAGCTGAACGCCGGTGAAGCGCTGGTGATTGGCGACAACCGCGTGGAGTGCACGCCCGAGGAGTCCGCCTGCTACCAGACCTTGGGCGTCACGGCGACGGCGTGTTTCCCGCTGATCAAAGACGGGCGCCTGACCGCCCTGATGGCCGTGCATCACAAGTTCGCGCGCGTCTGGTCGCCCTATGACTTGGCCCTGGTGAGGGAAGTCACCGAGCGCTCCTGGGCGCATATCGAACGGGTGCGCGCCGACGCCGCCGTACGCGAGGGCCTGGCGGCCATTACCGAGCTGAACGCCACCCTGGAGCAGCGCGTCGAAGAACGCACCAGCGCCCTGACCCAGGCCGAAGCGGCGCTGCATCAGTCGCAAAAGCTCGAAGCCATCGGCCAGTTGACCGGCGGCGTGGCCCACGACTTTAACAACCTGCTGACGATCATTCGCTCCTCGGTGGACTTCCTGCGCCAGCCCGGGCTGTCCGAAGAGCGGCGCCAACGCTACATGGGCGCCGTCTCGGACACCGTCGAGCGCGCCAGCAAGCTCACCAGCCAGTTGCTCGCCTTCGCCCGCCGCCAACCGCTGAACCCGGAAGTGTTCGATGTGTGCCAGCGGGTCAAGAACATCGGCGAAATGCTCGAAAGCGTGACCGGTGCGCGTATCCATGTGCAGACTCAATTGCCCGGCCAGCCTTGCTATGTGCGCGTCGACCCCAGCCAGTTTGAAACCGCGCTGATCAACATCGCGCTCAACGCCCGCGATGCCATGGAGGGCCGAGGCACCCTGACACTGCGCGTGGCAACGCTGGCGGCGCTGCCGCGTATCCGGGGCGATGCCGAAGCCCATCAGCCGTTTGTGGCGATTGCGCTGGCCGATACCGGCAGCGGGATTCCCGGCAATACCGTCGAGCGCATTTTCGAGCCGTTCTTTACCACCAAGGCCGTGGGCAAAGGCACCGGCCTGGGCTTGTCGCAAGTGTTCGGGTTTGCCAAGCAGTCCGGCGGCAATGTCGATGTAACCAGCCACTTGGGCCAGGGCAGTGTGTTTACCCTGTACCTGCCTGAAGCGGAACCGGCGGCGGAGCAACCCAGCCTGGCGCAGGAAGACTGCAGCCCAACCCACGACACGGCAATGCACCATATTCTGATCGTGGAAGACAACCTGGAAGTCGGCCGTTTCGCCAATCAGATCCTGCAGGACCTCGGCTACCAGACCACCTGGGCCACCGATGCCGAACAGGCGTTGGCGCTGGCCGGCCCGGATGGGATGGCCTTCGACGCGATTTTTTCGGATGTGGTGATGCCGGGCATGACCGGCGTGGCGATGGCCAAGCTGCTGCGCCAGAGGCGGCCGGACCTGCCGGTGGTGCTGACCTCGGGCTACAGCGAAGAGCTGGCCGACAGTGGCTACGAAGGCGTCGAGTTCCTGGCCAAGCCCTACTCCGCCGACCAAGTGGCCCGTGCGCTGGCCAAATCGATGCAACGCGACTGAGCCCTGCCTCAAGCGCCCTACTCTGCTACCGCCACCTGGTTACGCCCCATGGCCTTGGCGCGGTACAGCGCCTTGTCGGCGGTGTTCATCAGGCTGTGCAGGTCCTGATCGAGGCTGCGGGTGGTGGCAACGCCCAGGCTCGCGGTCAAGCCCTGCACCGGCGCGGAGGCCAGCCCGGAAATCGCCTTGACCAGTTGCTCAGCGATACCCCGTGCAGTTTCCAGTGAGGTATTGGGCAACAGCACCGCAAACTCCTCGCCGCCGAGCCGCCCGTAGACATCGGCCTGACGAAACGATGCACTGATCACCCCGCCGACTTGGCGCAGCACTTGGTCGCCGGCCTGGTGGCCGTAGGTGTCGTTGATATCTTTGAAGTGGTCCATGTCCATCATCAGCGCGCACAGCGGCTGCTGGTTGTGGCGACACTGCGCGTAGAGCACTTGGGCGTGTTCGAAAAACGCCCGACGGTTCATCAGCCCGGTGAGCTCGTCGGTCTGGGCGGCGCGTGTGGAAATCGTGTACGCACGCTCCATTTGCCGGGTCAGGCGAAAGGCTTTTTCCAGGGCATCGGACAGTTTGTGCGTGGCGCTGGCCACGAAAAACGAGAACACCAGCACCGCAATGGCCACACCCACTTGCATCGACGAGGGCTGGAACAGCAGCCACAGCGTACACGGCATCAGCACCAGGGCAATGGAGCCCAGGGTCATGTAGCGATAGGCTGAATAACACGAGACCGCGCTGACTGACATGCCCACGGTAAACAGCATGACCAGCACTTGGGATAGGCGGTCGTCCGTGGGCATCACCGCCAACGCGCCAATGCCCCACACGCCCGCCGACAGCATCAGCGTCACCCAGTAACGACGCTCCCAACGCTGGGGCGTACGCTCGTTAATAGGGCAACGAAACCACTCCAAGAACATCTTGATGCGCAACAGCGAGGTGCCCGCCAGCACCGGCAGCCAGACCAGCATGACCTGGTGGTCAAAGCGGTCCCAACACAGCCAGCAGAGCATGCTGGCGGCCAGGTAACTGCCGAAAATGGCGGAGAACGATTGGCGAAATAGCTGGTGCAACCGGTCGGTTCGCACCTGCTCTTCGATAAAACCATCCTGGTCCTGCCCACGTCCAAGGCTATTCATGAAATACGCCTGTTTCGACTGCCTCGACAAAGGCGCCATTGTGGCACCCTGCCAGTAGTGCGGACAACAGAATCCGGCATGCTAGAGCCTTTAAAGGGCTTCCGGCCGCAGAATCAATACACCCAGTGGTGGCAGATTCAGCGAGAGCGACACCGGTTGCCCATGGCGCGCCTCATCCTGAGTGAACACTCCCCCACCGTTGCCATAGTTGGAACCGGCATAGGTGTCGGCATCACTGTTGATCACCTCGCTCCAACGCCCCGCAATCGGCACGCCGACCGAATACGCCTCGCGCGGTACTGGGGTGAAATTGGCAACTACCAATACCGGTTTGCCGTCCTTGCTCCAACGCAGCCAAGCGTAGACGCTGTTGATCGCATCGTCGCCGATTAGCCACTGGAACCCTTGAGGTGCGTCGTCCTGTTCGTGCAGCGCCGGCTCCTCGCGGTACAGGCGGTTCAGGTCGCCGACCAGCTTCTGCACGCCCCGGTGCTCGGGGTATTGCAGCAGGTACCAGTCCAACTGCTGATCGTGGTTCCACTCACGCCATTGGCCGAACTCGCAGCCCATGAACAGCAATTTCTTACCCGGGTGCATCCACATGAAGCTCAGGTAAGCCCGCAGGTTGGCAAACTTCTGCCAGCGATCACCGGGCATCTTGTCGATCAGCGAATGCTTGCCGTGCACCACTTCATCGTGGGAGATCGGCAGGATAAACCGCTCGGACCAGGCATACACCAGGCCGAAACTCAGCTCATTGTGGTGATGGGCGCGGTACACCGGGTCTTGCTGGATGTAATGCAAGGAATCGTGCATCCAGCCCATGTTCCACTTGTAGTTGAAACCCAGGCCACCTTGCTGCGTGCTCTGGCTCACACCCGGCCAGGCGGTGGACTCCTCGGCAATCACCAGCGCGCCGGGTGCTTCCAGCGCCACCACGTCGTTCAAGTGCCGCAGGAAATCGATGGCTTCGAGGTTCTCGCGGCCGCCATGGCGGTTGGGCACCCACTCGCCGGCTTTGCGCGAGTAGTCGCGATACAGCATCGAGGCCACGGCATCCACCCGTAAACCGTCGACATGGAAGTGTTTAAGCCAGTGCAGCGCCGAGGCCAGCATAAAGCCGTGCACTTCCGTACGGCCCAGGTTGTAGATCAGCGTGTCCCAATCCTGGTGAAAGCCTTCCAGCGGGTTGGCGTATTCATACAGCGCGGTGCCGTCGAACTGGGCCAGGCCGTGCGTGTCGGTGGGGAAATGCGCTGGCACCCAGTCGAGGATCACGCCGATATTGGCCTGGTGCAGGGCATTGACGAAAAAGCCGAAATCTTCCGGCGAGCCAAAACGCGCACTCGGAGCGAATTGTGACAACGCTTGGTAACCCCAGGAGCCGCCGAACGGGTGTTCCATAATCGGCATCAGCTCGATATGGGTGAAGCCCAATTGCTGCACATACGGAATCAATCGATCGGCCAGCTCGCGCCAGCCGTACTGGCGCGATACTTCGCCGGCCTCGTCCAGCTCGCATTGCCAGGAACCGACGTGCAGCTCATAAATCGACAGCGGCGCCGTGGTCTTGTGCTTGTCGCCGCGCGACTGCATCCACTCATGGTCTTGCCAGTCCACCTGCAACGGCGCGGCGACTTTCGAGGCGGTGTCGGGCGGCAGTTGGGTGGCCAGTGCCATCGGGTCGGCCTTGAGCGGCAGAATCCCGTTGGCACCGAGAATTTCGTACTTGTAGGCCGCACCCGGTTGCAGGCGTGGGATAAAGATTTCCCACACGCCAGACGGATGACGCAGGCGCATCGGGTGACGGCGGCCGTCCCAGATATTGAAGTCGCCCACCACCGACACACGCCGGGCATTCGGCGCCCACACGGCGAAGCGCACACCCTGCACGCCGTCGACGCTGGTCACCTGCGCACCGAGGCAACTGCTCAGGTCACGGTGATTGCCTTCGGCAAACAGGTACAGGTCCATTTCACCGAGGAGCAATTGGTTGAAGCTGTAAGGGTCTTCGGTGATCTGCTCACCGCCGGCCCACTGGATCTTCAGCAGGTAACCCTGGCGCGTGTTGAAATGCCCGACAAACAGACCCGGCACCTGAGTCGCGTCGAGGCTGCCGATCTGTTCACCGCTGTCACGCGCCAAGACCTGAACACTCAGGGCTTCGGGCAGGAACGCGCGGATAAACTGCCCGCCCTGCTCGTCATCATGCGGCCCCAGAATCGAGAACGGGTCATGGTGCTCGGCGCGCACCAGTGCTTCGACGTCCTTGGACGCCGGCATTGCAGTCAATTTCGGTTGCAGCGGTTCTTTATTTGTAAAGCTCATGACGTCTCCCCACCGCGTGCAGTTTTCGATATAGGTGTCAGCCCGCTGAGCAGGCCGTGCAAACCTTGCAACGGCACTGGCAACCAGGTCGGGCGGTTTTCCGCTTCGTAGGCCACTTCGTACGCGGCCTTCTCCAGGCTGAACAACGTCAGCGCGGCGCTCTGGCCTTTGGCATCCTGCCAGTCATGCGCCAGTGTAGTCGTCGCCTGATGATAAGCCTGGGTAAATGCCTCTCGCGCTTCATTCAGGTAACGCTCGGTCACGCGTTTACGGGCGATATCCGCTTCGGGCGAGTGATCCACTCCTTGCACATTCAGGGCCATGGCGGCAGCGTAATCAAACGAACGCAGCACGCCACTCACATCTTTATACGGGCTGTGCTTGCCGCGCCGCTCATGCAGCGGCCGCGCCGGTTCACCTTCAAAGTCGATCAAGTAAGCATCGCCCTTGACCACCAACACCTGGCCCAGGTGCAAGTCACCGTGGACCCGAATCCGTAAGCCGCCCGCCGTGGCTTTCGCCAAGGCCTGAACGTGACCGGTGATGGCTTTTTTCTGCGCCAGCAACTCACTGACCCGCGCCTGATCGGCAGGGTTCAATTGGTTTTGATGCAGCTTGAGCAAGTGCAGCGCGCGGTCGATCTGCGCCCCGACGTCCTTGGCCCAGGCCTGTGTATCCTTGACCGTGGTGGCTTCGGGGTTGAAGGCCTTGTTGGTGGTTTTCGCCGCCAGCACCCCATGCATTTCACCCAGGCGCTGGCCGAGCAGGCCGGCAAAGTCTTTCAACTCACCCAAGGCGTTGTAGTGCTGTTCCTGCTCGGAGATGGCTTCAGCCAGCTCGTCGCGAATCGCGCGCTCCAGGTTGTTCTGGGTCCAGCCCCACGCATCGCCCTGGTTGCTCAAGTAGCCCTGGGCGATCATCAGCAGGTTGTCATGGCCCTCGGCATCATGGCGAATCATCGAGCCCAGCAGCGGCGAGATATTCGGGTAGCCGGCGGCGGTCAAATAAGCGCTCATTTCCAGCTCCGGATGTACCCCGGCGCTGACTTTGCGGATAAGTTTGAGCACCAGGCTTTCGCCCACCACCACGGAGCTGTTGGACTGTTCGGCCGCCAGGTAGCGCACCTGCGACTCATCGCTCAGTTGCAACTGGGCCAAGTTCGGCGTGGCCTCAAAGCGCAAATCACCTTCACGGGTGTTCAACACCGTGCCGGCTTGCAGGCCGTGAATCACCGCACGAATAAAGTGCTCGAGGCTGAAGGCATCGGTCACCAAGCCCACCTGACGCGCTCGGCGTACGCGGGCCAGCGCCAACTGCTGCGGCAAGGCGCTGGTGAACTGGTCTTCACCGAGAAAGCCGAACGGCAGTTGGTAGCGACTGACCTGACCACCGCTGCTGACCTCGATTTCGCTGAGCAGCACCGGGTACTGCGGGTCGCCGAAGCGCACGCCGTAGGCGATGTGCACTCTGTCGATGGCGGTGTCCTTGCCCGCGAACCAGCGCCGCTTGGGCAGCCAGGCCGGCAGCGAGGTGTGCTCCAAAGTGGTGCGGCACGGTTCTTCGAGTAACTCTTCCATGCGTTTTTTCAGCACCAACGTAGTGAAGTCCGGAATGCTCTGCGCCGGTTCCACATGCCAGCTCGGCATTTGGTTTTCCGCCGCCAACACGAACCAATAGAAACCGTACGGCGCCAGGGTCAGCAGGAAATTCAGCTGGCCAATCGGCGGGAAGGCATTACCGCCGAGCATTTCCACCGGCACCATGCCGGCAAAGGCCGACAAGTCCAGCTCGGCCGCTTGGGCACTGCGCGACACGTTGGCCACGCACAGGATGATCTCGTTGCGCCCATCGTCGCCGGTGTATTCGCGGGTATAGGCCAAGATACGGCGGTTGCTCGGCGAGAGCATTTTCAAACTGCCCCGGCCAAAGGCCTTGGACTGCTTGCGCACCGCCAGCATGCGTCGGGTCCAGTTCAGCAGCGAGTGCGGGTCCTGGGCCTGAGTCTCGACGTTGACCGACTGGTAGCCGTAAAGCGGATCCATGATCGGCGGCAGCACCAGGCTGGCCGGGTCGGCGCGGGAGAAGCCGCCGTTGCGGTCGATGGACCATTGCATCGGCGTGCGCACGCCGTCACGGTCGCCGAGGTAGATGTTGTCGCCCATGCCGATCTCATCGCCGTAATACAAGGTCGGCGTGCCCGGCATTGAAAGCAACAGGCTGTTAAGCAATTCAACGCGACGGCGGTCGCGCTCCATCAGCGGCGCCAGGCGCCGACGAATACCCAGGTTGATCCGTGCACGACGGTCGGCGGCATAGTAGTTCCACAGGTAGTCACGCTCTTTGTCGGTGACCATTTCCAGGGTCAGTTCATCGTGGTTGCGCAGGAAGATCGCCCATTGGCAGTTGGCAGGGATCTCCGGGGTTTGGCGCAAAATGTCGGTGATGGGGAAGCGATCTTCCTGGGCCAGGGCCATGTACATGCGCGGCATTAGCGGGAAGTGAAAGGCCATGTGGCACTCATCGCCGTCATCACCCTTTTTGTCACCAAAGTAGAGCTGCGTGTCTTCCGGCCACTGGTTGGCCTCGGCGAGCAGCATGCGGTCCGGGTAATGCGCGTCGATCTCGGCGCGGATCTGCTTGAGGACGTCGTGGGTTTCCGGCAGGTTCTCGTTATTGGTGCCGTCGCGCTCGATCAAGTACGGGATGGCATCCAGGCGCAGGCCGTCGATGCCCATGTCCAGCCAGTAACGCATCACCGACAGCACCGCTTTCATCACCTGCGGGTTGTCGAAGTTGAGGTCCGGCTGGTGGGAATAGAACCGGTGCCAGAAGTACTGGCCGGCGACCGGGTCCCAGGTCCAGTTGGACTTCTCGGTGTCGAGGAAAATGATGCGGGTGCCGTCGTATTTCTGGTCGTCGTCGGACCACACGTAGAAGTCTCGAGCGGCCGAACCCGGCTTGGCCTTGCGCGCACGCTGGAACCAGGGGTGCTGGTCGGAGGTGTGGTTGATCACCAGTTCGGTGATAACCCGCAGCCCGCGGTTGTGCGCTTCGGCAATAAAGCGTTTAGCGTCGGCCATGGTCCCGTAATCGCTGTGCACGCCACGGTATTCGGCGATGTCATAGCCGTCATCGCGGCGTGGCGAGGGGTAGAACGGCAAGAGCCAGATGGTGTTCACGCCCAGGTCGGCGATGTAGTCGAGCTTAGCGATCAGCCCGGGAAAGTCACCGATGCCGTCATTGTTGGAGTCGAAATAGGATTTGACGTGAACCTGGTAGATCACCGCGTCCTTGTACCAGAGCGGGTCTTTGATAAAGGTGGCAGCCTTGGGTTTCTTCGCCATTGGAAACTCCTGAAATGCTTGAACATTGACCTGAAGGGGCGCGTTCGATGTGGGAGCTGGGTTGCCTGCGATAGCCGTGTGTCAGGCAAAAAATCTGCCACTGACAGACCGCTATCGCAGGCAAGCCAGCTCCCACCTTTACTCTTCATCAGTCTGAAGATCAGGCTCGGCTTAGGAAGTGGTGATGCGCCATATTCCAAACGGGGTGTGCGGCTCCAGCCGCAGCCACTGGGTCTTGCCGTACCAAGTCCAGCGATGGCCGTTCATCAAGTCTTCGCCTTGGGTCTGGGCATCATCCGGCAAGCCCATTTCCCACAGCGGCAACTCGAAATCCGCCTCTTGGGCATTGAACGGGTCGAGGTTGACGGCGACGAGGATGAAATTGCTGCCGTCTTCACTGCGCTTGCCGAAGTACAGAATGTTGTCGTTCCACGCGTTGTAGAGCTTCAGGCCCAAGTGGGTCTGCAACGCAGGGTTCTGCCGGCGGATACGGTTGAGCTGGGCGATCTCGGCAATGATGTTGCCCGGCGCGGTGAAGTCCCGTGGGCGGATCTCGTATTTTTCCGAGTCCAGGTACTCTTCCTTGCCCGGCACCGGGGCGGCTTCGCACAGTTCGAAACCCGAATACATGCCCCACAGGCCCGAGCCCATGGTGGCAAGCGCCGCGCGGATCAAAAAGCCTGGTCGGCCGGACTGATGCAGGAAGCCCGGGTTTATGTCCGGCGTGTTGACGAAGAAATTCGGCCGGTAACACTCGCGCCACGGCGACTCGTTTAACTGCGCGAAGTATTCGCTCAGCTCGGCCTTGGTGTTGCGCCAGGTGAAATAGGTGTAACTCTGCGAGTAACCGACCTTGCCCAGGCGCGCCATCATCGAAGGGGTGGTGAACGCCTCGGCCAGGAAGATCACGTCCGGGTGTTTGGCGCGCACATCGCTGATCAGCCACTGCCAGAACGGCAGCGGTTTTGTGTGCGGGTTGTCGACGCGAAAGGTCTTCACGCCCTCTTCTACCCAACCGACCACCACGTCGCGCAGCTCGGTCCATAGGCTGGGGATTGAGTCGGCGGCATAGAAGTCAACGTTGACGATGTCCTGATACTTCTTCGGCGGGTTCTCGGCGTATTTAATGGTGCCGTCCGGGCGCCAGTTGAACCATCCGGGGTGCTGCTTGAGCCACGGGTGGTCCTGGGAACACTGGATGGCAAAATCCAGGGCGATCTCCAAACCATGCTCGGCGGCGGCCTTGACCAGTCGGCGGAAGTCATCGCGGCTACCCAATTGTGGGTGGATGGCCTCATGGCCGCCCTCCTCGCTGCCAATCGCGTACGGGCTACCGGGATCATCCGGGCCGGCGGTCAGGGAATTGTTCTTGCCTTTGCGGTGGCTGCGACCAATCGGGTGAATCGGCGGGAAATACAGCACGTCGAAGCCCATGTCGTGGATCATCGACAGCCGCGAGTGAACATCGTTGAAGGTGCCGTGACGCGCGGGATCGTCGGTAATCGAGCGGGGAAACAGCTCATACCAGCTGGCAAACTGCGCAGCCTCACGCTCAACGTCAATCGGGTAGACGGGGCTGATACTCAAGTAGGCGCGGTGGTCGGCCTGGGTCATCAAGTGCGCACTGTCTTCGTGCAAAAATTGTGCGACCTGCTCGGTTTCCAGCAGCCCGGAGAGTTCATGGTGCAACAGCATCAGGCGGTCACGCAGCTCATTGTCACTGCGCTCAGCGGCCTGCAGCACCAGGCTGCGGCCTTCCTGCAATTCCAGGCTGACCGGCACGCCGGCTTCGTGCTTTTTACGCAATTCGTAGCAGAAGCTGGCGAACGTATCGATCCAGGCTTCGATGCAATATTCATGGGGGCCTTGCTGGGTCACGCTAAACGCGCCCTCCCAGCCATTGTTGCCCACATCTGCCATGACCACGCTGTGCCAGCTTTCGTCCTGCAGCGGGCGCCAGCGAATCAGCACGGCGAGCTTGTCATGGCCGTCGGCGAACACCTTACTGGTGACGTTGACCCGCTGGCCAACCACCGCCTTTACAGCAAATTCGCCGCCGTCGATCACGGGCGCGGTGCTTTCGATAGCGATCCTAGGCAGCAGCAGCGCCTGGGACAGTGGCAATAAAGAATCGTCTGGAGCCAGTGTTTCAGCAGTCATCGAGCATCTTCCCCTTACGCCCTGTGGACGCTCTTTGCTTGATCCGAATTCTGAGGCGGCAGCGCTCTCCCTGAGCAGGGCCGTAATAGGTCCGAGCCTGCCGTCAGCGCAAAAGTTCAGGTGGATGTGCCGCCATTGGGCGGGGAATCAAATCTCCCCGGCGGTTGTCCACCGGTAGAGCAAAGCACAAAGGAGGCCACACCGATGAATATCCCGATCCCGGCTGAAACACCTGATCCGAATATCGACGATCCGACATTACCGCCTGCGCAGCCACCGCCGATTCCTGAACAGGAACCCCCTGAAAATGAGCCGCCGCCAGTGCAGGAACCTCCAACAAGCGAGCCGCCGGTCATCCTCTGACGTATTCGCTGCTGGTTCGACGTCCGCTTGCTCAATCCGCGTAATGGTGGCAATCGAACCAAGACGTGCAGGCGGACGTTAATAGTCGAAATTTCCCACCTACATTAAAGGAAAACCCCAAATCCAACCGACCGTTCCCATACTGATCTGACGCTGACACACCCCTCCGAAATCAGGAATTTCGTCGCTGACCGAGACAAAATCGACGTCACCGGTATTAGTAAGCAGCTCAATAAACCCCTGCACTGGGTCAACCAATTATCCGGCGCCAGTGGCGAGATGCAGTTGAAATACTCGCGTGAAAATAATGCCAGTGTGCTGGTGATTTCCGGCATCAAAGGGGAGCCGGCGCTGGTCGCGAAGATATTCGGCCAAGTGAAAGAAAAGGACCTACTGATCTGACCGGCGGTCATCATGGGCCTCGAACGCCCTGACAATCCGGGGCATCACGCTAAATACCGCCAAGGCCAACAACGTACTGAGCACCGCGGTCGATTCGCGGCCCATACCCGCGGCAACCCCAATCGCAGCGGTCATCCAAAGGCCGGCAGCGGTGGTCAGGCCTTTGACGTGCTGGCCGTCCTCATCTTCCTTGCCTTTGAGGATGGTGCCGGCGCCAAGAAAGCCAATCCCCGCAATCACCCCCTGCACGACGCGGCTCATGGCATCGGCCTGATTACCGGACATCTGCGGCACCAATACAAACAGCGCCGCACCCAATGCCACCAGCATATGGGTACGCACGCCCGCCGCCTTGCCCTTGTGCTCACGTTCAAAGCCGAGAATACCGCCCAGGATCGCGGCGATCAGCAGGCGCACGGTGATCTGAGTGAGTTGCTTCGCATCAGCGATGTCGGCGAATTCGGCTTGCAGCGTTTGCCACACTTCATGCCACCAGGCGTTCATGGAAGCGGTCCTTTGTGATTATTGATAAACGATGGACAGCGGCGACCGCCAGTCAGTTGCCTGGAACGCTTGGCACAGTGGTGAGCCCTAACAATTACCAGCCTACGGAAAAGGAGATCACCATGCCTGTACGTATCGACAACCAAACGTGCTACTTCAAGGTCGACGAAAACGGCCAGGAACGCAGCCTGCCGGCGCCTGAGATAGAGGTCCTTACCGACAGCCTCAAGTCCATGTCTTTTGTGGTGGTGGAAGGCGAGCGAATCTACATCACCGAAGCGCAAGCCGACGCATTGACCGTCGCCGGCGCCGTGGATGGGCGTAAACACTTGAAGGCGACCGACAGTGATTCGGTGATTTGATTGATCTGTATCAGCACCCGCTCGATAGCGCTGCACTCCAGGCGCCACGGGGTGCAGCAGATCGTCGCAGGCCCGCCTGCAAAACCCATCTGATCCGATTTTTATCGCCCTAGCTGAGTCTGTTATGCAAACAGAGCGGCGTTCATAGTTCATCGGCCTGATGGAGGCTGATGAGCGAACGACCATGAGCGAAAGAACCCCCACCGTGGAAACCTTTGAGCCCATACACCCAAAGAAGGTGAAGGCCAAAACCAGCGATAACCTGATCCATACCCGCAGCTTCACCGGCCTGTTCCGCACCTTGCGCGTGAGCGGTGCAGCCCTACTGTTCCTGGCGTTTTTCGGCACCGTGTGGCTGAACTGGGGTGCACGGCAAGCCGTGCTGTGGGACCTGGCCGAAAGCAAGTTCCACATCTTTGGTGCGACCTTCTGGCCCCAGGACTTCATCCTGCTGTCAGCGCTGTTGATCATCTGCGCCTTCGGCCTGTTTGCGATTACCGTGTTTGCAGGCCGCGTGTGGTGCGGCTACACCTGCCCGCAAAGCTCGTTTACCTGGCTGTTCATGTGGTGCGAAAAAATCACCGAGGGTGAGCGCAACCAACGCATCAAACTGCAGGCGGCACCCTGGAGCCTGAACAAACTGGCGCGGCGCTCGGCCAAACATACGTTGTGGCTGGGTATTAGCGTGCTGACCGGGCTGACCTTTGTCGGCTACTTCACGCCCATCCGCCCCTTGGCCCTGGAGCTGCTGACCTGGCAAATGGGTGGTGTGAGCCTGTTCTGGGTGCTGTTTTTTACGGCCGCCACCTACATCAATGCCGGTTGGCTGCGCGAAGCGGTGTGCATGCACATGTGCCCTTATGCGCGGTTCCAGAGTGTGATGTTCGACAAGGACACGCTGACCATTTCCTACGACGTGGCCCGTGGAGAAAACCGTGGGCCACGCAAGCGCGAGGTGAAGCCTGCCGATGTCGGCCTGGGTGACTGCATCGACTGCCAGCTGTGCGTGCAGGTGTGCCCCACCGGCATCGACATCCGCGACGGCCTGCAAATGGAGTGCATCGGCTGCGCGGCCTGCATCGACGCCTGTGATTCGATCATGGACAAGATGGGCTATGCCCGTGGCCTGGTCAGCTATACCTCCGAACACCAACTGCAAGGCGGCAAAACCCACCTGCTCAGGCCGCGGCTGATCGGCTACAGTGCCGTGCTGCTGGTGATGATCGCCGCGTTGGTGGTGGCCCTTGTGGGGCGGCCGATGGTATCGCTCGACGTGACCAAGGACCGTGGCATGTTCCGCGAAAACAGTCAGGGCTTGATCGAAAACATCTACAGCCTCAAGGTCATCAACAAGACCCAGCAGCGCCAGGACTACCGTCTGGAACTGGTGGATGCCGATGGCTTCGAGTTGCAAGGCAAGACCGAAATCAGCCTGGCACCGGGGGAAATCAGCGATGTGCCGGTGTCGGTGGCGTTGTTGGCCGACAAACCGGCGAGCAGTTCGCAGCCCCTGCGCTTCAAGGTGACGGATGTGGATGAACCGTGGATCTACAGTGCTGCCGATAGCCGCTTTGTGGCGCCGATGAACCGCTGAGGTCTGGCAAACACAAACGATCAATGGTGGGAGCTGGCTTGCCAGCTCCCACCTTTAGCCCTGCGTACACTTTTACAAAGCTAATTAGGCCCTCATGAAACGCTACGAAAAATTTGCCGATGACATCGCAGAACTGATCCGCTCCGGCGTCCTCGGGCCCGGCCAGCGGGTGCCGTCGGTGCGTTATGCGAGCCAGACCTATGGCGTCAGCCCGTCCACGGTCTTCCAGGCGTACTACCTGCTGGAGCGCCGTGGGCTGATTCGCGCGCGGCCGCGTTCTGGCTACTTCGTCAACGCCCATGCGCCGAGCCCGTTTTCCGAGCCGGTGGTAAGCGAGCACGTGCATGAGTCCACTGAAGTGGATGTGAGTGAGCTGGTGTTTTCGGTGCTCGACTCCATCAAGGACCCCAATACGGTGCCCTTCGGCTCGGCCTTCCCCAGCCCGATGCTGTTTCCGTTGCCGCGCCTGGCCCGCTCCCTGGCCAGCGCCAGCCGCGAGATGGACCCTCGCCTGGTGGTCACCGACATGTCACCGGGCAACCCGCAACTGCGTCGACAGATTGCTCTGCGTTACATGGTCGGCGGCCTGATGCTGCCCATGGAGGAGCTGCTGATCACCAACGGCGCCCTCGAAGCGTTGAACCTGTGCTTGCAGGCCGTGACCGAGCCGGGCGACCTGGTCGCCATTGAAGCCCCCGCGTTTTATGCCTGCCTGCAAGTGCTGGAACGCCTGAAACTCAAGGCGGTGGAAATCCCCGTGCACCCGCGCGATGGCATCGACCTCAACGCCTTGGCGCAAAGCCTTGAGCGTTACCCGATCAAGGCCTGCTGGACCATGACCAGTTTCCAGAACCCCATGGGCGCCACCTTACCGGAGGCGAAAAAACAAGCGCTGGTAGAACTGCTGCGCAGCCACCAGGTGCCGCTGATCGAAGATGATGTGTATGCCGAGTTGTATTACGGGCAACAAGCACCGAAACCGGCCAAGGCCTTCGACACCGAAGGGTTGGTCATGCACTGCGGTTCCTTTGCCAAGAGCCTCGCGCCGGGTTACCGCGTCGGCTGGGTCGCGGCCGGGCGTTATGCGCAGAAGGTCGAGCGCCTCAAATTGATGACCTCGTTGTGCCCCTCGATGCCGGCCCAGGCAGCGATTGCCGACTACCTGCAACATGGTGGCTATGACCGGCACCTGCGCAAATTGCGTTACGCCCTGGAAGAGCAGCAAAGCGCCATGCTGGCCGCCATCGCCCGTTACTTCCCCGCACAGACGCGGGTCAGCCAGCCGGCCGGCGGGTATTTCCTGTGGTTGGAACTGCCGGAACAGACCGATTCGCTGAAGTTGTTCCAGATGGCCCTGGCACAGGGCATCAGCATTGCGCCGGGGCCGATTTTTTCGGCGACTCAGCGCTTCAGGAATTGTATCCGTTTGAATTATGGCAGCCCGTGGACCGAGGCGTCGGAGAAGGCAATGGAGACGTTGGGGCGGATTGTGCGGTCATTTTGAGGGCAAAGTGAAGGTCGCCAATTTCGTTTGCGCTATGGACGCTGATCGGGAACAGCTCGGGCCGAAACAACGTATAGGGGAACGGGTCGATCGCATACTGTGGGCAAAACATCATTAACACCGGCTGCCTTACGCTTATTTGCTGACCATTTCCTTGTCAGGAAATGGTCTGATCGGGAACAGCTCGGGCCGAAACAACGTATAGGGGAACGGGTCGATCGCATACTGTGGGCAAAACATCATTAACACCGGCTGCCTTACGCTTATTTGCTGACCATTTCCTTGTCAGGAAATGGTCTTTTTTATCAATATCAGCGCCCGCCGCCCAAATCCAGGAATGCCCCGGTGGTGTAGGAAGCCTTGTCCGACAGCAGCCAGATGATCGCTTCCGCCACTTCATCCGGGCGACCGCCACGGGCCATGGGAATGCCGGACTCCAGTTTGCTGACGCGGTCCGGGTCGCCACTGAGCGCGTGGAAGTCGGTAAAGATATAGCCAGGGCGCACGGCGTTGACGCGAATCCCCTCACCCGCCACTTCTTTGGACAGGCCAATGGTGAAGGTGTCCAGCGCGCCCTTGGAGGCGGCGTAGTCGACATATTCACCCGGCGACCCCAGACGCGCGGCCACCGACGACACATTGACAATACTGCCGCCCTGCCCGCCATGTTTGGGTGACATACGCAGCACCGCGTGCTTGGCGCACAGCATCGGCCCCAGCACATTGGTCTTCATGATCTTCAGGATGCGGAACTCGGACATCTCATCGACCCGCGACTTATGCCCCACGGTACCGGCGTTATTGACCAGCGCGGTCACACGGCCCAGTTCCGCATCCACGCGATTGAACAGCGCGATCACTTCATCTTCGATGCTGACATCCGCACGCACTGCAATCGCCTGGGCGCCCAGGGCGCGAACGTGTTCCAGCACACTATGGGCGGCTTTTTCGTCGCACTGGTAGTTGATGCAGATACGGTAGCCCTCGCGAGCAGCCAGCAATGCCGTCTCGGCGCCGATGCCACGGCTGCCCCCGGTGATGATGACGACTTTGTCCATGCGTGCAGTCTCCTGATTCAACCATCTGTTTAAGGTTGGATCCAAGAATACCCGTCACCCACCGCTCTTGTCAGGCGCTACCGCCTCTTTGGCGCGCTGGATGTCGGCCATGAAACCCTCAGCCGGCAAGGGATGCCCCAGCAAGTAGCCTTGCAGCGAGTTGCAACCCAAACGCGTCAGGAAACTCTGCTGCACATCGGTCTCCACACCTTCAGCGACAATCCGCAGCCCCAGAGCCTGGCCGAGGGCGACGATCGCGGAAACGATGGCCGCATCGTCGCTGTCATGCTCCAGGTCGCGAACAAAACCACGGTCGATCTTCAACTCGTTGGCCGGCAAGCGCTTGAGGTACATCAGGCTGGAATAGCCCGTACCAAAGTCGTCGATGGACAGGTCCACACCCATGTCCGACAACTGCTGCAACACCGTCATGCTCGCATCGGCATCGCTCATGGCGGTGGTTTCAGTGATTTCCAGGGTCAGGCTGTTGGCCGGCAACTGGTGACGTTCGAGGGCGGCGGCGACACTGTTGACCAACCCGACATGGCAAAACTGCAGTGCCGACAGATTCACGGCAATGCGCCAGTCTTCATAGCCCTGGGCGTACCACACGCGCATCTGGCGACACGCTTCATTCAGCACCCACTCGCCGATCGGGATGATCAACCCGGTCTTTTCCGCCAGCTCGATAAAGGCCGCCGGCATCAGTAAACCTTGCTGCGGGTGCTCCCAGCGCAGCAGTGCTTCGGCGCCGACAGGCAGACCACTAAGCGCATCGAACTTAGGCTGGTAATACAACCGAAACTGCTCGTGCTCCAGGGCATTGCGCAGGTCCTGCAGCAACTGCAGTTGTTTGCGCGCGTTGGTATTCATCGACACGTCAAAGAAGCTGTAGCCGTTCTTGCCCATGCCCTTGGCGTGGTACATCGCGGCGTCAGCATTCATCAACAGTTCCTCGGGGTTGCCGCCGTTGCCCGGAAACAGCGCGATACCGATGCTGGCGGAGATTTTCAGCTCATGCTCGGCCACCGTGAACGCACGGTTGATCAAGCCGACCTGGCGTTCAGCCAAGCCCATGGCATCGTCCGGCTGCGTCAATTGCACCAGCAATACAAATTCATCACCGCCGATGCGTGCCAGGGTGTCCTGGCTGCGCAGATCTTCGCGCAAGCGCAGGCCCACTTCGCGCAGCAACTGGTCGCCCATGTGATGACCAAACGCATCGTTGACCGGTTTGAAACCATCCAGGTCGATAAACATCAACGCAAAGCAACCGCCCTGCTCCTTCACCGCCTGGATGGCTTGTTGAATGCGGTCGGCGAGCAAGGTGCGATTGGGCAGACCGGTGAGCATGTCATGCAGGGCCAGGTGGGTCAGTTCCTGGTTGGCCAGGCTCAGGGAGTCGGCGAGTACGGCAGTGCGCGTCTCCAGGCGTGCGTCGAGCAAGGAGGTCAGCAACGCGATGGTTAACACCGCCAACGAGGTGACCAGCACCAAGTTATCCAGGCCTGTGCCGCTCAGCCCTGTCAGCGCGGCGCCGCAGAAACTGTCGTCGTCAAAACGTGCCGCCGCCATGCCGGTGTAGTGCATGCCCACGATCGCAATGCCCATCACCACCGCTGCCCCGCCACGTGCCAGGCGCACGTACGGCGTGTTGCGCCGCAGGTTGAAGGCGATCCACAGGGCTGCGCCAGACGCCCCGACGGCAATCAGCAACGAGGCGCCGAACAGGGTGGGATCGTAGTCGATACCCGGGGTCATGCGCATTGCGGCCATGCCGGTGTAGTGCATGCTGCTGATGCCCGCGCCCATGATCAATGCGCCAAACCCCAGTTGCCACGCGGGCAGGCGTGGTTGGCTGACCAGCCACAAAGCAAAGCCGCTGGACAACACGGCGATTAGCAGCGACAGCGCGGTGATGCTCAGGTCGAACCCCAGGGCAAACGGCAGGTGTAAGGCCTACATGCCGATAAAATGCATGGACCACACGCCTACGCCCATCGCCAATGCACCGCCCGTCATCCACAAATACACCGCGCGGCCCTTGGTGGTCGCGATGCGGCCGGCGAGGTCCAGCGCGGTGTAGGACGCCAGGATGGCGACGAACAGCGAGATCACGACCAGGGAGGGGGAATAGCTACCGATCAGCATGGGGTTTCTCAAGACTGACGGGCATTGAAGGCCCGTGGCAGGTGGCAAAGCGGGCGATTGTAGCGAGAATAATTATTGGACAGTTGATTAATTATCAAGGGGCCATTAGTGGCGTTTTGACGTCAATTTGCTGGCTTGGGAATGGTGGGGTGGGGGGTGGATTTGAGTACATATCCGTTGTTTGGGTTACGCAAGGTGCTCAGTCACTCCTTGCCAGCAACCGACGTCTGCCCATCCCACCCACCACCCAAGGCAGCAATCAACTGCACACTCGCCACCAACCGCGTCTGCAACAACGTCAGCACCGTCCGCTCATTACTAAGCGCCGTAGCCTGCACCGTCACCACATCCAGATAAGCAATCAACCCCGCCTTATACTGGTTCTCGGTCAACCGCAGCGATTCACGCGCCGCATCCAAGGCTTCGTTACTGACGACCGCCTCGTCTTCCAGCACCTTCAACTGCACCATGTAGTTTTCCACCTCACGGAACCCATCCAGCACCGTCTGGCGATACTTAGCCACCGTCTCGTCATAAGACGCCACAGTCCGATCAACCTCCGCCGACCGCTGCCCACCGTCGAACAACGTCATCGCCAACTTAGGCCCAACCGACCAAAACCGATTAGGCAAACTGATCCAATTCGCATAAGTACTGCTGGAATACCCACCCGCCAAGCTCAAGGTCAAATCCGGATAATAGGCCGCCTTGGCCACACCAATATTCGCGTTGGCAGCCATCACCGACCGCTCAGCCGAAGCAATATCCGGACGACGCTCCAGCAATTGCGACGGCAAGCTCACGGGAATCTGCGGCAATGCAGGAATATCCTTGCTCACGGCCAGGTTGAAATTGGCTGGCGCCTCACCGATCAACACCGCAATGGCATTCTCCAGTTGTGCACGCTGCCAGATCAAGTCGATCAGGCTCGCCTGGGTCGTCTTGAGCTGTGTTTGCGCCTGGGCGATCGCATCCTTGCCCGACACACCGGCGCGGTATTGGTTTTCAGTCATTTTCAGCGAGCGCTGGTAAGTGTCCAGTGTGGCTTGCAACAAACGCGTCTGTTCATCCATGACCCGCAATTGCAGGTAGTCCTGCACCAGCTCCGATTGCTGGCTCAAACGCATCGCCGCCAGGTCCGCCGAACTGGCCTCGGCAGTCGCTTCATTGGCCTCCAGGCCACGGCGCAATTTGCCCCACACGTCCGCCTCCCAACTCACGCCCAATTGCGCGTTGAGCGTGTCGCGAATACCGCTGCTGGAACTGCTGAGGCTCGCATTACTGCTACCAGTGCCCTGGCTGGCGCGGGTCTTGCCGGCGCTCAAGTCCACCGTCGGAAAAAACGCACCGCGCGCGCTGCGCACCTGCGCCTGGGCCTGGCGAAAACGTGCTTCGGCCTGGGCCACGGTCTGGTTGGAGTTGTTCAGGCGTGTCACCAGGTCGTTCAGTTGGCGGTCGCCGTACAGCTCCCACCAGGCGCCACGGGCCAGGGAGTCACTCGGCGTCGCCTGACTCCAGCCCTGGGCCTCCTTGAATTGCACCGGCTCGACCACCTCCGGCCGTTTGTAATCGGGGCCGATGGCGCAGGCGCTGAGCAAGGCCGCGCACAGCACCAGGCTGGCGACGCGGGAACCACGGGGCATGCTCATGGCCAATTTGGCAAACGTTGAATCGGTCATAGCGCAGTGTCCAAGGCAGCATCGGTACGCACACCGCGCCAGGCGTTGAAGCGGTGGCGCGCGCGGTCGAGATAGAGGTAAACCACCGGGGTGGTGTAAAGGGTCAGGATCTGGCTGAACACCAGGCCGCCGATAATGGTCAGGCCCAGCGGCTGGCGCATTTCCGCGCCGTCGCCGGAGCCCAGCAGCAGCGGCAAGGCGCCGAGGATCGCGGCGAGTGTGGTCATCAGGATCGGCCGCAGCCGCAACAAGCAGGCGCTGCGAATCGATTCCAACGGGCTCATGCCGTCGTGGCGCTCCAGTTGCAGGGCCAGGTCGATCATCAGGATCGCGTTCTTTTTCACCACCCCGATCAGCAGGAACAACCCCAGCAGCGAGATCAGGCTGAACTCGCCACCCAGTAAGTAGATCGAGAGCAACGCGCCGACACCCGCCGACGGCAAGGTCGAGAGGATGGTCAGCGGGTGAATGTAGCTTTCATACAGAATGCCCAGCACCAAGTACACCGCCACCAGCGCGCCGAGGATCATGAATGGCTGGCCCTTCTGGGTCGCCGCGAAGGCATCGGCGGTGCCGGCCATCTTGGCGATCACATCTTCGGGCAAGCCCACCTTGGCAATCGCCCGCTCGATAGCGGCCGTGCCCTGCTCCACCGTCACCCCAGGCGCCATGTCGAAGGCAATGTCTTCCGAGGCGAACTGGCCTTCATGGCTGACGCGGTCATCGGCCAGGCTGTTTTCGTAATGGGCAATGGTCGACAGTGGCACCCGCGCGCCGGTGGCCGTGATCACCTGCATCTGGTTCAGGGTAATCGGGTCCTGGGCATATTTGGGGTTGACCTCCATCACCACCTGGTACTGGTTGAGGCTGTCATAGATGGTGGAGATCTGCCGCTGGCTGTAGGCGTTGTTCAGCAACGCCGTGACCATGCTCATGTCGATGCCCAGGCGCTTGGCCTGATCGCGGTCGACCATCAGCGTCACCTGCGCCGCACCACGGCCCTCACGGGCGTCGATGGCGGTCAGCTCCGGCAGCTCACGCAGGGCCGCGACCACTTTCGGGTACCACAGGCGCAACGCGGCCAAATCGCCGCTTTGCAGGATGTAGGAATATTGCGCGCTGGTCTGGTCGCGGCTGCCGCCAAATTGCAGGTCCTGGTCGGCCATCAGGAACAGACGCCCACCCGGTACCAGCGGGACTTCCTTGCGGATACGTTCGATCACCGCCTGGGCCGAGAGCTTGCGCTCAGCGATCGGCTTGAGGCGCACCAGCATCACCGCGTTGTTGGTGCCGCTGTTGCCGCCGATAAACCCGGCCACGCTGAGCACCGCCGGGTCTTTCAAGACCGCCTGGCGGAAGATCTCCATCTTGGGCTGCATCACACTGAACGACAGCCCATCGTCGCCACGCACAAAACCGATCAACTGGCCGGTGTCCTGCTGCGGCATGAAGGTTTTCGGCACCACCACGTACAGCGCGATGTTCACGCCCACGGTGAGCAACAGGCTGAGCAGGGTCAGGCGCCGGTGGCGCAGCACCCAGTCCAGGCTGGTGGCATAGACCGCAACCATGCGCTCGTTGACCCTGTGGCTCCAGCGCTGCAAACCGGTCATCTGGCCTTTGACATGCGGCTTGAGCCAGCGCGCGCAGAGCATCGGGGTCAAGGTCAGCGAGACGATCAGCGAAACGATGATCGCCGCCGACAAGGTGATGGAAAACTCCCGGAACAGGTTGGTGACGATGCCGCCCATAAACAGGATCGACAGGAACACTGCCACCAGCGACACGTTCATCGACAGCAAGGTAAAGCCGACTTCCTGCGCGCCCAGGTACGCCGCCTTCATTGGCGGCACGCCGTCGTCGATATGCCGGGAAATGTTCTCCAGCACCACGATGGCATCGTCCACCACCAAACCGGTGGCCAGGATCAAGGCCATCAGCGAGAAGTTGTTCAACGAGAAACCGAACAGGTACATCACCGCAAAGGTGCCCACCAGCGACACCGGCACCGCCAAGGTCGGGATCAACGAGGCGCGGAAGTTACCCAGGAACAGGTACACCACCAGCACCACCAGGGCCACGGCAATCAGCAAGGTCATCTCGGCTTCATGCAAGGTGGCGGTGATCACCGGCGAGCGGTCCATGGCCAGGTTGAGCTTGACGCTGGACGGCAGCACCGCCTGCAACGCCGGCAACTGCGCCTTGATCTGCCGGACCGTCTCGATGATGTTGGCGCCGGACTGGCGGTTGATCACCAGCAGCACCGCCGAATCATTGTTGAAAAAGCCGCTGTTGTAGCGGTCTTCCACGCCGTCGCTGATCTTCGCTACATCGCCCAGGCGCAAGGCCGCGCCATTCTGGTAGCGAATCAGCAGCGGTTCGTAATCCTTGGCTTTTTCCAGCTGGTCGTTGGCTTGGATCTGCCAGTTACGCTCGCCGTCTTCCAACGAACCCTTGGGCCGGCGCTGGTTGGCGTTGGCGATGGTGTTGCGCACATCGTCCAGGGCCACGCCGTACTGGTCGAGGGCCTTGGGTTCCAGCTCAATACGCACCGCCGGCAAGGAGCTGCCGCCGATTTGCACTTCGCCCACACCCGGCACCTGGGACAGGCTTTGCGAGAGGATCGTCGACGCCAGGTCATACAACTGGCCCTTTTGCAGCACGTCGGAGGTCAGCGACAGCACCATGATCGGTGCCTGGGACGGGTTGATCTTCTTGTAGGTCGGCATGCTGCGCATGCCGCTGGGCAATAGGTTGCGCGAGGCGTTGATCGCCGCCTGCACTTCACGCGCCGCACCGTTGATATCTCGGTCGGAGTCGAACGCCAGGATCACCCGCGTCGAGCCCTGGCTCGACGAACTGCTCATGGTGGTGATACCGGCAATCGCACCGAACGAGCGCTCCAGCGGCGTGGCCACGGTGGACGCCATCACCTCGGGGCTGGCACCGGGCAAGCTGGCCGAGACCACGATCACCGGAAAGTCGATCTGCGGCAGCGGCGACACCGGCAGCAAATTGAAGCTGACGCCGCCCAGCAACATGATCGCCAGGCTCAGCAGCATGGTCGCTACCGGCCGGCGAATAAACGGTCCGGACAGGTTCATGACTCAACCGGCTCCAGGCTTTGCGGCTCTTTGCGCCAGCGACGGCCCAGACGATCAAAATACAGGTAGATCACCGGCGTGGTGAACAGGGTCAAGACCTGGCTCACCAGCAAGCCGCCAACCATCACCAGGCCCAATGGCTGGCGCAACTCGGCGCCGGAACCGGTGGCCAACATCAATGGCACCGCGCCAAACAAGGCCGCCAAGGTGGTCATCAGGATCGGCCGGAAACGCAACAGCGCCGCCTGATAAATCGCGGTCTGCGGGTCCAGGCCTTGGTTGCGTTCGGCGTCGAGGGCGAAGTCGATCATCATGATCGCGTTCTTTTTCACGATACCGATCAGCAAGATGATGCCGATGATCGCAATCATGCCCAGGTCATTGCCGCTGAGCAGCAACGCCAGCAAGGCCCCCACCGCAGCCGACGGCAAGGTCGAGAGGATGGTGATCGGGTGGATATAGCTCTCGTAGAGCACGCCGAGCACGATGTACATGGTCACCACCGCTGCCAGGATCAGCAACAAGGTGCTCGACAGCGACGCTTCGAAGGCCTGTGCTGCGCCCTGGAACTGGGTCTGCACCCCGATCGGCATGCCGATGTCTTTCTGGGTCTGGTTGATCAGCTCCACGCCTTTACCCAGCGCGACGCCGGGGGCCAGGTTGAACGACATCATCACCGCCGGGAACTGGCCGATGTGCGAGATCGCCAACTGCGCCTGGCGTTGCTCCACGTGGGCGAGGCTCGACAGCCGCACTTGGCCGCCGTCGGTGGTTTTCACGTAGATCTGGTTCAGCGCCGCAGGGCCGAGGGTTTCACCGGACTGCGCCTGCAGCACCACGCGGTACTGGCTGGCCTGAGTGTAAATGGTGGAAATCTGCCGCTGGCCGAAGGCGTCGTACAGCGCGTCGGTGATGGTCGACACACTCACGCCCAGGCGCGAGGCAGCGTCGCGGTCAATCACCAGGAACACTTGCAGGCCTTTGTCCTGCAGGTCGCTGGCGACGTCGGTGAGTTCCGGCAACTGGCGCAAGGTGTGCACCAGCTTATCGCTCCACAGCGCCAACAGATCGGCATCGGGCGAGGACATGCTGAATTGGTACTGAGTGCGGCTCACGCGGTCTTCGATGGTCAGGTCTTGCACCGGCTGCATGAACAGGCGAATGCCCACCAGCTTGTCGATTTGCGGCTGCAACCGCGTGATCACCTGGGCCGCGCTCAAGTCGCGCTGGCCGTGGGCCTTGAGGTTGATCAGCAGGCGCCCGCTGTTGAGGGTGGCGTTATCGCCATCCACGCCAATGTAGGACGACAGGCTGTCCACCGCCGGGTCAGCCAGGATGACCTTGGCCAATTCCTGCTGACGCTGGCTCATGGCAGCAAACGAAATCGACTGCGGCGCCTCGGAAATGCCCTGGATCACCCCGGTGTCCTGCACCGGGAAAAAGCCCTTGGGCACCACCAGGTACAGCACCACGGTCAGGCCCAGGGTAGCGATAGCCACCAGCAGGGTCAGCGGCTGGTGCTTGAGTACCCACTGCAACATGCTTGCATAACGCGCGATCAACCAGTCGATCCACGCGCCGCTGGCCTTGTAGAAACGGCTCTGATCTTCTTCCTTGGGTTCACGCTTGAGCAGGCGCGCGCACATCATCGGCGTGAGGGTCAGCGAGACCACCAGGGAAATCAGGATTGCCACCGCCAGGGTGATGGCGAATTCGCGGAACAGCCGCCCGACCACGTCAGCCATGAACAGCAGCGGGATCAACACCGCAATCAACGACAGCGTCAGGGAAATCAAGGTAAAGCCAATCTGCTTGGCGCCCTTGAGCGCCGCATTGAGCGGCGTCTCGCCCTCTTCGATGTAACGTGAGATGTTCTCCAGCATCACGATGGCATCGTCCACCACAAAGCCGGTGGCGATGGTCAGGGCCATCAGTGTCAGGTTGTTGATGGAAAAACCCGCCAGGTACATCACGCCAAAGGTGCCGATCAGCGACAGCGGTACGGCAATCGACGGAATGATCGTGGCGCTGAAGCGGCGCAGGAACAGGAACGTCACCATCACCACCAGGGCAATGGCGATCAGCAATTCGTGTTGCACATCGGTAACCGAGGCGCGGATGGTCTGGGTGCGGTCGGTGAGCACTGTGACCTCAAGGCCGGCCGGCAGATTGTCGGTGATGCTCGGCAGCAACGCCTTGATACGGTCGACCACCTCAATCACGTTGGCGCCCGGCTGGCGCTGAACATTCAACAGCACGGCCTGGTTTTCGTTGGCCCAGGCGGCAAGGCGCTCGTTTTCGGCACCGTCGACGATCTGCGCCACATCTTTAAGGCGTAACGGCGCGCCATTGTTGTAGGCCAGGATCAATTCGGCATATTGCTCGGGCGAGACCAACTGGTCGTTGGCGTCGAGCATCGACACCCGCGTGGGGCCGTCGAAGTTACCCTTGGGCTGGTTGACGTTGGAGGCAGCGATCAGGGTGCGCACGTCCGACAGGTTCAAGCCATTGGCGGCCAGGGCCTCGGGGTTGACCTTGATGCGCACGGCCTGGCGCTGGCCACCGGCGATGCTGACCATGCCGACGCCACTGATCTGCGCAATTTTTTGCGCCATGCGCGTGTCCACCAAGTCATTGAGCTTGGGCAGCAGCATGGTCTTGGACGTGATCGCCAGGGTCAGCACCGGGGTGTCCGCCGGGTTGACCTTGTTGTACACCGGCGGCGCCGGCAAATCCTTGGGCAACAGGTTGGTTGCCGCGTTGATCGCGGCCTGCACCTGTTGCTCGGCAACATCAATATTGATGTCGAGGTTGAAACGCAGCGTGAGCACCGACGCACCGCCGGAGCTGGTCGACGCCATCTGGGTCAGCCCGGGCATTTGCCCGAACTGGCGCTCAAGCGGCGCTGTTACCGCGCTGGTCATCACATCGGGGCTGGCGCCGGGGTACAGAGTCATTACCCGGATCGTCGGGTAATCCACCTGGGGCAAGGCCGAAACCGGCAGCAAGCGATACGAAATAATACCGGCCAGGACAATGGCCAGCATGCTCAGCGTAGTGGCAACCGGGCGAAGGATAAACAGGCGCGACAGGTTCATGAACCGACCTTTTGCGCCTTGCCGGCGTCAGCGCCGGTCTCCCCTTTGGCCGCGGGTTTGCCTTGCAGGTGTTCGGTCGGCGTGGTCGGCACTTCAGTGCTGTCGTTGACCACTTCGATTTCGCTGCCTTCCTTCAGGCGGTCGGTGCCTTCCATGACGACGCGGTCACCCGCGACCAAACCTTCCTTGATCACGGTGTTGTCGCCGTCGGTATCACCGACCACCAAAGGTTGGACCTTGACCTTCTTGTCGCCATCGAGCTTGTAGACAAAGGTGCCGTTGTTGCCGAACTGGATCGCAGCGGACGGCGCCAGCACTACGTTGTGCAAGGTATCGGCCAGCAGGCGCACGTTGACGAACTGGTTGGGGAACAGCGCCTGGTCCTTGTTATCGAAACGGCCCTTGAATTTCAGGGTGCCGGTGGTCACGTCAATCTGGTTATCCAGGCTCTGCAGCACGCCGACTGCCTGTTTTTTTGTGTCGCCACGGTCCCAGGCTTCCACCGGCAGCTTGTTGCCGGCGTGGTAACGGGCGAGCACGGTGTCCAGGGTGCTTTCCGGCAGGGTAAAGACCACGCTGATCGGCTGGGTCTGGGTGATCACCGCGAGGAAGGTGGTGTCGTTGGCGGCCACCAAATTGCCCACATCGACCTGACGCAAGCCCACCCGGCCGCTGATCGGCGCACGGATCTTGGTGAATTCGAGGTTGAGCTTGGCGTCGTCCACCGCGCCCTGGTTGGTCTTGACCGTGCCCTGGTATTGCAGGACGAGTGCTTCGGCGGTGTCCAGGGTCTGTTTGGCGATACTGTCCTGGGCATACAAGTCGCGGTAACGCTGCACGTCAACCTGGGCGTTTTTCAGCTGGGCCTGGTTTTGCATCAGCGTGCCCTGAGCCTGAAGCAAGGCGTTCTGGTAGCTGCGCGGGTCGATTTCCGCCAGCAGGTCACCGGCCTTGACCATCTGCCCTTCTTCAAAGGCGATCTTCACCAGCTCACCGCCCACCCGGCTGCGTACATTAATGGTGTTGAGCGCGGTCACCGTGCCCAAGGCCTTGTAGTACACCGGGAATTCCCCCAGCACCGCCGGTGCCACACGCACCGGCACCGGGCCGGTGGAACCGCCGAAGCCAGGGCGCGCCATCCCCGTCTTGCCGGTGTGCCCGGCCGGTTTCTGGGCGGCGCCATCCTTATGGCTGGCAGGCCAGAACTTCCAGCACAGGCCGGCGATAACCAGCAGCACGAGCAGGCCGAACAGCCAGCGACGGGAGTTGCGGGGGGAGGATTGCATCGAGTGATCAACCATTGGGCGCGAGAGCTTCTTCTTTAGGAGGCTGAAAGATAAGCACTGGGGCGCATTAAGAAAAGCGCCTTTACCGGCAATTTACCTTGGACTTACAACTTTTAACTTCTGGCCTTAGTCCAGTCGCTATTTAGCTAAGCCGCTGACTCTAAATGAAAACGGCCTGGACTAGGCCAGGCCGCAATCATCTATCAAGCGTGTTACTGCGAAAAGACAGTAATGCGCTGAAACAGTTACTTCAAAACAGCCAGGGCCGCTTCGTAGTTTGGCTCTTGGCCGATTTCGCTGACCAATTCGCTGTGCAGCACGTTGTTGTTCTCGTCCAGTACCACCACGGCACGGGCGGTCAGGGCTTTCAGTGGGCCCTCAACGATAGACACACCGTAGTCGACGGCGAAGCCTGGGTCGCGGAAATCCGACAGGCTCAGCACGTTGTCCAGACCCTCAGTGCCGCAGAAACGTTTCTGGGCAAACGGCAGGTCAGAGGAGATGCACAGCACGACAGTGTTGCTGACATCGTTGGCCTGGGCGTTGAACTTGCGTACCGAAGTCGCGCAGGTCGGGGTGTCAACGCTTGGGAAGATGTTCAGCACTTTGCGCTTGCCGGCGAAAGTTTCCAGGGTCGCTTCCGACAGTTCGACGGTGGTCAGGGCGAAATCTGGGGCGGTGGAACCGGTTTTAGGCAATTCGCCTTCAACCTGGACAGGGTTACCATGAAGGGTGACTTGGGCCATGAACGGAATCCTTATGCTGGGTTTGATTAAACGAAATCGAGACGCAGAAGTTAACCACAAACTGCCGTAGCTACCTATGCCCGAACGTAAATTGTCATGCCGACGCCTTGGCGACGGCAGCTATGGTTTAATTGCGCGCTTTTCGCCCACCCTGCAAGGAAACCGTCGTTGATGAATCAGCCCGCCACCACAGTCCTGGTCATTGGTTATGTCTGGCCGGAACCCCGCTCCTCGGCTGCCGGCGGGCACATGATGCAAATTCTCGAAACCTTTCTGACACAAGGTTGGGACGTTACCTTCGCCAGCCCCGCGACGGTTGGCGAGCACAAGGCCGATTTGCCAGCGCTGGGCATCACCGAATGCGCCATCGCGCTGAATAACAGCAGTTTCGATGACTTTATCCGCGAACTGGCCCCGGATATCGTGCTGTTCGACCGTTTCATGATGGAAGAACAGTTCGGCTGGCGCGTGGAAAAGCACTGCCCCGACGCCCTGCGCGTGCTGGAGACCTGCGACCTGCAAAGCCTGCGCGACGCCCGCCAGCAGCGCCTCAAGGACCACCTCAAGGCGCATCCTCACGACGACGACTTCAGCCCGCTGTTCGCCCCTGCGCTGCTGGATGAATTTCAACGGATGGCCGACACCGACGTGGCCAAGCGCGAGATCGCGGCGATTTTGCGCTGCGACATCAGCCTGATGATCTCCGACGTCGAAGCCCGGCTGCTCACCGAGCAGTTCAAGGTGCCGACCGCCCTGCTCCACTGGTGCCCGCTGATGCTGGAGCCGCCGACCGAGGCCTTCACACCGTTCGAAGACCGCGCGCATTTCCTCAGCATCGGCAATTTCCGCCACGCGCCCAACTGGGATGCGGTGTTGTGGATGAAGAACAGCCTCTGGCCGCTGATCCGCCAGCAATTGCCGGGCGCTCAACTGCATATCTACGGTTCCTACACACCGCCCAAGGCCACCGCCCTGCATAACCCCGCCCAGGGTTTTCACGTGATGAACTGGGCCGAAGATGCACTCGCGGTGATGAGCGCCGCGCGCATCTGCCTGGCGCCGCTGCGTTTTGGCGCCGGCATCAAGGGCAAGCTGGCCGATGCCATGCTGTGCGGCACGCCGAATATCACCACGCCGATTGGCGCCGAAGGCATGGGCGATGAGCAACCGTGGCCGGGTGCGATTGAGCACAACGCGCAAGCCCTGGCCGCAGCTGCCGTGGCGCTGTATCAAGACCGTGAACGCTGGACCCAGGCCCAAGAAAACGGCCGCCGATTGCTGGCCCGTCGCTATGACCTGGCCATCCACGGCCCGGCGCTGGTGGAATGCCTGGAGCAGTGCCGCAGCAACCTTTCGGCCCATCGCCGCGACAACTTCATCGGCAGCATGCTGCGCCACCATGCGCATAAGAGTACGCAGTACATGTCCCAGTGGATCGAGGCTAAAAACCGCAACGTATAAGCACTGACGCTGGCGAGGTTGCGCGCGAGGGGGCATTATCCCAGGCAGCAACCACAATGAAGCGACGGCAGCATGACCCGAGCAACGCGAATCACCGACCCTTCCTACGAGTTGATGGACGATCACAACGGTCTGTCCATCATCTATCGCCAGCACGGCTTCCCCTGCCCACTGGTGCGCTGGCATTTCCACAAGGAATACGAGCTGCACCTGATCGTCGCCAGCGCAGGCAAGGTGTTTATCGGCGATTACATCGGCAACTTCTACCCGCAAAGCCTGTTCCTCACCGGCCCCAACCTGCCCCACAACTGGATCAGCCAGGTGGAGGAAGACGAGGTGGTGCCCAAACGCGACATGCTGGTGAACTTCACCGACGAGCTGCTCGAGGGCGGCAGCCAGATCTTCACCGAACTCAAGAGCCTGGCGCCGTTGCTCGAACGCGCGCAATACGGCATCGAATTTCGCTGTAAAAAGACCATCGCTCAAGCCATGAACTTGATGCAACGCATCGAGGACGCCCAAGGCATGGCGCGCCTGGGGCACTTCTTTATCTTGTTGGAAGTGTTGAGCGCCTGTGAGGACTACCAACTTCTGTCCGGCGTCACTACGCCGCAACTTGCCGATGAGCACAGCATTGACCGCACCAACCGCGCGGTGGACTACATTTTTGCGCATTACGCGCGGGAGTTGTCGCTGGAGGAAGTCGCCGAATACCTGGGCATGAAGCCGACCTACTTCTCCAGGGTGTTCAAACAGGCGACCGGGCGCACGTTTATCGAGTTTGTGAACCGCTTGCGTATCAGCAAATCCTGCGAACTGCTGGCCGATGGCGACAAGGCGGTGACCGACGTGTGCTTTGAGTCGGGCTTCAACAATATCTCCAACTTCAATCGACGCTTCCAGCAGCTCAAGGGCATGACACCCTCACACTACCGGCGCCTGGCGGTGCAGCGGCTGACCGAGCAGAACCTGGCTTAACCCTGGCCCCCTCGAAACACGCCGAATAGATATTCGTCAGTGAAACGGCCTGGTTTTGCAAAACGCCACAGGAACCTCATCGAGCCCACTGCCACTCAGCGAAAGCCCCCTCATCTAATCGATAGAGGGACGGCCTTCAACGCATGAGCAAAAAGGACACCCGATGATCCCCCCATAGCAGAGGTGCCTCTGTCGCCACTTGAAACCCTGGCGCAAGCCGTCAAACAGCCCAAGCAAAAGCGTCAGCGAGCCAATAGCCGCGCATAGGCACGAACCGGCAGGCCAGGTTTGATCCAAAAGGGCAAAAGTGACGGCGGTGGAACGCCAGTGCTTTTCCCCTGCTGTTAGGTGAACCGTTTTACCCCGCCCCACCACGAGTGCAAAAAAGTATCAGTCCAAGTGCGCCCAAGGATTTGTCTTAACCCCATTTGAAGGCTGTAATCAACGCACACTCTTCCTGGCTACCTGTAGGAAGACACAACAACAATAACTGTCCTTCTGTAGCCCCTGGGCGCAGAAATGGAGTGCGCGATGAAGTTCACAGCAAAAACGCTGCTTGCCTGTTCTTGCATGACTGTATGCATGACCCTCAGCGCCGTCAGTTTTGGCGCGCAAACCCTGACCATTGCTACCGTCAACAACAGCGACATGATCCGCATGCAAAAGCTCTCAAAAACCTTCGAGGCCGAGCATCCGCAGATCAAGCTCAACTGGGTGGTGCTCGAAGAAAACGTGCTGCGCCAACGCCTGACCACCGACATCGCCACTCAAGGCGGGCAGTTCGACGTATTGACCATCGGCATGTACGAAGCCGCACTCTGGGGTGCCAAGGGCTGGCTGGAACCGATGAAGGACCTGCCGGCCTCCTACGACCTCGATGATGTTTTCCCTTCGGTGCGTGATGGCTTGTCCGTCAAAGGCTCGCTGTACGCCCTGCCGTTCTACGCCGAAAGCTCGATCACCTATTACCGCACTGACCTGTTCAAGGACGCCGGGCTGACCATGCCTGAGCACCCGACCTGGACGCAGATCAGCGAATTCGCGGCAAAACTCACCGACAAGACCAAAGAGCAGTACGGCCTGTGCCTGCGCGGCAAAGCCGGTTGGGGTGAGAACATGGCGCTGATCACCACCTTGGCCAATGGCTACGGTGCGCGCTGGTTTGATGAGAAGTGGCAGCCGCAATTCAATGGCCCTGAGTGGAAAGACGCGCTGAACTTCTACGTCGACAACATGAAAAAATCCGGCCCGCCGGGTGCTTCCAGCAACGGTTTTAACGAAAACCTGGCGCTGTTCAACAGCGGCAAGTGCGCGATCTGGGTCGATGCCAGCGTGGCCGGCTCGTTCGTCACCGACAAGACTCAGAGCAAGGTCTCCGAGCATGTCGGCTTCACTTTTGCCCCGCACGAGAAGACCGACAAAGGTACCTCGTGGCTGTACTCCTGGAGCCTGGCGATCCCGACCAGCTCCAAAGCCAAGGACGCCGCCAAGGTGTTCACCAGTTGGGCGACCTCCAAGGAATACGGCCAGCTCGTGGCCAAGACCGACGGTATTGCCAACGTGCCGCCAGGCACGCGCAAGTCGACCTACAGCGACGAATACATGCAGGCTGCGCCGTTCGCCAAGGTGACGCTGGAATCGCTGAAAGTTGCCGACCCGACCAGCCCGACGCTCAAGCCGGTACCGTATATCGGTATCCAGTTGGTGACCATTCCTGAGTTCCAGGCGATTGGCACCCAGGTCGGCAAGTTCTTCTCGGGCGCGCTGACCGGTCAGCAAACGGTCGATGCTGCCTTGACCGCCGCGCAGACCACTACCGAGCGTGAAATGAAGCGGGCGGGTTATCCCAAATAGTACGCAACCCCGTCATTAATGTGGGAGCGGGCTTGCTCGCGAATGCGCAGTGTCAGTCGACACATGCAGCGAATGACACACTGAAGTGCGCCCCAGAAGTTGGACACTCGTCCAACTCCTGAGGCTTTTCGACCATTAGCTGTCCAACTTTTGGGGCGCACTTCACACCGCATTCGCGAGCAAGCCCGCTCCCACAGTTCTGTCTGCATCTGACTGGCCATGATCACCATGAATACACCCTCCAAAAACCGCCTGGCCAACCCCGGCTGGTTCCTTGTCAGCCCCTCGGTGGCCTTGTTGCTGCTGTGGATGATCGTGCCGCTGGGCATGACCCTGTACTTTTCGCTGATCCGATACAACCTGCTCTACCCCGGCGAAAAACAATTCGTGGGGCTGGAAAACTTCACTTACTTCATCACCGACTCGGGCTTCCTGCCCGGCGCCACCAATACCCTGTTGCTGGTGGGCAGCGTGCTGCTGATCAGCGTGGTGTTCGGCGTACTGATCAGTGCTTTGCTTGAGGCCAGTGAATTTTTCGGTCGCGGCCTGGTGCGGGTGTTGTTGATTTCACCGTTCTTCATCATGCCCACCGTCGGTGCGCTGATCTGGAAGAACCTGATTTTCCACCCGGTGTCGGGGGTTCTCGCCGCCGTGTGGAAGCTGTTCGGCGCCGAGCCGGTGGACTGGCTGGCGCATTACCCGTTGCTGTCGATCATCATCATTGTGTCGTGGCAATGGCTGCCCTTCGCGATCCTGCTGCTGATGACCGCCATGCAGTCCCTCGACCAGGAACAAAAGGAAGCCGCGCGCCTGGACGGTGCCGGCGCCATCGCGATCTTCTGGCACCTGACCCTGCCCCACCTGGCACGCCCGATTGCCGTGGTGGTGATGATCGAAACGATCTTTTTGCTCTCGGTATTCGCCGAAATCTTCACCACCACCAACGGTGGCCCCGGCTACGCCTCGACCAACCTCGCCTACCTGATCTACAACCAGGCGCTGGTGCAGTTCGATGTGGGCATGGCCTCGGCCGGCGGCTTGATTGCCGTGGTCATCGCCAATATCGCGGCGATCATCCTGGTGCGGATGATCGGCAAAAACCTGACTGACAAGCCTTGAGGGCCGCGCCATGACGCTTCAACAATCCCGCCGCCTGCAAAGCCTGTTGCTCGGCACCTTGGCCTGGGCCATCGCGATCCTGATTTTCTTCCCGATCTTCTGGATGGTGCTGACCAGCTTCAAGACCGAAATCGACGCGTTTGCCACGCCGCCGCAGTTCATCTTCACGCCGACGCTGGAGAACTACCTGCACATCAACGAGCGCAGCAACTACTTCGCCTACGCCTGGAACTCGGTGGTGATTTCGTTCAGCGCCACCGCCCTGTGCCTGCTGATCTCGGTGCCGGCTGCCTACTCCATGGCGTTCTATGAAACCAAACGCACCAAGGGCACGCTGCTGTGGATGCTGTCCACCAAGATGCTGCCGCCGGTGGGCGTGCTGATGCCGATCTACCTGCTGGCCAAGAGCCTTGGCCTGCTGGATACGCGCGTTGCGCTGATCATCATCTACACCCTGATCAACCTGCCGATTGTGGTGTGGATGGTTTACACCTACTTCAAAGACATCCCCAAGGACATCCTCGAAGCCGCGCGCCTGGATGGCGCCACGCTGTGGCAGGAAATGGTCCGCGTGCTGCTGCCGATTGCCAAGGGTGGCCTGGCTTCCACGGTGTTGCTGTCGCTGATCCTGTGCTGGAACGAGGCGTTCTGGTCGTTGAACCTGACCTCCTCGAGTGCCGCGCCGTTGACCGCGCTGATCGCCTCCTACTCCAGCCCCGAAGGCTTGTTCTGGGCCAAATTGTCGGCCGTGTCGACCCTGGCCTGCGCGCCGATCCTGATTTTCGGCTGGTTCAGCCAGAAACAGCTGGTGCGGGGTTTGTCCTTCGGCGCCGTTAAGTAACGATTGCTTATAAAAATTCCAAGTGGAGGCCCATCCCATGGCCAACCTGAAAATCAAAAATCTGCAAAAAGGCTTCGAAGGCTTCTCCATCATCAAGGGCATTGACCTGGAAGTGAATGACAAGGAATTCGTGGTCTTCGTCGGCCCCTCGGGCTGCGGCAAATCCACCTTGCTGCGCCTGATCGCCGGCCTGGAAGAAGTCACCGAAGGCACCATCGAACTGGATGGTCGCGACATAACCGAAGTGACTCCGGCCAAGCGTGACCTGGCGATGGTGTTCCAGACTTACGCGCTGTACCCGCACATGAGCGTGCGCAAAAACATGTCGTTCGCCTTGGACCTGGCCGGTGTGGACAAGAAACTGGTGGAAAGCAAGGTCAGCGAAGCCGCGCGCATTCTGGAACTCGGCCCGTTGCTGGAGCGCAAGCCCAAGCAGTTGTCCGGCGGCCAGCGTCAGCGTGTGGCCATCGGCCGCGCGATTGTGCGCAACCCGAAGATCTTCCTGTTTGACGAACCGCTGTCCAACCTAGACGCCGCGTTGCGCGTGCAGATGCGCCTGGAACTGGCGCGCCTGCATAAAGACCTGCAAGCGACCATGATCTACGTGACCCACGACCAGGTTGAAGCCATGACCTTGGCCGACAAAGTGGTCGTACTCAATAGCGGCCGCATCGAACAGGTCGGCTCGCCGCTGGAGCTGTACCACCAACCGGCCAACCTGTTTGTGGCGGGCTTTTTGGGCACGCCGAAAATGGGCTTTCTCAAGGGCAAGGTCACCCGTATCGAGAGCCAGGGCTGCGAAGTACAACTGGACGCCGGCACCACCATCAGCCTGCCGTTGAGCGGCGCCAGCCTGAGCGTGGGCAGCGCGGTGACCCTGGGGATTCGTCCGGAGCATCTGGAAATCGCTTCACCCGGCCAAACCACCTTGACCGTCACCGCCGACGTCGGCGAACGCCTGGGCAGCGACACCTTCTGCCACGTCATCACCGCCAACGGCGAGCCGCTAACCATGCGGATTCGCGGCGACATGGCCAGCCAGTACGGCGAAACCCTGCAGCTGCACCTGGACCCGGCGCACTGCCATCTGTTCGACACCGACGGCGTGGCCGTGGCCCGACCACTGCGCGCTGCCGCCTGATTTCGCGAGATTTGTGATGAAACTGAATAAACAGAACCTCACCCAGTTGGCGCCGGAAGTCAAAACCCCGACCTACACCATTGCCAGCACCACGCAAGGTATCGCGCATATCGGCGTCGGCGGCTTCCACCGCGCGCATCAGGCGTATTACACCGATGCGCTGATGAACACCGGTGAAGGATTGGACTGGAGCATTTGCGGCGTCGGCTTGCGCAGCGAAGACCGCAAAGCCCGCGACGACCTGGCCGGCCAGGATTACCTGTTCACACTCTATGAGCTAGGTGACACCGACGACACCGACGTGCGCGTGATCGGCTCGATCAGCGACATGCTGCTGGCTGAAGACGGCGCCCAGGCGCTGATCGACAAACTGGCCAGCCCGCAGATTCGCATCGTCTCGCTGACCATCACCGAAGGCGGCTATTGCATCGACGACAGCAATGGCGAGTTCATGGCCCACCTGCCGCAGATCCAGCATGACCTGGCGCACCCGAAGTCGCCAAAAACCGTG
Source organism: Pseudomonas sp. IB20 (assembly GCF_009707325.1). Taxonomy (NCBI): domain Bacteria; kingdom Pseudomonadati; phylum Pseudomonadota; class Gammaproteobacteria; order Pseudomonadales; family Pseudomonadaceae; genus Pseudomonas; species Pseudomonas gelidaquae. The sequence continues at coordinate 2,400,571 of NZ_CP046103.1, read as the reverse complement.
TTCGGCTTTATCTGCGCCGCGCTGACCCAACGCCGTGCAGCCGGGGTTGCGGCGTTTACCGTGATGTCCTGCGATAACCTGCCGCACAACGGCGCCGTCACGCGCAAGGCGCTGCTGGCCTTCGCCGCCCTGCACAACGCCGAGCTGCATGACTGGATCAAGGCCAACGTGAGCTTCCCGAATGCTATGGTCGACCGCATCACACCGATGACCAGCACCGCCCACCGCCTGCAATTGCACGATGACCATGGCATCGACGATGCCTGGCCGGTGGTCTGCGAACCCTTTGTGCAGTGGGTACTCGAAGACAAGTTCGTCAACGGTCGCCCGGCCTGGGAAAAGGTTGGCGTGCAGTTCACCGATGACGTCACGCCCTACGAAGAGATGAAGATCGGCCTGCTCAATGGCAGCCACTTGGCACTGACTTACCTGGGCTTTCTCAAGGGCTACCGGTTCGTACACGACACCATGAATGACCCGGTGTTTGTGGCCTATATGCGCGCGTATATGGACCTGGACGTCACGCCAAATCTGGCGCCGGTGCCGGGCATTGACTTGACCGAGTACAAGCAGACGTTGGTGGATCGCTTCTCCAATCAGGCGATTGCCGACCAGTTGGAGCGGGTGTGTTCGGATGGCTCGTCGAAGTTTCCCAAGTTCACCGTGCCGACCATTAATCGCTTGATTGCCGATGGGCGTGAGACGGAGCGCGCTGCGTTGGTAGTTGCCGCCTGGGCGTTGTATTTGAAGGGTGTCGATGAGAATGGCGTGACTTACAAAATCCCGGATCCGCGCGCTGAGTTCTGCCAGGGTTTGGTCAGTGATGATGCGTTGATCAGCCAGCGGTTGCTGGGTGTGGAGGAGATTTTTGGCAAGGCTATTCCCAACTCGCCTGAGTTTGTGGCAGCGTTTGAGCGGTGTTTCATCAGCTTGCGCGACAAAGGCGTCACAGAAACCCTGCAACAACTTCTGAAGAAACCGGCTTAAACCTGTGGTAGCTGACTTGCCTGCGATAGCGGTGGCCCAGCCCGCCATGATCTGACTGATAGACCGCCATCGCAGGCAAGCCAGCGCCCACATTGGCCGCATTTTCACTCCAACAATAATGCTGAGCACTCCACCATGACCCAGCAAAACCTTTACCTCGGCATCGACTGCGGCACCCAGGGCACCAAAGCCATCGTCCTCGACGCCACCCGCGGCAAGGTACTCGGCCTGGGCGCCGCGGCGCATACGCTCATCAGCGGCGCTAATGGCCGGCGCGAGCAGCACACCCAGGAATGGCTGGACGCCTTCACGGAAGCCACCCACCGCGCCTTGCAACAGGCCGGTGTGGACGGCCAGGACATCCTCGGCATCGGTGTTTCCGGCCAGCAACATGGCCTGGTTTTACTCGATGACCAAGGCCAGGTACTGCGCCCGGCCAAGCTGTGGTGCGACACCGAAACCGCACCGGAAAACGAGCGCCTGCTAGCGTATTTGGGCGGTGAACGCGGCTCGCTGGAACGCCTCGGCGTGGCCATCGCCCCCGGTTACACGGTATCCAAATTGCTCTGGACCCGCGAGCAGCACCCGGACGTGTTCGCGCGCATCGCGCATATTTTATTGCCCCACGACTACCTCAACTATTGGCTCACCGGGCGTGCCGTCGCGGAATACGGCGATGCCTCGGGCACCGGCTATTTCAACGTGCGCACGCGTGAATGGGACGTGGCGCTGCTCCAGCACATCGACTCCAGCGGCCGCCTGGAAGCTGCCTTGCCTGAGCTGATCGAGGCGAATCAAAGCGTGGGCACGATCCTGCCAGCCATCGCCGAACGCCTGGGCATCAACCCCAACGCGCGCGTTTCCAGCGGCGGCGGCGACAACATGATGGGCGCGATCGGCACCGGCAATATCGCCCCCGGCGTGATCACCATGAGCCTGGGTTCGTCCGGCACCGTGTACGCCTTTGCCGAGCAACCGAATGTGAGCCCGCAAGCGTCGGTGGCGACCTTTTGCTCCTCCAGCGGCGGCTGGTTGCCGTTGATCTGCACGATGAACCTGACCAACGCCACCGGGGTGATTCGCGAACTGTTCGACCTCGACCTGGCCACCTTCAACGCCTTGGTCGCCGAGGCGCCGATTGGCGCTGACGGCGTGAGCATGCTGCCCTTCCTCAACGGCGAGCGCGTGCCCGCCCTGCCCCACGCCACCGGCAGCGTGCACGGCCTGACCATGACCAACCTGACCCGCGCCAACCTGTGCCGCGCGGTGGTCGAAGGCACCACTTTCGGCCTGCGTTATGGCCTCGACCTGCTGCGCCAGACCGGCCTGCAAAGCCACAGCATCCGCCTGATCGGCGGCGGCTCGAAAAGCCCGGTGTGGCGGCAGATGGTTGCCGATATCATGAACACCGAAGTGATCTGCACCGAACAAAGCGAAGCCGCCGCCCTGGGCGCGGCGATCCAGGCGGTGTGGAGCCAGTCCGGCGAACCCTTGGCCAGCGTGTGCGACAAATGCGTGAGCGTCGACCCGGCCAGCCGCACGCTGCCGGTGGCGGCCAATGTCAGCGCCTATCAACAGGCCTACGCGCGCTATCAACAACTCGTGGCAACCCTTTAAGAGCGAACGACTATGTATTTGGTGTGTGGCGAAGCGTTGTTTGATTTTTTCAGCGAAGAAGATGCCAGCGGGCAGGCTTCCAAGGTCAATTACAAAGCGATTGCCGGCGGTTCGCCGTTTAACGTGGCGGTGGGTTTGCGCCGCCTGGGCATCGACTCCGCGCTGTTCGGCGGCGTGTCCAACGACTTTCTCGGCCAGCGCTTGTTGCAGGTGCTCAAGGACGAAGGCGTCAGTGAGCAATTTTTGGTCGAGTTCCCCGCGCCGACCACCCTGGCGATGGTCGCGGTGGGCGCCAATGGCTCACCGCAATACAGTTTCCGTGGCGAAGGCTGCGCCGACCGCCTACTGCGGGTTGTGCACTTGCCCACGTTGGGCCAGGAGATTCGCGGGCTGCATGTCGGCTCGTTTTCGCTGGTGGTGCAGCCGATCGGCGACACCCTGCTGAGCCTGGTCAAGCGCGAAAGCGGCAAGCGCCTGATCAGCCTCGACCCCAATGTGCGCTTGAACCCGCAGCCGGATATCCAACTGTGGCGTGACCGCGTGGCCGAGTTGGTCAAGCACGCCGACCTGATCAAAGTCAGCGATGAAGACCTGCACCTGCTCTACCCCGACCAGTCGCCGGAAAGCGTACTGCAAGGCTGGTTGCAGCACCGCTGCCAGTTGGTGTTCCTCACCCGTGGCGGTGACGGCGCTACGGTATTCAGCCGCCAGCACGGCAGTTGGTCGGCACCTGCAGTGAAGGTGGTGATGGCCGATACCGTCGGCGCCGGTGACACCTTCCAGGCCGCGTTGATTGCCTGGCTGACCGAGCAGCAGTTGGATTCGGTGGAAGGCCTGCAACAGCTCACGCGCACGCAGATCGACGCCATGCTCGCCTTTGCCATTCGCGCCGCCGCCCTGACCTGCAGCAAGACCGGGCCGGACCTGCCGTATCGCGCCCAACTTGGATGAACGCAACGTTTCATGAAGGTTTTGTCAGCCACGGCAAAATTAATCGATGGTTAATCGCGCGCGCCGAGAGTGAAGGTGTACCCACTTGCGGAGAACCACCATGAGACGCGCGCGCCGAGAGTGAAGGTGTACCCACTTGCGGAGAACCACCATGAAACTGCGCACTTTGATGCTCGGCGGCGCCTTGGCACTGGCAGCCGTTTCGGGCCTGGCCCAGGCCGACACTCAAGCCACGGCGGCCAAACCTGTGCCGTATCGGTACGGCATGCCCTTGAACATCGACAAGGTCATTGCCATGAACGAAACCCAAACCAACGACTGTAAAGTCATCAATGCGGACATCAAGTTCGTCGATAATGCCGGCAAGATCAAAGACGTGGGCTACCTGAAAATGTCCGAAGCCTGTGATTTCCAAAATTGAAGCGTTGGACCAGCACCACAACCAACAACCGAGCCTTATTGGGCCTGGCGTTTACCAGGCCCACCGCTCTTTCGGTGACTCAACCTCACACAAGATCAAAGACGTGGGCTACCTGAAAATGTCCGAAGCCTGTGATTTCCAAAATTGAAGCGTTGGACCAGCACCACAACCAACAACCGAGCCTTATTGGGCCTGGCGTTTACCAGGCCCACCGCTCTTTCGGTGACTCAACCTCACACTGGGCTTAATAATAGCTGCGCCCTGACACTCTTTGCAGAGGTAGCCTCTGTAGAGCAGGTGAATGGGAGTGTTTGAGGTCTTCGCGCAACCCGGCGATCAGGTTGCAAATGGCTCGACTGCTGTCGAGTTTGTCGGCGTTTATACCTTTGACTTCCAAATCCACTCGGTCGCGGTCACGGTCGTCATAGACTTTGATCGTCAACGAAGCATCTTCGGCTTTGGTGCATTCGCACCGTTTAGGCAGGAAACTTCCTTCAATAATGCTGCGAAGTTCTAATTCCGAAAGCATGGCCAACCTCTCCTTTTATGAGACTGCCAACAGATTATTGTGTGCCCGGCAGGCGCCTGCCTGCCACGTCTTACCGACCTTGGAAGACGCTTACAACCCCCAAGCCTACTCGGCAAAATCCGCTCTCGTTGTAACTTTTCCTCATAAGCGACACGCGCAGCTATATAAGTCTGCAGGTTCGGTGTACATCATCGGCGAATAGCATTGATTAAACGTTTATGCACTAAATTGAACATTGCGCTGCGACTCTTTCTGCAACATGTCGCAAACTATCAAAGTTGATATTGGCACCGGAATTCACCGCCACCAGGGTTTGCCCGCGCACGCCGTTTTGCTCGACAAACTGGCGAATGCCCGCGACGGCCAAGGCGCCTGAGGGCTCGGTGATGGAACGCGTGTCGTCGTAGATCAGCTTGATGGCGCTGCACAATTGGTCGTTGCTGACGGTGATGACTTCATCGACCCAGTCGCGGCAGATCTCAAAACCATAGGCGCCGACCTGCGCCACGGCGGTGCCGTCGGCAAACCCATCGACACTGGGCAGCACCACCCGCTCGCCCGCGCGCAGCGCTGCCAACAGGCAACTGGAACCTTCGGGCTCGACACCGACGATGCGCACCTCGGGCCGCAGGTATTTAACGTACGCCGCGATCCCGGCGATTAAGCCACCGCCGCCCACCGGTACAAAGATCGCGTCCAACGGGCCTTGTTGCTGGCGCAGTATTTCCATTGCCACGGTGCCTTGGCCGGCGATCACGTCCGGGTCATCGAAAGGCGATACAAAGGTGCAACCCGAGGTCTGGGCCAATTGCAACGCGTGGGCCAGGGCAAACGGAAAGCTCTCGCCATGCAACACCGCCTCGGCACCGCGCGAACGCACGCCCAGCACCTTCAACTCCGGCGTACTGTATGGCATGACGATCCGCGCCTTGATCCCCAACTCCCGCGCCGCCAGCGCTACACCCTGCGCATGGTTGCCCGCCGACGCCGTCACCACGCCACGCGCTCTTTGCTCGGCAGTGAGCTGCACCAACGTGTTGTAAGCGCCGCGAATCTTGAAGGAGAACGTCGGTTGTAAGTCTTCGCGCTTGAGCAATATCTGATTGCCCAGCAGTACCGACAACGCCGGTGCCACCTGCAACGGTGTGCGCACCGCCAGGTCGTAGACCGGTGCAGCGAGGATCTTCTTCACGTAGTGCTCAAGCAGGCCCGGGTCGGCGGTGTGGGGCGCAGTGCAGGTGCTCATGGGTGTCTCCTGGCTTTGTATACATGGCCCTGGAGACGGAAAAACAAAACCCGCCTCTAGGGCGGGTTTGGGTGCAGCCGTGTGCTATCCCGCCAAATGAGGAATGGCGGTAATAATGCTTGGCTGGCTGCGCAAGGTTTGAAAGGTCATGCAGCGAAATTAACCGGCGGTCACCGGGCAAGTCAATGGCCGCCCGCCATTTAGCCGGCGGGGGTTTACTAGAGACATACGAAACGTATACGCTTTGTATATCCATTTAACACAGTGAACCTCATGGGCATCGTCAAGATCACCGACCAACTGCACGAACAGCTTCGCCTGGCCAGCGCCGCCATGGACCGCTCCATCAACGCCCAGGCCGAGTTCTGGATCAAGATCGGCCTGCTCGCCGAACTCAACCCGCACCTGCCCTACAACGAGCTGATCAACAAGCTATTGCTGGACAAGCCCGACCTGATCCGGGGGCGCAGCTGATGATCAAGACTGCCGCGCAACTGGCTGTGATGCGTGAATCCGGGCGCCTGCTGGCCCAGGTATTCACGATGCTCGACGGCTTTGTCGTCGCCGGCCGCTCCACCCTGGAACTGGACGCCGCCGTCGAAGCTTTCATCCGCAACGACTTGAAGGCCCGCCCGGCGAGCCTTGGGCAATACGACTATCCCTTTTGCATCAACACCTCGATCAACGAGGTGGTGTGCCATGGCATGCCCAGCGCCAAGGACGTGCTCAAGGACGGCGACATCATCAACATCGACATCACCCTGGAAAGAGGCGGCTTTATCGCCGACTCCAGCAAGATGTACATGATCGGCAACGTGGCGCCCAAAGCGCAGCGCCTGGTGGAAAAGACCTTCGAGGCCATGTGGGCCGGCATTCGCCAGGTCAGGCCCGGCGCACGCCTGGGTGACATCGGGCATGCGATCCAGAGCCATGCGCAGGCCAATGGCTACAGCGTGGTACGTGAGTATTGCGGCCACGGTATTGGCCGTGAGATGCATGAAGAGCCACAGGTCCTGCACTTCGGCCGCCCCGGCACCGGGCTGGAACTGCGTGAAGGCATGGTGTTTACCATTGAGCCGATGCTGAACCAGGGCAGCGCCAAGGTGCGCGACTTGAAGGATGGCTGGACGGTGGTGACCAAGGACAACAGTTTGTCGGCGCAATGGGAGCACACCGTGGCGGTGACGGCGGACGGGTTTGAGGTGCTGACCCTGCAGCAGGTAAGGAGCTGTGTGGGAGCGGCTTGCCTGCGATGCAGGCACCTCGGTTTCAGGACCGGGTGATGCTATCGCAGCATAGGTATCTACACATCTTTTTATGGGTTGATTCTTTGGTTGTCGCGGGGGCGCTGGGTACATATCCGTTTGGGTAACGGCTGATATGGGTTCCGCCCTTACGGCGGGTCACTTTTGAAAGAGCCCAAAAGTAACCAAAAGGCTCTTGCCCCACCACTCGGCACCTCGCCTAGGCTCGGTGTGCCCTCACGCAGGCTTTGGACCGTGGGCCGCCGCCATGGGCCATCCTTGGCCCATCGCGGCTAAACCGGCGTCCTGCCGGTTTACCCCCGCTCCAAAGCCTGCGTTCGGCCAGCGTGGTTAACGGGGCGCCTAAGATCAAGATCAAAAACAAGATCAAAAGCAAGAGCAAGAGCACGGCGGCCTAGTAGCCGACCTGAGTGGTTAGATCAAGAGCAGAGCCGAGGCGGCCTGACAGCCGACCTGATATTTGAAACTGAACTCAATCTAATGTGGGAGCGGGCTTGCTCGCGAAGGCGGTGGGTCAGTTACACATGAGCTGGCTGACCCACCGCATTCGCGAGCAAGCCCGCTCCCACATTGGGATCTCATTACATCAGCTAGATAGGGTGGTGCTCTGCTCTGCTTCTGCCTTGCTTTTGCTTCAACCACTCAGGTCGGCTACTAGGCCGCCGTGCTCTTGCTTTTGATCTTGATCTTGATCTAGGCGCCCCGTTAACCACGCTGGCCGCACGCAGGCTTGAATCCGTGGGTAACCCGGCAGGACGCCGGGTTAGCCGCGATGGGCCAAGGATGGCCCATGGCGGCGGCCCACGGATTCAAGCCTGCGTGGGGCACACCGAGCCTAAGCGAGGTGCCGAGTGGTGGGGCAAGAGCCCTTTTGGTTACTTTTGGGGCTCTTTTCCAAAAGTGACACACTCTTCTCAGACGTGGCTCTTCCGATCAAAGTAACCAAAGGGCTCTTGCCCCACCACTCGGCACCTCGCCTAGGCTCGGTGTGCCCTCACGCAGGCTTTGGACCGTGGGCCGCCGCCATGGGCCATCCTTGGCCCATCGCGGCTAAACCGGCGTCCTGCCGGTTTACCCACGCTCCAAAGCCTGCGTTCGGCCAGCGTGGTTAACGGGGCGCCTAGATCAAATCAAAAGCAAGATCAAAAGCAAGAGCACGGCGGCCTAGTAGCCGACCTGAGTGGTTGAAGCAAATCAAAAGCAAAACCGAGGCGGCCTGACAGCCGACCTGATCTCTGAAACTGAACTCAATCAACTGTGGGAGCGGCGGTGCGACGACTCGACTTGTTCGCGAAGGCGGTGGGTCAGTTACACATGAGCTGGCTGAACCACCGCCTTCGCGAGCAAGCCCGCTCCCACATGGGATCTCATTACATCAGCTAGATGGTGGTGCTCTGCTTCTGTCTGCTTTTGCCTGCTTTTGCTTCACCACTCAGGTCGGCTACTAGGCCGCCGTGCTCTTGCTTTTGATCTTGATCTTGATCTGAGGCGCCCCGTTAACCACGTGGCCGAACGCAGGCTTGAATCCGTGGGTAACCCGGCAGGACGCCGGGTTAGCCGCGATGGGCCAAGGATGGCCCATGGCGGCGGCCCACGGATTCAAGCCGGAGTGAGGGCATGCCGAGCCTAGGCGAGGCACCGAGTGGTGGGGCAAGAGCCCTTTTGGTTACTTTTGGGGCTCTTTTCCAAAAGTGACCCGCCGTAAGGGCGGAACCAATAGCCGCCGTTACCGCAGCAACGGATATGTACTCAATCTACCTAAACCATCCAGGCTAAAAGCAACACAAAAAGTTGCGTAGATACCTATGGCTATCGCAGGCAAGCCAGCTCCACATACCTCACAACTCGCCCCACCCGCAATCCGCTTCAACCCCAACACCATCAACCCCGCCCCCAACGCCATCGCCGACATCAGCAGCGGATACGACACCCACCAAGGCGTCCCCGCCGTCATCATGCTGAACTCCGACATCCCACCCACACTGGCAATCAGATTAAGCGGCAAAAACACCACATTGATCAGCGTCAACTTACGCAACAGATTATTCATGCTGTTGTTCATCAAGTTCCCACGCGCATCGATCAACCCGGAAAACACATTGGAGTAGATCTCCGCCTGCTTGTAGCACTGGTGATTCTCGATGATCAAATCATCGATCAACCCCAAAATCTCAGCACTGAAATGCTCCTTTTCCGCGTGGTTACGCAGCCGCGAAAGCACCGCGCCGTTGCTGTGCAGCGCATTGATGTAATAGATCAAACTCTCGCTGAGGCTGAACATCTGCATCAAGTGATGGTTGCTCATCGACGCGTTGAACTGCTGCTGCAACTCCCGCGCAACCAGCTTGATCACCTTAAGGTGGCCCAAGTAGTGATGAATGTTATTGAGCAACAAGTCGAGCAACACATCCAGCGGTGTGTGCAGCGGCCGGCGTGCGCCGAGCCCAGACAGCGGGGTTTCATCAGTGGCGATCACCAACAGGCGATCCTGGGAAAACAACAGGCCGCAGGACGACACCTCAAACACCAGATTGCCGCCGCCGGAATAGTTTTCCGGGCGCTTCCAGATCAGGAACAGGTTATCGGGGTGAAACTCGATACGTGACACCTCATCCGGGTCCAGCGCCGAGGCCAGGGCATGCTCATCCAGCTTGTGGTGGTCGCGCAGCCACTCACGCTCTGCAAGGTCGGGGTTGTTGAACAGCATGATCGGGGCATCTTCGCTCTCCCCACTGCGCAACTTCCCACCGGAGAACTCAAAGCGCTGGATCATCGCGCGTCACCACACCTGGCCTTGACGCTTCAACTCCAGGCGCCGCACAAACTCCTCCAGCACCAGGGCATACAGGTCGTCTTGCAGGTAGGCGTCTTCGATGCCGGCGTCCATATTGGGGTTGTCGTTGACCTCGATCACCACCACTTTGTCGCCGGACTGTTTGAGGTCGACCCCGTAGAGGCCGTCGCCGATCAAGTTGGCAGTCTTCACCGCCAGTTCCACCACCGCCTTGGGCGCTTCGTGGACCGCCAGGGTGCGGCATTCGCCGTTGATGTCCTGGCCGATGGCCTTGTGGTTGTAGATCTGCCAATGGCCCTTGGACATGAAGTACTGGCAGGCAAAGATCGGCTTGCGGTTGAGTACGCCGATGCGCCAGTCGTACTCGGTGTAGAAGAATTCCTGGGCCAGCAACAGCACCGAATGTTCGAACAACTCGGCGGTGGCCTTGAGCAACGCCTCCTGACTTTCCACCTTGATCACGCCCCGGGAGAAACAGCCGTCGGGGATCTTCAATACCAGCGGGAAGCCCAGGCGCTCGCCGACCCGCTCGAAATCTTCCGGTCGTTCCTTGTACAGAATTTCGGTGGCGGGCATGCCCAGTTGGTGGCTGTTGAGCAGGTCGGTGAGGTAGACCTTATTGGTGCAGCGCAGGATTGACGCCGGGTCGTCCATCACCACCAGGCCTTCGCTTTCGGCCTTTTTGGCGAAGCGATAAGTGTGGTTGTCGACGCTGGTGGTCTCGCGGATCAGCAAGGCGTCGTATTCGGCGAGGCGCGAATAATCCTTGCGTTCGATCAGCTCCACATCAATGCCCAAGCCCTTGCCGACCCGCACGAAGTTTTCCAGGGCGCGGGCGTTGGATGGCGGCAGTTGCTCCTGGGGATCGTGCAAAATCGCCAGGTCGTAACGGGCCAACCGGCGTGAGCGCGGTTGGCGCCAGATCTTGCGACTGAAGTTGTCGAGGGCGTGGGCGAACTGGTCTTCCTGGTCGTCGCGCAACTTATGCAATACGCCGGATTTGACCCCTTCGATGTGCCAGCCGTTATTCTTGCGAAACTCAACTAACAGAATCGGGCACGGGAAGGTTTCAAACAACTGACGGGCCAACTCCTGCAACGGTTCTATATTGGTTCGGCCAAAGTAAAGCGTCAGGGTAAAGCCTTCGGTATTGCTGTAAAGGTGATGGCTCAAGGCTTTATCGAGGGTTTTATCCAGGTCATCCAGCGACAAGCCATACAACGACTTCTTGGTCAGTTCGCTGATGGTACGCACCGATGGAATCACCTTGTGCCCACGCGCCTCGGCCAGCAGCGAGCAGTAGTAACCGTGCCCCAGGTACTTGTAGCTGCGGCACAGGTTGATCACCTGCACACGCTTGCCCGTCTCGTTCTCGCGGGTTTGCTCCAGGTACTCCTGGGCGGTGACGATGTCTTCGCTGGGAAAGTAGGAGGCCCAATCTTCCTTGCGTTCGACAATGATCACGACTTGGCTGGAACCTTTGAGGGGAGGCGAAAAATAACCCTTGGAAGTTATTGTCGCCGCGACTGTTTGCTCGGATACTTCACGCCAATGACTTTGTACCGCCGACATAATATTTGATCCGCTTTAGAGAACTCGACCTTTTCTATTAAGCACGATCTTTTAGAGAAGTCCCGTTTCGTTACGCAACTTTTACGGCGGTCATATGGCTCTTTCCTTTCGCGTTGCAACACCCGCTGACGTGCCCGAATTGGTGGCACTGGAACAGCACTGCTTCACCACCGACCGGCTGTCGCCACGCAGTTTTCAGTGGATGGTCAGCCGCGCCCATGGCCAGTTGCTGGTCGCTGAAAATGACGACGGTTTGCTCGGTTATGCGCTGGTGCTGTTCCATCGCGGTACTTCACTGGCGCGGCTGTATTCCATCGCCATCGCCGAGCACGCACGCGGCATGGGCCTGGGCAAACAGTTGCTCGCGCGCATCGAGGCTTGCGCCGTGGCCCACGATTGCGCCTACCTGCGCCTCGAAGTACGCACCGACAACCCCGGCGCCCTGGCCCTGTATGAGCGCAATGGTTACCGGCGCTTTGCGCTGATCAACGACTACTACGAAGACCACGCCCCGGCCCTGCGCCTTGAAAAACGCATCGTCCAGCACCAGGACGCGCGCCCGCAAAGCGTGCCGTATTACCAGCAGACCACCGACTTCACCTGTGGCGCCGCGTGCCTGCTGATGGCCATGGGCGCGCTGGTGCCTGCGCGTGTGGCTGGTCGGCGCGAGGAGCTGCAAATCTGGCGTGAAGCGACCACCGTGTTCATGACCGCAGGCCACGGTGGCTGCAGCCCGCAGGGCCTGGCACTGGCGGCGTGGCGCCGGGGCTTTCGCGTACGTATGCAGGTGAATGTGCGCGGGCCGCTGTTTCTGGATGGCGTGCGTGACCAGCATAAAAAGGACGTCATGCGCCTGGTGCACGAGGCGTTTGAGGAAGAACTGACGGGCAGCGACGTCGAGCAGGTGCTTGGCGGCGCGCTGGATTTACCTCAGGTACTGCGCGATGGCGGGCAGCCGCTGGTGCTGATCAGCAGCTACCGGCTGACCCGCTCCAAGTCGCCGCACTGGGTGATGGTCACCGATTGCGACGACGACTTCGTCTACCTGCACGACCCGGATGTGGACCACAGCCAGCACCGCCAGCCCCTGGACTGCCAGCACTTGCCGGTCAGCCATGGGGAGTTCGAACGCATGTGCCGGTTTGGCAACAACAAGCTGCGCGCGGCCGTCGTGCTCTTCACTCGGTAAAGGCTCAGGCCACCTGCTTGATGCCGGCCTTGGCTTCCAGCTCGCGCACCAGCGGCAGTACGCGTTTGCCGAAGTACTCGACTTCCTCCTGGAAGTGCAGGAAGCCCGCCAGCACCAGGTCCACGCCGACGGCCTTGAGCGCAACAATGCGCTCGGCAATCTGTTGCGGCGTGCCGATCAGGTTGGTCTTAAAGCCGTCGTTGTACTGCACCAGGTCTTCAAAGCTGGATTTAGCCCAGTTGCCCTCGCCTTCCGGTGAGGCTTTGCCGGCCTGCTTGGCCGCGTCACCAAAGGCATTCACGGCTTCCGGGTCGGCCTTGTCGATGATCTCGGCGAGCACGGCGCGGGCTTCTTCCTCGGTGTCGCGGGCGATCACAAAGGCGTTCACGCCAACTTTGACCGAATGGTTATTCGCCGCCGCCTTGGCGCGAATATCATCGACCTGGGCCTTGATGCCTTCCGGCGTGTTGCCATTGGTGAAGTACCAGTCTGACACCCGCGCGGCCATGTCCCGCGCCGCTCGCGAGCTGCCGCCCTGGAACACTTCCGGCTGGCCCAGTGGCTTAGGCTTGAGGGTGTAATGGTTGAACCGGTAGAAGTCGCCTTTGAAGGTGAAATCGTCCTGGGTCCAGATGCCTTTCAGCGCGCGGATAAACTCCTCGGAACGCCGATAACGCTCATCGTGTTCCAGCCAGTGTTCACCGATCGCCTGGAATTCGCCCTTGAACCAACCGCTGACGATATTCACCGCAATGCGACCGTTGGTGAGCTGGTCGATGGTTGCCAGTTGCTTGGCCGCCAGCGCCGGCTGCCACGGGCCGGGCAGGATCGCCGCAATCACTTTGAGCGTGGTGGTCGCCGCCAGCAATGCATGGCTGAACGCCACGGATTCATGCTGGTTTTCCGCGCCGTAACCTGCGGTGAAGCGGATCTGCGTCAGCCCATATTCAAAGCCGGCCGCTTCGGCCAGCTGTGCCAGTTTGCGGTTGTAGTCGATGCCCCAATGGGTGCGTTGCTCGATCTTGCTCACCACCAGCCCACCGCTGACGTTGGGCACCCAATAGGCAAATTTCACGGCTTGCTGACTCATCTGGGAGTACCTCGCATGAAGGGATGTACCCAGTGCTTGAGCAGCAAGCGTGCCAGGCCGCGGCAAAGGCCCGGCGCAAAGACGTTGCGGCCTGAAAACCGCGGTTGAACGATGACCGCGTGAATGTCGTGGATCGCGCCGGTTTGTCGGTTTGCTGTTGCCGGAGCAACAGTTGTACGTATCCAGGCGCCGTAAACACGGGCCCCGGTGCCCGGCACGGACTGTGCAATCGGCTACCTATTGATCACTGCCCAGGAGCCGTCCCCATGACCGAGCAACACGTCATCAACCCACTGTCCACCGGCGTCGACTACCCCACGTTGGCCGCACGCTTTCGGCCGATCTTCCAGCGCATTGCCGAGGGTGCCGTAGAGCGCGAGCACAGCCGCACCCTGCCCTACGAGCCGATCCAATGGCTCAAGCAAGCTGGTTTTGGCGCGGTGCGGGTGCCGGTGGAATACGGCGGCGGCGGCGCGTCGTTGCCACAGCTGTTCGAACTGCTGATTGAACTGGCGGCCGCCGACTCCAACGTGCCGCAGGCCTTGCGCGGGCATTTCGCCTTTGCCGAGGACCGCCTGAATGCGCCACCGAGCGCCGGCCGTGAGCGGTGGTTCAAGCGCTTTGTCGATGGCGATATCGTCGGCTGCGCCTGGACTGAAATCGGCAACGTGGCCATCGGTGATGTGGTCACCCAGGTCAGCCCTGACGGTGACCAATGGAAGCTCAACGGTGAAAAGTTCTACAGCACCGGCAGTCTTTTCTCCGACTGGATCGACGTGTATGCGCAGCGCAGTGACACCGGTGGAAATGTGATCGCCGCCACCCGCACGCGCCAGCCTGGCGTGGTGCAAAGCGATGATTGGGACGGCTTTGGCCAGCGCACCACGGGCAGCGGCACTACGCGTTTTACCGATGCGGAGGTGGAAGCGGAAAACGTGATCGACTTTGCCACCCGTTTCAAATACCAGACCGCTTTTTACCAGTTGGTGTTGCTGGCAAGCCTGGCCGGGATTGGCCGCGCGGCGCTCAACGATGTGGCGCATCAGGTGCGTAATCGCACGCGTATTTACAGCCATGGCAATGCCGCGCATGTCAGTCAGGATGCGCAGGTTCAACAGGTGGTGGGTGACGTGGCGGCGTTGGTGTATGCCGCCGAGGCCAGTGCGTTGAAAGCTGCGGTGCCGGCGCAATGGGCGTACTTGGCACGGTTTGGTGGGGATGACGTAGCGGAGCGTGAAGCGAATGTGGCGGCCGAGATTGAATCGGCGACGGCGCAGGTGGTGGTGTCGGGGTTGGTTCAGCGGGCTACCACTGAGTTGTTTAATGCGCTGGGGGCGTCGGATGTGCGCCAGGGCAAGGCGCTTGACCGGCATTGGCGGAATGCGCGGACGGTGTCTTCGCATAATCCGGTGATCTACAAGGCGCGGATTGTGGGGGATTGGGTGATCAATGGGGCGGAGCCGCCGTTTGTGTGGCAGATCGGGAATGGGCCGGGCAAGGGGTAGGATTTATCACGACCGGGTAAATTCAATCCAGGCGAAAAATCAAAACGCCAACTTATACCCAATACCCATCAACATAACCGCCAGACACGGCCGCAACACACCATCCGGCACCTTGCCGGTCATATGACTGCCCAGATAAATCCCAGGCAACGACCCCATCAGCAAAAACCCCAACAGATGCCAGTCCATATTCCCCATGCTGGCATGCCCCAATCCCGCCACCAGCGTCAGCGGCACCGCGTGGGCAATCTCCGTCCCAACCAACCGCCGCGTAGCCAGAAACGGATACAGGATAAACAGCGCAACCGTCCCCAGCGCACCCGCGCCGATAGACGTCAGCGCAACCATGGTCCCCAGCACCGCCCCGGTCACCACCGTCAACGCGTTCAAATTACGCGGGGTCATGTGATAGTCATCACCCGCATGACGCTGGGCAAAAGCCAACAAACTTTTCTTAAACAGAATCGCCAGCGCCGTCAGCAGCAACACAAAACCCAGAGCCTGCTTGATCACCGCGTTCATGGCACTGGGATCAGTGTGCAGGCTTGCGAGGAACCACAGCGTCAGCAGCACCGCCGGCACACTGCCCAACGTCAGCCAGCCGGTGATGGTCCAGTCGATGTTCTTATTCTTGCTGTGCACCAGCACGCCACCGGACTTGGTGATAGCCGCATACAACAAGTCAGTGCCCACGGCGGTGGCCGGGTTAATGCCGAACCACAACAGGATCGGCGTCATCAACGAACCACCACCGACACCGGTCATGCCCACGATAAAACCAACGATCAGGCCCGCAATTACAAAACCAACATTACCCACATCCATTACAGCTACCTGCGGCCTTATAAATTTCTGGCCGCAGGATAGCGATTTTTCTTATAACGACTTATATCAATATGATCTGACTTTATGCCTTTTACGCCAGCCGATGACAGACATAGGCCTGGGTCTGATACGGAAAAGCCACCGTGTCGCGCCCGCGCAACGCCGGGTGGGTTTCGATCAACGCCTGCAATTGCGCAGTGACCGTGGCTTTTTGCGCCGCTGGCAGCGCCGCGATAAAGCTCACCGAGAGGAAACGATCCATGATCACCTCCTGCGGACTGCCAACATGTTGATACGCAAAAGTGGTCATTTCGGGCGCAGTAAAGTACTCCCCCGTGAAGGCTTCGCGCCAACGACCAGAGTGAAAGCGCGGCGTGTCGCCCTCGTACGGCGTGATGATGTCGGTAATGGCCGCGACCCAGTCCACCGACTCATCGCGCACATTCCACACCAGCCCCAGCCGCCCACCCGGTTTGAGCACCCGGTGGATTTCCGTCAGCGCCGCCTCGGTGGAGAACCAATGGAAGGCTTGCGCGCACACCACCGCATCGGCGACGGCGGTTTGCAACGGAATGGATTCGGCGGTGCCATTGACCAGGCGCACATCCGGCAACAGTTTACTCAGTTGCGCGCCCATGGCTTGCACCGGCTCGACGGCGATTAACGCAGGCGCCAGAGTGTTGAGTAAACGGGTGAACTTGCCGGTGCCGGCGCCCAGGTCGATCACCGTCGAGTGCGCGTCGATGTGCAGCGCCTCGGTCAGCCAGCCGGTGAGTTGTCGTGGATAGTCGGGTCGGCCCTGGGCGTAGGTGACGGCTTGGATAGAGAAACCCTGTTGAGCAGACGTGTGGACACCAGTCATTGCCAATCTCTCCTCGGGTATAGCGGGGCGACAGTGTGCGCCCTTGCGCGTTTATTTTCTAATCACTGCATCCAATCGTGCGCGTCCCGGGTAGTGCTTACAGTTGTCCCGCTGTTTTACTCAATGGAGAAACACCGATGAACGCTAAAGCACTGTTCTGCCTGACCGCCCTGCTGGCCGCTGCGCCAACGGCTTTCGCCCAGACCGGCTTGCCCGACAGCATCAAGGTGCCGGATGGGCACAAGGTGGCGCTGGAGACCACCGGCGTCGGCGAAATCACCTACGAATGCCGCGACAAAGCCAACGCCGCCGGCCAGACCGAATGGACCTTCGTTGGCCCCAAAGCCGTACTCAACGATCGCAGCGGCAAGCCCGTCGGCACTTACTTCGGCCCGCCGGCCACCTGGCAGGCCAATGACGGCTCGAAAATCACCGGCACTCAACTGGCCGTGGCGCCGTCGAGTGCGGGCAACCTGCCCTATCAGTTGGTCAAGGCCAACCCCGCCGAAGGCAAAGGCGCGATGAGTGGCGTCAGTTACGTCCAGCGGGTCGCGCTTCAAGGAGGTGTAGCGCCGAGTACCGAATGCACCGCCGCCAACAAGGGCAAGCAAGAGAGGGTGAAGTACCAGGCCGACTACATTTTCTGGGCGGCCAACTGAGCAATTTCAGCTACGCTGCTGAGCTAGCGCCCCGCCCTCTGGGTCGGGGCATTGGTTTTGTTCTTGCTGCGGAAAACGGTGTCCTTGCCCGAAACCACTTTTGATTACGAAGCCTGTTTGGGCGCTTGTGCCCGTGGCGACCAACGCGCCCTGCGCCGACTGTATGAGCACGACAGCAGCCGACTGCTCGGCGTGGCCATGCGTATCGCCCGGGACAGAGCCCTGGCCGAAGACATCGTGCATGATGCGTTTATCAAGATCTGGCGCGGCGCCGGCAGTTTCGACCCCAACCGTGGTTCGGCACGTGGCTGGGTGTTCAGCGTAACTCGGCACTTGGCATTGAATGGGGTGCGCAACCATCACCGCGAAGTGGCGTTGGGCGAAGAACATGAATACGTTGCAGACGCCGACGACAGCTTTGAATTCACTGCGCGCTCAGGGCAGATTCAGCACTGCCTGGAACAACTCGACCCGGCCCGTCGCCGTTGCGTACTCCACGCGTATGTCGACGGCTATTCCCACAGCGAAATCGCGCAGAAACTGGACACCCCACTGGGGACAGTCAAAGCCTGGATCAAACGTAGCCTCGCCGCGCTGCGGGAGTGCATGGCATGAGCAACCCATTGGACGAACTGGCCGGCGAATACGTGCTGGGCACCCTGCCCTTTGAGCAACGCGCCGAGGTTGAACAGCGCTTGCCCCAGGATGCCGAGTTGCGCGCGGCGGTGGATGCCTGGGAGCAGCGCCTGTTGCCGTTGACGGCATTGGCCAAACCGGTGCCACCCTCCGCCCAGCTATGGCAGCGCATCGAGCGCACTGTCGCACCCGCCCCCGCCAACACCCAAACCCCGTGGTGGAACCTGCTCGCACTCTGGCGTGGCTTGGCCGGTGCAGGGCTGGTCACCACGTTAGTATTGGCAGCGCTGCTGCTGACGCGCCCGCCAACCGCTGAACCGACCTTTGTGGTGGTGCTGGTAGCGCCACAAAGCCAGGCGCCAGGCTGGGTGATCCAAGCCAGCAATACTCAGCAGATCCAGCTGATTCCATTGGGTGTGATGCAAGTGCCTGCCGACAAGGCCCTGCAATTCTGGACCAAGGGCGATGGCTGGCAAGGCCCTGTATCGCTGGGGTTGGTCAAGCCCGGCCAGACGTTGTCGGTGCCGCTGGACAAACTGCCGCCACTGGCGCCAAACCAGCTGTTCGAGCTGACCCTGGAAGATCTACAGGGCTCACCGACCGGCAAACCGACCGGGCCGATCCAGGCAATCGGCCGTGCCGTCAAAGTGCTCTGATCAGCCGACGCTGGGCAGCCACAGCCGAAACCGCGCCCCACCCAGGGGCGAGGCCAGGGCCGTCAAGCTGCCGCCCTGGGCTTCCATCGCGCGCCGGCTGATGGCCAGGCCGAGGCCGAAGCCGCCGGTGGCGCGGTCGCGGCTGTGGTCCAGGCGATAAAAGGGTTCGAAAATGCGCTCACGCTGGTCCACGGGAATGCCGATGCCATCGTCATCCACCCAGATTTCACAGCCGTTGGCACACACCTTGACGCCCACTTGGATGCGCTTGTCGCAGTAGCGCGTGGCGTTGCGCAGCAGGTTCTGCAACGCGCGGGCGGTGAGGCGCGGGTCGAGGCTGAAGCGCTCCACGGCGCAGTCGAGCGCCACGTCGATGACAATCTCGGGGTTTTCCAACTCGTCATCGACGCTGCCAAGCACGCTGTCGATAAACTCGTCGAGCACCACATCTACGCGCTCCGGCAGTTGCGCCGGGTTTTGCAGGCGGCTGTAGGAGAGCAATTCCAGCACCAGCTCATCCAGCTCACGGATGTGCGCCACCAGGCTTTGCAGGCGCTCGCGGCTGGCCGGCGGCAAGTCTTCGGACAACGCCAGGGCCAGGCCGAAATCCAGGCGAGTCAGCGGCGTGCGCAGTTCATGGGAAACCGCGTTGAGCAGGTCACGCTGCTGGTTGAGCAGGCGCTCGATGTCGTCGGCCATGGTGTCGAATACCGATGCCAGGCTGCCGATGTTGGAGCTGGCAGGAATACGCGTGCGCTCGGCCAGGTTGCCCTTGCCCAATTGCGCGGCGGTGGTTTTCAGGCGTTCCAGGTCACGCCAGTGCGGGCGCAGCCAGAACAGCAGGCAGGCCAGCAGCGCAGCGCCGATCAGCACGTTCATCGACCAGTACAACAGGTTCATGTCCAGCGGGTCTGGCGGGATGGTCAGCTTGACCGCGAATTGCTGGTTGATCGGCGAGCTGATTTCTTCCATCCAGCCCCACTCGCCCAGGCGGATCACCGGCTTGCCGTGTTCCAGCAGCTGTTCTTCTTCAGGGGTGTAGCTCGCATCCTGGCGCAGCAGCAGTTGCACTTTCAGCGGCGCAAAGTCGCGGCTCAGTTGGTCAGTGACCTGGGACCAACGCTCCACCGGCGCGCGCAGGTATTGCTTGACGATGAGCTTTTGCAGGCCGCGGGTTTGCTCGACGTTGTAGTTCAGGTAACGGTGTTCGAACACCTGGATCACCAATTTGGGGATCAGGTAGATCGCCGCACTGTAGGTGACGATGGTGATCAGGTAGAGGCGCAACAGGACACGAAACATGGATCAGCATTCCCACTCGGAACGGCTGAACAAGTAGCCCTTGCCCCACACGGTCTTGATTTTGCGCGCTTCACCGGCGTGGTCATCGAACTTGCGGCGCAGCTTGGAGATGGCCACGTCTACCGAACGGTCGGTGCCGTTGAACTCGATACCGCGCAGGCGTTGCAGGATTTGGTCGCGGCTAAGCACTTCACCGGCATGCCGAGCCAACACCACCAGCAGGTTGTATTCACCGCTGGACAACTCCACCGCCTGCTCACGCCAGGTCACGGTGCGTTCCGACAGGTCAATGCACAGGTTGCCCATGACGATCTGGTCATTAGCCACCTGGGGTTCGGACAGGCTGCTGCGGCGCAGCAAGGTGCGCACACGGGCCAGCAGCACGCGCGGCTCGCAGGGTTTGGTCACATAGTCGTCGGCGCCCATTTCCAGGCCCAGCACCTGATCGTGGCTGTCATCGCGTGCGGTGAGCATCAGGATCGGCAAGCCCGCCGAGTCGGTGCGCAACAGGCGGCACACTTGCAGACCGTCGAGGCCGGGCAGCATCAGGTCGAGAATCACCAGGTCCGGTGGGTTCAGACGCGCTCGTTCACGTACGTGGTCGCCACGGCTGAGCACGCTGACGTGGTAGCCATTGCGTTCCAGGTAGCTGGCAATCAGCTCGGAGAGTGCGGCGTCGTCTTCCACCAGGAGGATATTGGGCATGGTGTTTCCAGATAATGCTGTGCAGGATTGTGCAAGGATATACGCCCTCAGGCGACTGTGGGTCGCACCTTACATTTCTTCACAGACGAGCTACACAGCTTCACAGCACCACGACGCAGGTGTCTTTAGGATGCGCCAGTCAATATTGGGATATGAGCATGTCGAAGAATCTGTTTGCGCCGTTTTGCCTGCTGGCACTGACACTCGCCCTCAGCGCGTGTGGCCCATCGGCGGACGAAGCGCCGGAAACGCCCCTGGCCAAGGTCCGCATCGAAACCCTTGAGGCCAAGCCCCTCTCCATCACCAGCGAACTGAGCGGGCGTATCGCCGCGCCGCGCATTGCCGAAGTGCGCGCACGGGTCGCAGGCGTAGTGATGCAGCGCGTGTTCAAGGAAGGCCACGACGTGAAACAGGGCGACGTGCTGTTTCGTATCGACCCGGCGCCATTCAAAGCCGACCTCGACAGCGCCCAGGCCAACCTGAGCAAGGCCCAGGCCAACGCCTTCCAGGCACGCCTGCAAGAGCAGCGTTACAGCCAGTTGGTCGAAGGCAACGCCATCAGCGGCCAGGACTACGACAACGCCCGCGCCGCCGTGCGCCAGACCAATGCTGAGGTGGCCGCGAACAAAGCCGCCGTCGAGCGCGCCAAGCTCAACCTGGGCTACGCCACCGTGACCGCGCCGATTTCCGGGCGTATCGGCCGGGCGTTAGTGACCGAGGGCGCGCTGGTCGGCCAGAACGAGGCCACGCCGCTGGCAATCATCCAGCAACTGGACCCGATTCACGCTGACCTCACCCAGTCCACCCGCGAACTCAACGACCTGCGCCGCGCCTTCCGGGCCGGCAGCTTGAAACAGGTCGGCCAGGACCAGGCCAAGGCCACGCTGATCGAGGACGACGGCAGCCTGTACCCGCTGCCGGGCAAGTTGCTGTTTGCCGAAATCGCGTGACCCCGGCACCGGCAATCATCCTGCGCAGCGAATTCCCAACCCGACCTCGATGTGCCCGGCAGCTTTGTGCGCGTACGCCTGGACAGGCCGTGGATAAACAAGGCATCAGCGTGCCGCAACGCGCCATCACCCGCGACAGCGCCGGTATCCCGATGGTGCTGCTGTTAGACGCCGAACACACCGTGAGCCTGCAACCGGTGGAGCTGGGTGCGGTGATTGAGGATCGCTGGATCGTCAGCAGCGGCCTCAAGCCCGGTGACCGCATCGTCGTCGAAGGCATGCAACACGCGCGCCCCGGTGAAAAAGTCGAGGTGGATAACAGTCCAGCCTCCGGCCAGCCAGTCAAGGAATAACCCGCCATGCCGCAGTTCTTTATTGATCGCCCAATCTTTGCCTGGGTGGTCGCCCTGTTTATCCTGCTGGCCGGCGCGCTCGCCATCCCGCAGCTGCCGGTGGCCCAGTACCCCGACGTCGCCCCGCCGAAGGTGGAAATCTACGCGGTGTACCCGGGCGCCTCGGCCCAGACGCTGGACGAAAGCGTGGTCAGCCTGATCGAGCAAGAACTCAACGGCGCCGACCACCTGCTGTATTTCGAATCCCAGAGCAGCCTGGGTTCGGCCACCATTACCGCGACGTTCCAGCCGGGCACCAACCCGGAAATGGCCCAGGTCGATGTGCAGAACCGCCTCAAAGCGGTAGAGCCGCGCCTGCCGCAGGCGGTGACCCAGCAAGGCTTACAGGTGGAGAAGGTGTCCGCCGGCTTCCTGCTGCTGGTCACCCTCACCTCCACCGACGGCAAGCTCGATGCCGTAGCGCTCAGCGATTACCTGGCGCGCAACGTGATGAACGAGCTCAAGCGCCTGGACGGTGTGGGCAAGGCGCAGTTGTATGGCGCCGAGCGCGCCATGCGTATCTGGATAGACCCGCAGAAACTGATTGGCTTCAACCTCACGCCGGCTGACGTCAACGCCGCGATCAGCGCGCAGAACGCCCAGGTTTCGGCAGGCAGCATTGGTGATTTGCCAGGCACCAAAACCCAGGAAATCACCGCTGCGATCCTGGTCAAGGGCCAACTGTCGACCCCGGCGGAATTCGCCGACATCGTGCTCAAGGCCAACCCGGACGGCTCCACCGTGCGCGTCGGCGATGTGGCACGGGTGGAAATCGGCAGCCAGGAGTACCAGTTCTCCACGCGCCTGAACGGTAAGCCGTCCACCGCCGTCAGTGTGCAACTTGCGCCGGGGGCCAACGCGTTGAACACCGCCACCCTGGTGCGGGCGAAGATGGACGAGCTGTCGCGCTACTTCCGGCACTGATACAATCTACGACACCTCGCCTTCGTCAAAGTCTCGATCACCAAGTGGTTACACCTTGCTCGAGCATGGGCTGGTGTTTGCGTGATGTCTGTTCCTCAAAACTCGCTACACTTGATCCACTTGGTGTGCCGTGCCTGATGGGCACCTTGCCATGCGTGCTGGGGTTCTCATCAAGTGCTGACCATGTTCGGCATGGTGTCCATCGGATCTGGTGGACGACGCATGTGGTGGTGGAAAACGTCGAGCGCATCATGGTCACCGAGGGCCTGTCGCCCAAGGACGCGACGAAGAAGGCCATGGGCCAGATTACCGGTGCCATCGTCGGTATTACCCTGGTGCTGGTGGCGGTGTTTCTGCCGATGGCGTTCATGCCGGGTTCGGTGGGAGTGATCTACCAGCAGTTCTCGCTGTCGATGGCCACCTCGATCCTGTTCTCGGCGTTCCTCGCCCTGACCTTGACCCCGGCCCTGTGCGCCACCTTGCTCAAACCGATTGCCAAGGGCGAGCACCATGCCAAGGGCGGTTTCTTCGGCTGGTTCAACACACGCTTTGAACGCCTCACTGACCGCTACGAAGGCTGGGTGGCCTATGCCCTCAAGCGCAGCGGGCGTTACCTGTTGATCTATCTGGTGCTGCTGGTGGGCCTGGGTTGGATGTTCAGCCGCCTGCCCTCCTCGTTCCTGCCGGTGGAAGACCAGGGTTACACCATCACCGATATCCAACTGCCGCCGGGTGCAAGCAAGAACCGCACGGTGCAGGTGGCCGAGCAGATCGAGGCGCATAACGCCGAGGAGCCCGGGGTGGGTGACACCACCATGATCATGGGCTTCAGTTTCTCTGGTTCCGGGCAGAACGCGGCGTTGGCGTTTACCACGTTGAAGGATTGGTCGGAACGCAGCAGCGATGACTCCGCCGCATCGATTGCCGACCGCGCCAACGAAGCCTTCAGCGAACTCAAGGATGCGATTGCCTACGCGATCCTGCCGCCGCCGGTAGACGGCCTGGGCACGTCCAGCGGCTTCGAATTCCGCCTGCAGGACCGTGCTGGGGTCGGCCATGCCGCGTTGATGACTGCGCGTACCGAGTTGCTAGCCGCCGCCGAAAAAAGCCCGATCCTGGCCAACGTGCGCGAAAGCGCCCTGGCCGAGGCGCCGCAAGTGCAGCTGGAAGTCGACCGCAAGCAGGCCAACGCGCTGGGCGTGTCGTTTGCCGATGTAGGCAATGTGCTGTCCTCGGCCATTGGTTCTGCGTATGTCAACGACTTCCCCAACCAGGGCCGCATGCAGCGGGTGGTGGTACAAGCTGAAGGCGACCAGCGCAGCCAGGTGGCGGATTTGATGAAGATCAACGTGCGCAACAATGCCGGGAAAATGGTGCCGCTGTCGGCGTTTGTCGAAGCCAAATGGACCCAGGGCCCGGCGCAGTTGACGCGCTACAACGGCTACCCCGCCATCGCCATCAGCGGCGAGGCGGCGCCGGGGCACAGTACGGGTGAGGCCATGGAGGAGATCCAGCGTCTGGTCAGCCAACTGCCAGCGGGCCTGGGGCAGGAATGGACCGGGTTGTCGCTGCAGGAACGCTTGTCCGGCTCCCAGGCACCGTTGCTGTTGGGCCTGTCGCTGCTGATGTGTTCTGTGCTGGCGGCGCTGTAGAAGCTGGTCGATCCCGACGTCGTTGCTGGTGTGCCCTGGGCGTCTCGGGCCGTGTGGCGTGACTGCGGATGCCAAGACGTTTCTTCAAGGTGGTTGATCACCATCATGGTGTCGGCGAAAACGCGATTTGATCATCGAGTTTGCCAAGCTTAGACAGGGCAGACCTGTCGACGCCACCTAAGCCGCGCGCGCGTGCGGCCGATTATGACTCTGGCGTTATCCTGGCGTGGTGCCTTGGCATTGCCACCGGTGCCAGCTCGGCCAGCCAGCAGGCGATGGTACCGGGGTGATCGGCGGGATGATCACCGCCACACTGGCGGTGGTGTTTGTGCCGGTGTTCTTTGTGGTGGTCATGAAGCTGGTGCGCAAGAAACCCTAAGCGGGCGCTATGGTGCTCACAACATCCTCTGTTGTGAGCACCTATGGCCTTCCTTGCCCGCACCCACCCTCGCCTCTCATCCGCCGCCGTGCTCGGCCTTGCCGTGGGCATTCTGGCGCCTGCCGATACGCTGATCAGCAAGGTCCTCATCGGCTGGAACGCCGGGGTGTGGACCTACCTGCTGCTGATGGTGTGGCTGGCGACCCGCGCCCGCGCCGACGACGTAAAACGCATCGCCGAAGTCGAGGATGAAAACGCAGGCCTGGTGCTGTTTATGGTGTGCATCGCAGCGATTGCGAGCCTGGCGACCATCACGGTCAACCTGGTAGGCAGCAAGGACCTGGACAGTACGGCGCGCCTGCTGCATTACGGTTTTACCGGCATGACCGTGATCGGTTCATGGTTGCTGACGGGGGTGATTTTCAGCGTGCACTACGCGCGGCTTTTTTATACCTGGGAAGGTGACGAGCCAGCGCTGCGCTTTGCCGAAGGCTTGCGCAACCCCAACTATTGGGACTTTCTGTACTTCTCGTTCACCATCGGCGTGGCGGTGCAAACGGCGGATGTGGGGGTGGCCACGCGCAGTTTGCGCAAAGTCGTGCTGGGCCAGTCGTTGATCGGGTTCCTGTTCAATACCGCAATTCTGGGTTTCTCGATCAACATTGCCGCAGGGTTGTTCAGCTAGGCCGGCGTACAGATCTGGCAGGCAAAAAAATGGGAAGCCGAGGCTTCCCATTTTTAACTGCGTGAACTGCTTAGAAAGCCCACTGCACGCCTACAGTAGCGCCCCAAGGCTGGTCATAGGCCTTGCCTTTCATGTGAGTGCCTTCGGCATGCAGGCTGGGACGCCTAAAGCCTTTGGCCGGATACTGTCATAACTAACAGGTAGCCCTATCCGTTCGTCGGTTTTCTCACGCCTGGTGCCGTGACCTTTTTTAAATAGTTCTTGACGAAACGGGCTGCCTGGCATTCTATGAAACCGGTTTCAGACTGCCGAATGCTGGCAATCAAACGACTAAATCCAATAAGAAAGGCCCGCCACCGTGACTCCATTTTCCGCCGCCCAGCGCAGCCGCGTGACCATGCTTGACGTCGCCGAGCGCGCCGGCGTGTCCAAGGCCAGCGTTTCGCGCTTTATCGGTGATGACCGCGCCCTGCTCTCCGACGCCATTGCCCTGCGCATCGAGCAAGCCATCAGCGACCTCGGCTACCGCCCCAACCAAATGGCCCGCGGTTTGAAACGAGGGCGCACACGCCTGATCGGCATGCTGGTCGCCGATATCCGCAACCCCTATTCCATTGCCGTGATGCACGGCGTCGAGACCGCCTGCCGCCGGCATGGCTATAGCTTGGTGGTGTGCAACACCGACCGCGATGACGAACAGGAACGCCAACACTTGGCGGCGCTGCGCTCGTACAACATCGAAGGGTTGATTGTGAACACCCTCGGCCATCACCTCGACCAATTGCTCGAACTGCAGCAGGAAATGCCGCTGGTGCTGGTGGACCGCAAGGTCGAGCCGCTGCACAGCGACCTGGTCGGGCTGGATAACCCCGCCGCCGTGCGCATCGCTGTGGAGCATCTGCAACAGCAGGGTTATCGCGATGTGTTGCTGGTGAGCGAAGCCGCCGACGGCACCAGCTCGCGCCTGGAGCGCCAGACCAGTTTCACGGCCGAGATCGCCAGCCGCCCCGAACTGACTGGCGCAGTGCTGGAACTGGATGGCGAACTGGAAAGCCGTTTGCAGGCCTTTGTTGCCAAGCCCGGCCCGAAGGCGTTGTTCTGCGCCAACGGCATTGCCGCGCTGGCCTGTACCCGTGCGCTCAAGGCCCTGGGCTGTAACCTGTTTGACGATGTGGGCCTGATCGCCCTGGATGACCTGGACTGGTACCCATTGGTGGGCAACGGCATCACCGCCCTCGCCCAGCCCACTGAAGCGATTGGCGCCAGTGCCTTCGACTGCCTGCTCCAACGCCTGCGCGGCGATGACGCGCCGACGCGCACCCTGGATTTTTTGCCGGAATTAATCATCCGTGGCTCCACACAATCCCTTGTGGGAGCTGGCTTGCCTGCGATGACGGTTCGTCAGACGAAGCAGTAATCGCCTGACACACCGTCATCGCAGGCAAGCCAGCTCCCACACTTGTTTTGCGTAGAAAAATGAAACCGGTTTCAGAGGTACATAACAATGCATAAATACCCCGTCTCCATCAGCCTTTCCAGCTACGGCGCTGACCTGGTACGCCAGCAGGGCCAACTGAGTTTCGTCGAGTTGCTGAGCGCCGCCGGCGCCCAGCGCATCGAATGGCGCGAAGAACTGCTGACCCGCGAACACCCTGCCGCTCTGGCCCAGGCCGCCGCCGCGCATGGCCTGGAATGCGTGTTCTCCTCGCCGCTGGAACTGTGGGTCGCCGGCCGCGCCCAGCCCAACGCCGAGCTGAATGCCACCCTCGACCGCGCCCAGGCATTTGGCGCGCGCTGGCTGAAAGTCTCCCTCGGTTACTTCACCGACACCAACGACCTGCAAAGCCTGCACGCCCTGCTCAACCGCCACCCCGTTCAGTTGCTGGTGGAAAACGACCAGACCCTGCAGGGTGGGCGTATCGAGCCGATGCAGCGGTTCTTCACTGAGGTCGAGCGCCTTGGCCTGCCCGTGAAAATGACGTTCGACATCGGCAACTGGCAGTGGCAGGACCAATCCGCCCTCACCGCCGCACGCCTGCTCGGCCGGCATGTGGATTACCTGCATTGCAAGGCCGTGGCCCGCCGCCAGGACGGCAAGCTGGTGGCCCTGCCGCCCGGCGCCACCGACCTGCATCTGTGGGAACAACTGCTCAAACATATGACTCAAGGTATTACCCGGGCCGTGGAATTCCCGTTGCAAGGCGATGACCTGGTGGAGGTCACCGCGCAGCAGGTCGCCGCCCTCGCCGTCCTTGGCCAACCCCGTGCGGAAAATGCCCATGTCTGAGATCGATATCCTGTCGTTTGGTGAAACCATGGCGATGTTTGTCGCCGAGCAGACCGGCGATTTGGCCCAGGTGGCCCAGTTCCACAAACGTATTGCCGGCGCCGACAGCAACGTCGCCATCGGCCTGTCGCGCCTGGGCTTCAACGTGGCCTGGCTAAGCCGCGTCGGGGATGATTCGCTCGGGCGTTTTGTGGTCGACACGCTGAAAAAAGAAGGCTTGGATTGCCAGCATGTGGCGGTGGACCCGCAGCACCCCACCGGCTTTCAGTTCAAGTCCTGCGAAGAAGCCGGCGCAGACCCTCAGGTCGAATACTTCCGCAAAGGTTCGGCCGCCAGCCACTTGTCCATCGCCGCCATCAGCCCCGCGCTGTTACAGGCGCGGCACCTGCATGCCACCGGCATACCGCCGGCCTTGTCTGAGGCGACCCGCGAGCTGTCGGTGGAATTGATGACGCAAATGCGCAAGGCCGGGCGCAGTGTGTCGTTCGACCCGAACCTGCGCCCGTCGCTATGGGCCAGCCAAGCGCAAATGATCGGCGCAATCAACGCCCTTGCCGCGCTGGCTGATTGGGTACTGCCAGGCTTGAGCGAAGGCCGCTTGCTCACCGGTTTCGACGACCCGGCCGACATCGCCGCGTTCTATCTCGACCAAGGCGCCGAAGCCGTGGCGATCAAGCTTGGGCCGGATGGCGCCTATTACCGCACCCAAATGGACCAAGGCTTTGTCGCCGCCGTGCCGGTGGAAAAAGTCGTCGACACCGTCGGCGCCGGCGATGGCTTTGCCGTCGGCATGATCAGCGCCCTGCTGGAGAACCTCAGCTTCCCCGACGCGGTAAAGCGCGGCAACTGGATCGGCAGCCGCGCCGTGCAGAGCCGGGGCGATATGGAAGGCTTGCCGACCCGTTTGGAGTTACCTGCCCGATCCGTTGCATGACCCACACCCTGTTGCCACAACTACAACAAGCTCAGGAGCAACCCCATGGATACCTTGAAACTCGCCACCCGCCGCTGGTGGTACATCATGCCCATCGTGTTTATCACCTACAGCCTGGCGTACCTGGACCGCGCCAACTACGGCTTCGCCGCCGCCTCCGGGATGGCCGAAGACCTGATGATCACCCCCGGCATGTCCTCGCTGCTGGGCGCGCTGTTCTTCCTCGGCTACTTTTTCTTCCAGGTGCCGGGGGCGATCTACGCGCAAAAGCGCAGCGTTAAAAAACTGATTTTCGTCAGCCTGATCCTCTGGGGCGGCCTCGCCACCCTGACCGGCGTGGTGTCCAACGCCTACATGTTGATCGCCATACGCTTCATGCTCGGGGTGGTCGAAGCCGCCGTGATGCCGGCGATGCTGGTTTACCTGTGCCATTGGTTTACGCGTGCGGAACGCTCGCGCGCCAACACCTTCCTGATCCTCGGCAACCCGGTGACCATGCTGTGGATGTCGGTGGTCTCGGGCTATCTGGTGCAGCATTTCAGCTGGCGTTGGATGTTTATCATCGAAGGTTTGCCGGCGGTGATCTGGGCGTTTATCTGGTGGAAGCTGGCGGATGAAAAACCCGCCGACGCCAAGTGGCTGAGTGAGCAACACAAAAAAGACCTGGAAAGCGCCCTGGCCGCCGAACAAGTCGGGATCAAGGCGGTGAAGAACTACGCCGAGGCGTTTCGCTCGCCCAAGGTGATCGTCCTGGCGCTGCAGTTTTTCTGCTGGAGCATCGGCGTGTACGGCTTTGTGCTGTGGCTGCCGTCGATCCTCAAGGCCGGTTTGCAGATGGACATGGTCGAAGCCGGCTGGCTGTCGGCGCTGCCGTACCTGGCAGCGGTGATCGGCATGCTCGTGGTGTCGTGGGGCTCGGACAAGCTGCAAAAACGTAAACGTTTTGTGTGGCCGCCGTTGTTGATTGCGTCCATCGCGTTTTATGCGTCCTACGCACTCGGCGCTGAGCATTTCTGGTGGTCCTACACCCTGCTGGTGATTGCCGGGGCCTGCATGTATGCGCCTTACGGGCCGTTCTTCGCCATCGTCCCGGAAATTCTGCCGGCCAACGTTGCCGGTGGCGCCATGGCACTGATCAACAGCATGGGCGCGCTCGGCTCTTTCGGCGGCTCCTACCTGGTGGGTTACCTCAATAGCAGCACCGGTTCGCCTGGCGCCTCGTACCTGCTGATGAGCGGTGCGCTGATGCTGGCCGTGGTGCTGACGATTTTCCTCAAGCCCGGCGCCAGCGACCGTGTACGCGTGCCGATGCCCACTCTTGGATTGAAGGTGAAAACCTGATGAAAAAATCTGTCGTTTTATATAAAAAACTCTCCGCGCCCTTGATGGCCCGGCTGCACGAGCACGCCGACGTCACGCTGATCGACGCGCTGGACGAACCGGGCCTGGCCAAACTGCGCGACGCCTTACCCCGTGCCCAGGGCCTGCTGGGTGCCAGCCTGCGCCTGGACGCCCAGTTGCTCGACCTGGCGCCCAAGCTTGAAGCAGTCGCCAGCGTCTCGGTGGGTGTCGACAACTACGACATCGACTACCTCACCCAACGTGGCATCCTGCTCAGCAACACCCCGGATGTGCTCACCGAAACCACTGCCGATACCGGTTTCGCGCTGATCCTGGCGACCGCGCGCCGTGTGGTCGAACTGGCCGACATGGTCCGCGCCGGCCAATGGAACAAGAACATCGGCCCCGCGCATTTCGGCAGCGACGTACACGGCAAGACCCTGGGCATTATCGGCATGGGCCGCATCGGCGAAGCCCTGGCTCAACGCGGGCATTTTGGTTTTGGCATGCCGGTGATCTACCACAGCCACTCGCCCAAACCGTTGGTGGAAGAACGCTTCGGCGCGCAGTACCGCAGTTTGGTGGCCTTGCTCAAGGAAGCCGACTTTGTCTGCCTGACCTTGCCGCTGACCGCCGAAACCGAAAAGCTGATCGGCGCTGAAGAGTTTGCGCTGATGGGCCCAGAGACGATCTTTATCAATATCTCGCGTGGCAAAGTGGTGGACGAGGCCGCACTGGTCCAAGCGTTGCTGCAACGTACGATTCGGGCGGCGGGCCTGGATGTGTTTGAGCGTGAACCGTTGAACCACGACTCGCCATTACTGCGCTTGAACAACGTGGTGGCCACACCACACATCGGCTCGGCGACCCATGAAACGCGTGAGGCGATGGCCAAGTGTGCGGTGGACAACCTGCTGGCGGCGCTGGCGGGTGAACGGCCGAAAAACCTGGTGAATCCAACCGCCTGATGCATCGCAGGCAAGCCAGCTCCCACAGAAAAGCAGAGCACTGCGGTGCTGGCAGCAAACTCGGTCAAAATTGTGGGAGCGGGCTTGCTCGCGAAGGCGGTGGGTCAGTCAGCTCATGTGTAACTGACCCACCGCTTCGCGAGCAAGCCCGCTCCCACATTGGGATCTCATTACATCAGCTAGATAGGGTGGTGCTCTGCTTCTGCTCTGCTTCTGCCCTGCTTTTGCTTCTACCACTCAGGTCGGCTACTAGGCCGCCGTGCTCTTGCTTTTGATCTTGATCTTGATCTTGATCTGAGGCGCCCCGTTAACCACGATGGCCGAACGCGGCTATGTACTCCATCGACCGAAACAAAAATGGTCATCCTGTGGGAGCTGGCTTGCCTGCGATGGCATCAACTGGTTATGCCTGATACACCGAGGTGTCTGCATCGCAGGCAAGCCAGCTCCCACAGAAAAGCAGATCTGCTTCTGCTGTGCTTCTGCTGTGCTTTTGCCCTGCTTTTGCTTTCGGAAGAGCACACGTCTTGGAATTGAGCGGCTATGCGGCGAAAGCCTCGGCCCTGCTCAAGGAAAGTGGTAATGGCGGAAAGCTTGAACTGCGTCGTGTATTTGCTCATGAAAAGCCTCAGGAGTTGGACGAGTGTCCAACTTCTGGGGCGCACTTCAGTGTCGCAGGAGCCAGCTCCCACGGCTCTGTGTTTCTGCTGTGCTTTTGCTTCAACCACTCAGGTCGGCTACTAGGCCGCCGTGCTTTTGATCTTGATCTTGATCTGAGGCGCCCCGTTAACCACGATGGCCCCCGCGCCTGACAGCCGACCTGATATTTGAAACTGAACTCAATCCAATGTGGGAGCTGGCTTGCCTGCGATGGCATCAACTGGTTATGCCTGATACACCGAGGTGCCTGCATCGCAGGCAAGCCAGCTCCCACAGAAAAGCAGATCTGCTTCTGCTGTGCTTTTGCCCTGCTTTTGCTTCAACCACTCAGGTCGGCTACTAGGCCGCCGTGCTCTTGCTTTTGATCTTGATCTTGATCTTGATCTGAGGCGCCCCGTTAACCACGATGGCCGAACGCAGGCTTGAATCCGTGGGTAACCCGGCAGGACGCCGGGTTAGCCGCGATGGGCCAAGGATGGCCCATGGCGGCGGCCCACGGATTCAAGCCGGAGTGAGGGCATGCCGAGCCTAGGCGAGGCACCGAGTGGTGGGGCAAGAGCCCTTTTGGTTACTTTTGGGGCTCTTTTCCAAAAGTGACCCGCCGTAAGGGCGGAACCAATACAGCCGTTACCGCAGCAACGGATATGTACTCATATCTACCTAAAAACCCGGTCAAAAACTTAGCGCAACACAAAAAGTTGCGTAGATACCCATGGTCATCGCGGGCAAGCCCGCTCCCACATTTAATCTTCGCGCTTGGGCGGGCAGTACTTTGCCGACGGTGGTCTTGGGCAGTTCGGTGGTGCGAAATTCCACATACCGCGGCACTTTGTACCCTGTCAGGTATTCCCGGCAGTGAGCGAGGATCTGTTCCTGGGTCAGGTTCGGGTCTTTGCGCACGACGATGATTTTCACTTTTTCCCCGGTCACAGCGTCTTCCACGCCGATGGCCGCCACTTCACTCACGCCTGGGTGCAAGGCCACCACGTCTTCGATTTCATTGGGGTACACGTTGAAGCCCGAGACCAGGATCATGTCTTTCTTGCGGTCGACCAGGCGGATATAGCCGCGCTCATCCATTACGCCGATATCCCCGGTCGACAACCAGCCCTCGGCATCCAGCACCTCGGCGGTTTCCTTCGGGCGCTTCCAGTAACCCTGCATCACCTGCGGCCCACGCACTTGCAGTTCGCCCTGCTCACCGATGCCGGCCAACTCGCCGTCCTCGCGCATAAAGCGCACCCAGGTCGACGGCAATGGCACGCCAATGCTGCCGGTAAACTCCATCTCGCGCATGCGTGAGATGTCGATGGGGCTGATGCTCACCACCGGCGAGCATTCGGTCAGCCCGTAGCCCTCGATGATCGGCAGCCCTGTCACCTCCTTCCAACGCTTGGCCACCGCCGTGTGCGTGGCCATGCCGCCGGCAATCACCATGCGCAGGTCGGAGAAGTCCCGCGCGCAGAATTCCTTGTTTTCCAGCAAGCCATTAAACAAGGTGTTGACCCCGGCAATCCCGTTGAAACGCTCTTTGCGCAGGATCATCTGCACGCGCTTCACGTCGCGCGGGTTGGCGATTAGGATGTTGCGCCCGCCCAGGCACATGAACATCAGGCAGTTCACCGTCAGGGAAAAGATGTGGTACAGCGGCAACAAGGTGACGTTGGTTTCTTGCGTGTCCTGGTCCAACTGGTCACCGACCCAGGCCTTGGCCTGCAACAGGTTGGCGATGATATTGCGGTGGCTGAGCATCACGCCCTTGGCGTCCCCCGTGGTGCCGCCGGTGTATTGCAAGAAGGCCAGCTCATCGAGGTTCATCGCCACCGGGAGGTGATTAAGCGCCCGCCCCTGTTTCAGCACCTTGTTGAAGCGCACGGCGCCGGGCAGGTTGAATGTGGGCACCTGCTTTTGCACGCTGCGCAGGATGAAGTTCATCGCCGCGCCCTTCAAGGTGCCGAGTAAGTCGCCGATGGCCGCCACCACCACGCGCTTGACGCTGCTGCCGGCCACAACCTTTTCGAGGGTGTGGGCGAAGTTTTCGAAGATCACCACCGTTTCGGCGCCGCTGTCCTTGAGCAAATGCTTGAGCTCATGGGCGGTGTACAGCGGGTTGACGTTGACCACCACCGCACCGGCCAGGATCGTGCCCAGCAGGCAGATCGGGTACTGCAAGCAGTTGGGCATCATCAACGCCACACGGTCGCCTTTCTTCACGCCCTGGCCCTGCAGCCACGCGGCAAACGCGATGCCTTGCACCTGCCAGTCGGCATAGGTCATTTCGGTACCGATGCTGACGTAAGCGACGCGTTCGCGGAACTTCTCCAGGTGTTCCAGGAACACCTCACGCAACGACGGATACGCCTCGATACCCGCCTCAATGTCTGCCGGCACGCCGGGCAAGTAAGCGTTCAACCAGATCCGTTCGGCGTGTTCCAGGCTTACAGCGTTCATGGCAGTCTCCTTGTTATTGTTTTGGGTAACGCTACTTTTCGACGATGGCAGTAATGCCCAGCCCGCCCGCCGCGCAGATCGAAATCAAGCCGCGCCCGCCACCGTTCTCATGGATGGTTTTGGCCAGCGCCGCCAGTTGCCGGCCACCGGTGGCGGCGAACGGATGACCGCAGCCGAGCGAGCCGCCGTTGACGTTCATCTTGCTGCGGTCGATGGCGCCCAACGGTGCGTCCAAGCCTAGACGCTCGCGGCAATAATCGGCGTCCTCCCAGGCCTTGAGGGTGCACAGCACCTGAGCGGCGAAGGCTTCGTGAATCTCAAAAAAATCGAAGTCGGCAAAGCTCAGGCCTTCGCGTTTGAGCATGCGTGGCACCGCATAGGCCGGTGCCATCAACAGGCCCTCGGCGCCGTCGACAAAACTCACCGCCGCCGTCTCGCCAGTGCGCAGGTAGGCCAGTACTGGCCAGCCATGTTCAGCCGCCCATTCTTCGCTGGCCAGCAGCACCACCGAGGCGCCATCGGTCAGCGGCGTGGAGTTGCCCGCCGTGAGGGTGCCGTTCTGGCGGTCGTAGGCCGGGGACAGCCCGGCGAGCTTCTCCAGGCTGGCGTCGGCGCGCAGGTTGTTGTCGCGCACCAGGCCACGGTAAGGGCTGATCAAATCGTCAAAGAAGCCACGTTGGTAGGCCGCATCCAGGCGCTGATGGCTGGTCAGGGTCAACTCGTCCTGGGCCAGGCGTTTGATCTGCCAGCGCTTGGCCATTTCTTCGCAGTGCTCACCCATCGACAAGCCGGTGCGCGGCTCGCCATTGCGCGGCAGCAACGGCTTGAAAAACATCGCCGGTCGCACCTTCAGCAGCGCTTTCAACGTGTCGCCAAGGCCTTTGGCGCGATTAGCCGAGAGTAAGGTGTGGCGCAGGGATTCATTGATGCCGATGGGCGCATCGGAGGTGGTGTCGGCCCCCCCGGCAATGCCCACTTCGATCTGGCCCAGGGCGATTTTATTCGCCACCAGCAACGCCGCTTCCAGGCCCGTGCCGCAGGCTTGTTGCACGTCGTACGCAGGCGTTTCTGGCGACAGCGTGGTCGACAACAACGACTCACGCGCCAAGTTGAAATCCCGCGAATGCTTGATCACCGCGCCCGCAGCAAACTCGCCCAGGCGCTGGCCGTGCAGGTTGTAGCGCTCGACCAGGCCTTGCAAGGCGGCGACCAGCAGGTCCTGGTTGCTGTCATGGGCATACACACTGTTGGAACGGGCAAACGGAATACGGTTGCCGCCGATAATCGCCACACGGCGGGTCGGGGCCGGGTTGAAGCTGTAATCACTCATGGGTGGCTCTCATTCCAAATAAACAGCCCACGCATATGCGGTTTATCACCGGCAAAGTTGCGCACTTCGAACTCACGGCGCGGGCCGGTTGCCGGGCGACTCCACAGGGCGACCTGGCCGGGCAGGAAGATCGGCAGTTTGAAGTCGCAATGCGCTTGCGCCTGATCCAGACCACCCGGCGGTTGCTGGGCCGCCAATGCGCGGCCCAAGGTCCACATGCCGTGGGCGATAGCACGGCGAAAGCCGAATATTTTGGCGCCGATCACCGAGGTGTGAATCGGGTTGAAATCCCCCGAAACCTTGGCAAACCGTCGGCCGAGGTCGGCGGGTAGCACCCAGCGTTGGGTGCGTAACAGGCCGTCTTCCTGCAACCCCAGCACGTCATCCCACGGTTCACCGACCGGGTTTTTCACGGCGCGACGCAGGTACAGGCTGTCGCTCTCCCACACCAGCGCGTCGGCGCTGTAGGCCCGCGTGGCGATACTCAGCGCCTGGCCTTTGGGATGCGCGACCCAACGCTCGCAAAATACCTCCAGGCGCAGCGCCTGGCCTTCGTGCAAGCGCTGGTGCTGACGAATGCGATTGGCCAGATGCACCATGCCGCTGGCCGGGTACGGAAAGCTTGGCCGCGTCAGCAGCATCAGGTGCAACGGGAACGCCAGCACGTGCGGATAGGACAGCGGCACGCCCTGCTCACGCCGGAAACCACAGGCGCGGCCATACGCGGCGATGTCACTGGCCGACAGCTCCACCGCCGCGCGCACCAACAGTGCCTGGGGCAGCAACGGCGCGCCGTCGAGCTTGGGTTTGCGCAGCGCGCGCACACCATCCAGTAACAGCTGGGTGCGTGAGGGTGGTGGGTCGATGATCTGCGTCACGTAGTCCATGGCTCAGGCTCCCAGCAGGCTTTGGCCGCACACGCGTACGACTTGGCCGTTAACCCCGCCGGACGCCGGATGGGCCAGCCAGGCGATGGTCTCGGCCACATCAATCGGTTGCCCGCCTTGGGACATCGAGTTCATGCGCCGCCCCGCCTCGCGAATCATCAGCGGAATTTTCGCGGTCATCTGCGTCTCGATAAACCCGGGCGCCACGGCATTCACCGTGACTTGCTGCTGCGCCGCCAACGGCGCCAGGCCCTGCACCAGGCCAATCACACCGGCCTTGGAGGTGGCGTAGTTGCTTTGCCCCAGGTTGCCGGCAATGCCGGAGATCGACGACACGCACACAATCCGCCCGCCCGGGTTCAACCCTTGGCTGTGCAACAAGGCATTGCTCAGCTGCAACGGCGCTTGCAGGTTGACCGCCAGCACACTGCGCCAGGCCGCCTCGGTCATCTTGGCGATGGTTTTGTCTCGGGTGATCCCGGCGTTGTGCACCACCACGTCGAAGGCGCCGTATTGGCTGACATGCGCCTGCAACAACGCGGCGGCATCCGCGGCAGTGATGTCCAGCGCCAAGGCTGAGCCGTTCACACTGTCAGCGGCCTGGCGCAGCGCCTCCTGGGCTTGGGGCACGTCGACGCAAACCACATGGGCGCCGTCGCGGGCCAGCACTTGGGCGACGGCCAGACCAATCCCACGGGAAGCGCCCGTCACCAGCGCACGTCGACCGGCGAAGGGTTTGTCCCAGTTCACGGCGACAGCGCCGTCCACCGGTTTTTCCAGGCGCACCACTTGCCCCGACACATAGGCCGAACGGCGCGACAGGAAGAAGCGCAAGCTGCTGTCCAGGGCGTGTTCGGCACCCGGCGCGACGTAGATCAATTGCGCGGTGATCGCCCGGCGCAGCTCCTTGGCCAGCGAACGCACCAGGCCTTCAAGGGCACGCTGGGCGATGGCCTGGGGCAAATCCTGGCAATGTTCCGGCGCAGTGCCGAGCACCACCACGCGGCCGTGGTGGCCGAGGCGTTTGGCGTTGGCGTGGAAAAACACGTACAGCTCATCGAGCTGCTGTAAATCGAGCACACCCGTGGCGTCAAACACTGCGCCTTGCACCTTGACCGTGGACGGCGCCTTGAGGGTCGCCGGGGTGGCGGCGACGGTGTCGGTGGCCTCGAAAATCTGTTGCACCTGCGAGGCAAGCCGCCCTGCCCCGGCGACGATCACCGGGTTGGCCAGACCTGACTGGCCGCTGCGATGACGCTGCAACGGCAAGGGTTGCGGCAGGCCGATAGCCTGGGCCAAGCGCCGGCCCCAGGGGGAATTGACGAAGGATAGGTAGCTGTCACTCATAAAAGGTCCCACTCACAAAACAATCCTGCCTTGTAAACCCGATCAACTGTGGGAGCTGGCTTGCCTGCGATACAGACACCGTGATGCCATCGCAGGCAAGCCGGCCTCCACAGGTGGACCGCGCTTCTCCTAGTTCACCGAGGCGTTTTCGCCTTGGGGGGTGCGGCGTTTGGCCTTGGGCTCCAGCGCTTGCTGACGCTGCTGCAACGCTTCGAGCAAGCCGAAATCCTGCGGGAAGTCGTCGACTTGAATGCCATGGTCGGCGTATTCCACATAGCGCCCCAGCAAGCTATCTTCCTCGTCACTGATCAAGTCCAGCGCCCGCGCTTTGACGCGCCAGCCGGTGAAGGCCGTGGCGCAAATCGGCATCGGTTCGATCAGGCCTTGCTTGACCGCCGACTTGAGCCGCGCTTCGATCAGTTCTACCTGCGGCAACAAGCGCAAGCCCAATTCGCCGTAAGCCAGCTTGTCGATTTCCGGGCGTGGGATGTAGGAGTTAGCCAGCAACCGGTCGCGGGTTTCGCCTGGGGTTTGCACCACATCCGCCACTTGCGCCAGCAAGCGATCCGAGGGTTTACGCAGTGGAATACCGAACGGGAAACTCAAACCGCGCACCACGACTGCAGCGGCTTTGGAGGGGTAGTTATCGAGCACTTCGGCCAGGGCTTCATGGGCACGCAACAGCGCGTCTTGGGCCGACCAGTGCACCAGCGGCAGGTCTGCCTGGGGCCGTCCGTCATCCTCAAAGCGCTTGAGCACGCAGGACAGGATGTACAGTTGCGACAGAATATCCCCCAGGCGCCCGGTGATACTTTCCTTACGCTTGAGCGCACCGCCGAGTACGCCCATGGACACGTCCGAGATCAACGCCAGCACCACCGACAGCCGATTGGCCTGGCGGTAGTAGGACGCCAGCGCCGGGTCGGTCTTGGCCGGTGCGGAAAGCAGCCGCCCGCCGGTCAGCGAATGCACCGCCGCGCGTACGGTATTAGCCAGCACAAAGCTCACATGGCCGAACATCGCGCTGTCGAATGCCTCCAGCGCCTTGCGCCGGTCCGGGTTGCGCGCGGCTTCCATCTCGCGGAACACATAGGGATGGCAGCGGATCAGGCCCTGACCAAAGATGATCAGGCAACGGGTCATGATGTTCGCGCCCTCCACGGTGATCGCAATCGGGCTTTGCTGGTAAGCGCGGGCCAGGAAGTTATTCGGCCCCATGCAGATACCCTTGCCGGCGACGATGTCCATGCCGTCGTTGACGATGATCCGCGCGCGCTCGGTGACGTGGTATTTGGCGATGGCCGAGATCACCGAGGGTTTTTCGCCGGCATCCAGGGACGCCACCGAGACCTTGCGCACCGCATCGCAGGCATACAAATGCCCGGCCATGCGCGCCAATGGCGCCTGCACGCCTTCGAACTTGCCGATGGGCAGGCCGAACTGTTTACGCATCGCCGCGTAGGCGGTGGTGCCGCGCACCGCGACTTTGCCCAGGCCGACGTTGGCCGAGGGTAAGGAAATCGCCCGCCCGGCTGCCAGGCATTCCATCAACATGCGCCAGCCATTGCCGACCTGTTCGCGGCCGCCGATGACCCATTCCAGCGGAATAAACACATCCTTGCCGGTGGTCGGGCCGTTCTGGAACACGGCGTTCAGCGGCCAGTGACGACGGCCGCTGTTCACACCTGGGTGGGACGTTGGAATCAACGCGCAGGTAATCCCCAGCGAGCCCGCCTTGCCGAGCAAACCGTCCGGGTCTTCGGCACGAAACGCCAGGCCCAGCACCGTGGCGATGGGCCCAAGGGTGATATAGCGCTTGTCCCAAGTCACTTTGAAACCCAGCACTTCCTCGCCTTCGTGCACGCCTTTGCAGACGATGCCCAGGTCAGGAATCGCCCCGGCATCGGAACCGGCATAGGGGCTGGTCAGCGCAAAGCAGGGAATGTCTTCACCCCGCGCCAGGCGCGGCAGGTAGTAATTGCGCTGGGCATCAGTGCCGTAATGCAGCAGCAGTTCAGCCGGGCCCAGGGAGTTGGGCACCATCACCGAA
Organism: Pseudomonas sp. IB20; assembly: GCF_009707325.1. Lineage (NCBI taxonomy): Bacteria > Pseudomonadati > Pseudomonadota > Gammaproteobacteria > Pseudomonadales > Pseudomonadaceae > Pseudomonas > Pseudomonas gelidaquae. The sequence continues at coordinate 2,360,523 of NZ_CP046103.1, read as the reverse complement.
ATCGCCGCCGCCGAGCAGCGCGTCGACAGTTTCATCACCACTTGCGAATGCGCATAGTGGGAGAAGCCTTTGCCGCCGTACTGCTTGGGAATGATCATGCCAAGGAACCCGGCGTCCTTGGTGTATTGCCAGCCTTCGGGGGACATGTCCTGCCAGACCTGGGTGGTTTCCCAGTCGTTGGCAATGTCACAGAGGGTCTCGACCTCGTTGTCGAGAAAGGCTTGTTCTTCAGCGCTGAGGCTGGCCGGTGCGGCCTTGAGCAGGCGGTCCCAGTTGGGTTTGCCGCTGAACAGCTCGGCATCCCACCACACGGTGCCGGATTCGATCGCGGCGCGTTCGGTGTCGGACATGGCCGGCATGATTGTACGAAACAGGCCCAGGGCCTTGCTGGTCAACAACGCGCGGCGCAGGGGCTTGATCGCCAGCAGCAACGCGGGCAACACCACCAGTATCGCCGCGACGGTGGCGCCAAACCCGGCCACCACGTTGAACAGGTAACCCGCCGCCAGCCAGATAAGGCCAGCGCCCAACCACAGGGCGGCGACGGCTTGTCGATACGCCAGGGCAATCGCTGCTGCGAAGCCCACCAATAACCAGATAACCATGGGGATACCTCTACTTGATTCAGGGCGTGGCCGATGCGCAGGTCACTCGAAATGAGCGGTGGCGCAAGACCACACTACAAACTTGAAAAGCTAAATTCAAATTATGTTTTGAAATTTTTATTTAATGTTTTCGCGCAACAATAACGGGCTGAACGCGTCAGCCTGCTTGAACAGCAATCAGGGGGTTAAGCCGCGAGCACCTAGATGCGCTGGGTGCCCGGGCCGCAATGGTTTTAGAACTTGTAGGTAGCAGACAGACTGACGATGTCGCCTGAAGACTCAGCCGTACCGTCTAGTCGACCGCCACCAAGACGATCAACGTTTTGGGTTTTGATGTTGACCTTCTCGACAAACTGGTGCGAATACGCGGCATCCAGCGTCAAGCCCGGAATGGCCTTGATGTCGTAACCCGCACCCAGCGAGGCAAAGTAACGATCGCCGTCCGGGATACGTGGGTCACGCGTGGAGTTGCGCGTGGGGGTTTGGTCATACGCCACACCGGCCCGCAGGGTCAGCTCATCCGTGGCCTTGAAATCGCCACCCACGGAGTACATCCAGGCATCCCGATAGTTGTAAGGAATGGCAACGATCGTCGAGCCCTCGGACTTGAGTGTCAGGTCCTTGAAGGACGACCATTGCGTCCACATGGCGCTGAGACCCAAGGTCCAACGGTCGTTGAACTGGTGCACCCAGTCGATCGCGGCAGTCGCCGGAATATCCAGCTGAGTGCTGGCATTGGCGCCGTTGGGGTACAACTTCAGCCCAGGGTACGCCGTTTCGACCAGCGTCTTACCGGTACCGAAGACGGTGTCGTCGGTCATCAAGCCGTTGTTCAACGCATCAGCCCGGATGTTGTATTTACCGGTCAGCTTGTTTTTGATTTTGGCGTGGTAGTTAAGGCCCAACGAGTCTTGGTCAGTCGGTTTCCAGACAACGCCAGTAAACCAGCCAACGGAGACGTTATCGACCTTGACGCGCATCAGCGCGCTGCCGACGCCCGACGGAAACGCCCCATTGCCCAAACCGGGAGAGACCGACGCAGCCGAAAACAGATCGATGTTCTGGCTGACGAAGCCTTGGCTACGCTGGACGATCATGCCACCACCGATGGAGAAGTCGTCACGCACTTTGAACGATAACGACCCCGTCAAGCCGACGGTTTCGATTTTGGTGTCGACGGCGAAGTCGCGAAACTTGGAGTTTTCATTCCAAGTGGTACGCATCCCTTGTGGCACGACCTGACTGAGGCCGAATGCAAAACGGTCACCCATCGGGATGACCAGAAAACCGGTCGGCAACCAGGCGGTGAAACCGCCCTGGCCACCGTCATTGTTGTTGACGACTGCCGTACTCGGATCAAAGCTGGCATCGGGCATCACGGCGGTATTGGAGACTGGGTTGCCGGCGTAGTCGTAAGCCTGGCCGCTGTATTTGATCTTCACACGCGCATAGTCGACGGTCTGTTGAACCACGGCTTGGTCAACAAATGCCATGGCCGCCGGGTTGTTGTAAGCAGAACTTGGGTCGTTCTTGAACAGAGAACCGCCGCCGAACGCCCGCCCCCACCCAGGGGCACCGTAAGTCGGCGTGGAGAAACCACCCGCCTGCACGGGCGCTGTCGTCATCAGCCCCCCCAGTAATGCCAGCCCCAGCAGTGTTTGAGCCTGTTGTTTCTTAGTGATCATGCGGCACTCCTTATTATTATGCGCTCCCGGTATTGCCGGGTTTCCACGTCAGCCGGCACCTCTTGCGAGACACCGGCCTTTCATCGGGAGATCAACCCTTTGTCCTGCGACGCGCGCCCTTTATGGGTTAACGGTCAGACCGGCGGCAGTAGTGGTCAGCGATACAATGTTGCAGCCGCCGCTCAGCGCCTGGTTAGCCGCGGTGAGGGTGTGAGTCGCAGCGTTCCAGGCCACACTGATGGTGGAAGGGCCGCAATCGGTGGCTGGGATAACGATGGACTTTTTGATGGTGTAACCCACGTTCTCCACCTGGCCTGTAGTGCCCGACAATGCGGTCAGCTTCCAGCCTGGCGACGGGATGCTTTTGAGGGTTGGCAACGAGCAGAGGCCACCACCGGTCAGGGCGGCATTGTTGATAGTGGCAACGCCGCCACTCACATTACCGCTGAAGGTAATACCGCACGTCACAGAGCCCCCGAATGAAGACGGTGACTGCACGACGATGGAGCCTGCGGTGGTGGTAAAAGGACCTTCCGGGCTGATCGAAGCCGCGCTGGCCAGCGAAGCAGCACCCATGCAAACAGTCAGAGCAGTCAACGACACGAGAGTTTTCAAGCTTTTCATTGTTTTTCCTCACATGTTATGGCGAGTCATTTCGCCAGGGGTAATGGCCATGATCGAGAGGTCACGGTGAAACTGCAGAACTTCCCTTCCCAGCCAAATCTCAATTCAATTACCGCACCGTTTATTCGACCACTTTGAAGGTCGGCGGCATCTTGATCGACACTGTCTTGATCGTGCAGTCTTCGCCAATCGGCACATTGACGGCTTCCAACTTGCCGGTGGCGTTATCCCAAGTACCGTCGGCGGTTGAAGGGCCGCACTTGCCGCCCAGGCCAAAGGCATGAACATCCACGCTGATCTTCGACATGGAGCCGCTCTTGGTATCCTTGGCAACTAATACCCAAGGCAAGTTGATGGCTTCGACGCGGCTGCACTTAAGGCCGCCGTCAAATTCAACTTTATCGACATTCACCGATGAACCATCGGCCGCGACCTTGCCAGCCACCTTGATGGTGCAGTCGGCGCTGATCAGCGCGCCCTTGGAAAAGCTGATCGGCCCCTGGGCCGTAAAGGCGCTGCCGGCAGGCTCTATACGCGCGGCCTGGGCCTGGTGGTAGACAATCAGGCCCAGGGCGGCCAATACGACATGGGCGGTGAACTTGGCAGGGCTTTGCATAATGTACGTCCTTCCCTTGAAATTATTGTTGTTCGGGTCAAACCACTTTCTTGCAACTAAACCGCTAAACCTTGGGCGATAAAAACCTGCGCGATACACAGATCCCGAGTACGCCCATCCTGTTTTAATTCAGATCAAAACGGCCTGGCACTGTTGCTGTACTTCTCCAGGTACTTCAAACGTTGTGACGGTTGAAGGTTAGCCAGGCTGATATCACCGGCGTAATGATTGAGTACCCGATGGTCCATGCGGCGTCGCCACAAGTACGGCACATAGGCCCAGACAATCATGCTCGCGTAGCCATAAGGCAGTTGCGGCGACTCATCAAAGTGGCGCAACGACTGATAACTACGGGTGGGGTTAGCATGGTGATCGGAATGACGCTGCAGTTGGAACAGAAAGATATTGGTCACGATCCGATTGCTGTTCCACGAGTGCCGTGGCGAGCAACGCTCATAACGGCCGTTGGGCAACTTCTGGCGTTTAAGCCCGTAGTGCTCCACGTAGTTGACCACTTCCAGTAACGAGAACCCATAAATGCCCTGGATGATCAGGAACGGAATCACTGACGCCCCCAACCAGGCAATCATTGCGCCCCACAACACCACGCTGTACATCCAGGCGCTGAGCACGGCGTTCTTCCAGTGCAACGCCGGCAGGCCGAGTTTGCGCAGGCGTTCGCGCTCCAAGTTCCAGGCCGAGACGGCGCTGAACCACACCGAGCGCGGCAGGAACGCCCAGAAGCTTTCACCCAGGCGCGAGCTGGCCGGGTCTTCCGGCGTGGCCACGCGCACGTGGTGGCCACGGTTGTGTTCGGTGTAGAAGTGCCCGTAGAAGGTCGGCGCCAACGTAACTTTGGCCAGGAACACTTCCAGCGCCTTGGGCTTGTGCCCCAGCTCGTGGGCGGTGTTGATCGCAATGCCGGTGGCGGCACCGGTGGACATCGCCATGCCCAGGTAAGTGAACCAGGTGATTTCGCCGTGCAACTCGGTGCGTGCGGTCATAAACGCGGCGGTTTTGGCCAGCCAGCTGGATGGTTCGAGGGTGGCGGTGGCGTTGAGCAGGCCGCCGTTGATGATCCAGTCGATACCGCCGGCAGCCAGCCAGCCGGTGATCACCACGGAGGCGATCACAAACAGCACGCCGGTGTAGACGATCCAACGGTAATAGCTTTGCGATTCAAGGTTGCTGACGGCAGATTCGGGTGGGTTGCTGACGTCTTCGCCGAGCAGGCCGTCGATCAAGGGGATGAAACCAAAGATCACCAGTACGCCAACCCACCACAGTTGCTGCACGCCGGTGGTAATGGCCAGCGCGCCGGAAAGCAATGGGGTTGCCAGGGGCATGATGCCCAGCCACCAAAGGTGACGTTTGCCGTCGGCCCAGACGGTCGGAGTTACCAGAGTCTGATTCATGGCAGCCTCCGAACGAGACAGATTGGAGATGCGATAAAGGGTTTATTCATGGCAGCCTCCGAACGAGACAGATTGGAGATGCGATAAAAGGCGTTTTTTTCATTATTTTATTCGCTCTTAGGCATTTCAAAAATCGTTTCAAATTTCACATTGAAATAATTTTTTTAAATAAATAGCGCGGAATCGTTAGGTCGTCAACTAGTTTCTCGAAGGCTTTTTGACGTGACCGGGCAGTCTCTTTTTCAGCCATCTGGTCAGGTGTCTAAAGCAGGCATCGACGCCGTTGAACCGCGAGTCGGGTAGCACAATTATTTACTCGCCAGGGCAAACGGCGGGTGCAACACGGTGGCACTTTCTACCGGCCTGACGCGCTTGGCGACCTGCTCCACCACCGCCACCACGCGCTCTGTGGCGGTGATCGGCAACATATGCCCACGGCCCTCCACCACCTGCAGCTTCAGCCCAGGCACCTTGCTGGCCAGGGCCTGGCCGTGCTTCTGGAAGTCCAGCACCTGGTCGCGCGCGCCATAGATCAGGCCGATCGGCAGGGTCAGTTGCGGGTAGCGCTTGACCATGTCCGGCAGGTGATCGTTGACCGTGTTGATCTCGGTGGAGGCGGCGTAGAAGTTGGTTGGGCGCATACCCAGCAACCCGCCACCGCGCGTGGCGAAGTCCGCCGGCGCGGCATCAGGGGCGAACACGCCCTTCACGACCGAACCTTTGGTAAGCAGGCCAACGGGCATGGTCAGCGTGTGTGACACCCAGCGCCGCAACCACGCCGGGCGCACCGCCAGGGACAGGAACACCAGCGGCAGCAGGCGCTGGGGATGGGTCAGCGGCGCCACCAAGATCAACCCGGACACCGCGTGGGGATGGTCAAGCGCCAGCGCTAAAGCAAGCGCCCCGCCGAGGGAATGCCCCAGCACCAGCGGTTTATCCAGGTCCAGGGTCTTGATAAACGCAGCGATTTGCCGAGCCTGGCCCGGCAGGTCTGCCGCCGTGCCGTTGTGGCGCGTGGAATAGCCCGACCCCGGACGATCCAGCGTGATCACCCGAAAATGCTCACGCAACTGGCCGGACAAGGCATACGTCAAGTTGCGACTGCTGCCCATCAGCCCGTGAATCATCACCAGCGGCGGGCCCTTGCCTTCCTCTACATAATGAAAGCGCTCGCCATCGACCTCGACAAAACGCCCGTTGATCGGCACACGGGCTTCTATGCGCCGTGTCATCCAGGCACTGAAGCCCCATAACACCACGCTCGCCCCCACCAATACGCCCGCAGCGACAACCCATTCAACCGCCATAGCTCGGCCCTCTGCTTCCCTGCTGCTGGCGACCCGACCGGTATTGATCAAGGCCTCAGCCATCGTCCACACCTTGGACCTAAACTTCATGCAACCCGTGCTCGTCCGTCGGACAAGTCGCACATGAGGAACAAGGTCCTAGCGTAGGCGATATTTTCAGGTAGATTATTTAAAATCTTTTTTAAAATAATTAATTCATTTTTCCTTTGCAATGGTGTTCTATCTAAAAGACAAAACAAAAACAGGAGCACATCTGATGCCCAAGAGGGACAACTCATGAATGCCCACAGCGACTCAATCGACATCGCCATCATCGGTTCAGGGTTTGCCGGCCTGTGCATGGCGATCAAACTCAAGGAAGCCGGGCTCACCGACTTCTTTGTCGCCGAACAGGCCGCCACCCTCGGCGGCACCTGGCGCGACAACCATTACCCGGGTTGCGCTTGCGATGTGCAGTCCCACGTGTACTCGTTTTCGTTTGCACCAAACCCGGACTGGACCCGCCAGTTCGCGCCCCAGGCAGAGATCCGCGCGTACCTGGAGCAATGCGCACAGCGTTTCGAGCTGGCGCCCTACCTGCGTTTCGGCATGGGCCTGCAACGAGCAGTGTTTGATGAGCAGCAGCAACGCTGGCAATTGAGCTTCAGCGATGGCCGCCAAGTCAGCGCGCGGGTGCTGGTGTCGGGCATGGGCGGCTTGTCGCGCCCGGCGCTGCCGGATATTCCTGGGCTGGACAGCTTCAAGGGCAAAAGCTTCCACTCCCAGCACTGGGATCATGACTATTCATTGAAAGGCAAACGCGTGGCGGTGATCGGCACCGGCGCCAGCGCTATCCAGTTCGTACCGCAGATCGCGCCGCAGGTGGCGCACCTGGACCTGTTCCAGCGCACGCCGCCGTGGATCATGCCCAAGCCCGACCGCAAGATTTCGCGCCTTGAGCGCTGGGCCTTCAAGCACCTGCCCTTCACCCAGCGCCTGGTGCGCGGGGCGTTTTATTGGGCGCTGGAAGGCCGCGTGGTCGGCTTTGCCCTGCACCCACGGCTGATGAAGATGGTGCAGAAAATCGCCCTGCGGCACCTGCGCAAACAAGTGGCGCGCCCTTCCCTGCGTAAAACCCTGACGCCGGACTACACCATCGGCTGTAAGCGCGTGCTGATCTCCAATGACTATTACCCGGCGTTGTCACGCAGCAATGTCGAGGTGGTGACCGACAAGGTGCTGCGCATCGAAGCTGACGGTGTGATCACCGCCGACGGCATCAAGCACCCGGCCGACTGCCTGATTTTCGGCACCGGGTTCCAGGCCACCGACCCGCTGCCCCGCGATTGCATCATCGGCCGCGACGGCATCGACCTGATGGATGCCTGGCGCGATGGCGCCCACGCCTACAAAGGCACCACGGTGCCGGGCTATCCGAACCTGTTCCTGATTGTCGGGCCGAACACCGGCCTTGGGCATAACTCGATGATTCTGATGATCGAAGCCCAAGTCACCTACATCCTCGATGCCATTGAGCACATGCAGCGCCAACGCATCGCCACCGTGGACGTCAAACCCGCCGTGGAGCTGGCCTACAACCAGCAGTTGCAAGCCAAGCTCAAGCGCACCATCTGGAGCACCGGCGGTTGCCAGAGCTGGTACCTCGACCCGCGCACCGGCAAAAACACCACCCTGTGGCCCGGCTCGACCTGGCGCTTCAAGCAGGTCACGCGGCACTTCGCCCTCAAGGACTACCTCGCCCACCCACTGCCTGCGCCGACACCTCGCGCGGTTCCGGCGCCCCACTCCACCGCAGAAGGCAGCCTGTCATGAAGTCATTCAACGGCCGCGTAGCGGCCATCACCGGCGCGGCGTCCGGCATGGGTCGCGCACTGGCACTGGCGCTCGCCCGCGAAGGTTGCCACCTGGCCCTGGCGGACAAGAACAGCCAAGGGCTGGAACAGACCTTGGCGCTGATCAAGACCTCGACGCTGGCGCCGGTAACGATCACCACCCAGGTGCTGGATGTGTCCGACCGCCAGGCCATGCAGGATTGGGCGGCACGCTGCGTGGCGGATCACGGCCAGGTCAACCTGATCTTCAACAACGCCGGCGTGGCGCTGTCGAGCACCGTCGAAGGCGTGGACTATGCCGACCTCGAGTGGATCGTCGGCATCAATTTCTGGGGCGTGGTGCATGGCACCAAGGCGTTCTTGCCGCACCTCAAAGCCAGCGGCGACGGCCATGTGATCAACACCTCCAGCGTGTTCGGCCTGTTCGCCCAGCCTGGCATGAGCGGCTACAACGCGACCAAATTTGCGGTGCGCGGCTTTACCGAATCCCTGCGCCAGGAACTCGACCTGCAACGCTGCGGGGTGTCCGCCACCTGCGTGCACCCCGGCGGTATTCGCACCGATATCTGCCGCAGCAGCCGTATCGACGCGAACATGACCGGCTTTCTGATCCACAGCGAGCAACAGGCCCGCGCCGACTTCGAAAAGCTCTTCATCACCGACGCCGACCACGCCGCCAAGGTCATCCTGCAAGGCGTGCGCAACAACAAACGCCGCGTGCTGATCGGCCGCGATGCGTATTTTCTCGACCTGCTCGCCCGCTGCCTGCCCGCCGCTTATCAAGCCCTGGTGGTGTTCGCCAGCAAGCGCATGGCGCCCAAACAGCGCACGCCGGTGTTTGAAACCAACGACGAACCTCGTCTCTAAACAGGAGCACGTACGATGCTACCCATCCGTCGCGATATCCGTTTTGCCTTGCCTGCCGAGCGCATCAAGGACTGGCATGAACAAGGCCCGTTCATCACGCACTTCTTCAACGCGTTGTCGCTGCTGTTTCCCCAGGGCGAGCTGTTTTTCATGGACAGCGTGCGCCACTACCGCGATCGCATCGACGACCCTGAGCTTAAAAAAGAGATCCAGGGGTTTATCGGCCAGGAAGCCATGCACAGCCGCGAACACGTGGCCTACAACGATCATTTGCAAGCCGCGGGCCTGCCGGCGCACACCCTCGACCGGCGCCTGAAATTCATCCTCGACCTGCAGAAAAAACACCTGCCGCCCTCGTTCAACCTGGCGGTCACCATCGCGCTTGAGCACTACACGGCGATGCTCGCGGAAATCCTGCTGAGTGACCCTTCGCGTTTTGGCCAATCACTCAAAGGCTACCAGCAGATGTGGCACTGGCACGCCCTGGAAGAAACCGAACACAAAGCCGTGGCGTTTGACGTGTGGAACACGGTGATCAAGCCGGGGCCTGGGCGCTACCTGTTGCGCACCGGCACCATGCTCGTCACCAGCGTATTCTTCTGGCTGGTGGTACTGGATTTCCACCTGCGCCTGCTGATTGCCGACCGCAAGGCTGGCGGGCACGTGAAGGGCTTCTGGCGCATGCTCAAGTTTCTGTACGGCCCCAAGGGCGTGTTCCCGCGCATGCTGCGGCCGTGGCTGCACTACTTCAAACCGGGCTTTCACCCCTGGGACCACGACAACCGCGCGCGCTTGGCGGGGATCGATCGGTTAGTCGAAGAGATCGAACAGACCCAGCGCGAATACGCGGCGCAGCCGGGTTAAACCTGAGCCGCCGCGCGTTCGCGCACAAAGCGCTGCAACTGATCGCCGGGCAGTGCCTTGCTGAAATACCAGCCCTGAATGAACAGCTCAGTGCCGGTATTCAAGAACGCCAACTGCTCGGCGGTCTCTACGCCTTCGACCACCACGCCCAGGTTCAGCGCCTCGCAGAAACGCAGCATGCCGGTGAGCACCTGGGCGCCCTTGGGGTCGCGCTGGGCCACCACGAAGCTGCGGTCGATCTTGATGAAATCCACCGGAAACTGGTGCAGATAACTCAAGGCGGAAAACCCGGTGCCGAAGTCGTCGATATACACCTTGGCGCCAATGGCCTGGAGTTTCTGGATGGTCTGGCGCGTGGCCTGGACATCGCCGACCAGCGCGTCTTCGGTGATTTCCACCGACACCTGGCCATGGGCCTGGGCGAGGATCTCCACCAGGCGATCCGCGTAGGCAGCGTCCGTCAGCGTGGCGCTGGAAACATTGATGGTCATCGGCAAAACAAAGCCCCCCTTGCGCCACTTTTGGTACTGGCGCACCGCCTGGGACGCCACCCACACATCCACGTCCGGCATCAACCGCGCCTGGGCCAACCACTGCAGGAACTCCCAAGGTGAATGCACCGTGCCCTGGCTGTCCCGCGCGCGCATCAGGGCCTCGCACCCCGTGCACAGGCCGGTGCGGGTAGAGATTTGCGGTTGAAATTCGAGGTAGAACTCGTAGTCGCTGATCTGCTGGATGCGGCTCAGCGCCACGGCCTGTTGGGCCAGGATCTTGTGCGACGCCAACACCGCGTCCAGCGCCAACAGGCGGCCTTTCTCTTCGAGGCCACGGAAGGTCATGTCCAGCGATTTAAGGTAAACCGTGCCGCCCTCGCTGGACTGGCGGTGAATCGCGCGTACGTACGGCGCGTACACCAGCGTGCCGAGGCCCAATAGCGCGACTTGCAGCACCACTGCCGCCACATCGCCATGGGTGCTGAGGTAGGCATTGAGCAGCACCGGCGCGGTAAACGGCACACTGGCCACCGCCGGTGAGACCCAGCCCAGTTGCACCACCGCCAACGCCACCATGGTGTTAAGCGCCGGCACCAGCAAAAACGGGATGAACAGACGCGGGTTAAGGATGATCGGCAACCCAAACAACAGCACTTCGCTGACGTTGAACAACGACAGCGGCAGACTGGCCATCGCCAGCAAACGCATGGACTGGCTTTTAGAGCACAGCAGGATCGCCACCAGCAGGCACAACGCCCCGCCGGAGCCACCGATAAACGCGAAACTGCCCAGCAAGCCACTGTTGAGCAGGTACTTGATCGGTTCACCGGCCGCCAAGGCCGCACCGTTAAGCACCACCGCCTGGTCGAGTACATCGAACAACGGCTGCATGGCGTACACACCGTGAATGCCGAAAAACCACAGCAGCGAATTCATCAAGGTCACAAACAAGCCGCTGCCATACGGCGTTTGCAAGGCGTCGAGCACCTGCGGGCCTTGCAGTTGCGCCACATAAGGGATTTGCAGCAGCAACGACAGAATGACCACCAGCAACAAGGCGGTGATGGCGCCGGGCACCACCATATTGATGGTGCCGCGCAGGTTGTGGCCGACCAGGTCCTCGTTGACCAGACGCGTCCACCGAAACCGATGCAGCCAGGCAATCGCCGGCACATTGAGCAGCGGCGAGGCGATGGCGATAAACAATACAAAGGTGGCCGAAGCGCGCGGGTAATCACGCAACACAAACGTGGCGACCACCACATGGGCCAGGCACAAAAACGCGACGGGCAATTGGGGCAGGCGGTGCTGGATCGCCAACATATAACCAATCGAGGCAGCGACCAGCAGCGGGATCACTGAGCTGATTTGGTTGTGCAGCCCAGACAGAAAGGCCACCACCTGCGGATCGACCCCCAGCACCCTGGCGCATTCGGAAAGGATCAGGAACCCGGCCGACACCAGCAGGCACGGCAAAATCCACAACAAGCCTTCACGGATGGCACGCAACGATTCGGTGCTGGCCAAGGCAGCCAGACGTTGCGTGAGGAAAAGTTTGAACAGCGTTTGCGCCATGCTCCGTCCCTCTGTTCCTCTGCCCATCGCTCTGTGCCTCTGCGCCCATGGTAGGCAAGCCCGAAAACCCTGGTTAACGCTACACGCCCTGATAGCCTGCGCGAAAGGTTTTTACCGGCTCGTCAGTAATTATTTAGAATTGATTTTGCCCGTTGATGCTTGTCGGTTACCGAGTGTTAGCCCATCCTTTGCCGCGTGACTCTCACAACCCGGATGGCGCGTTCATGGCCCGTGGCGTGCATGGCCAGAGTATTTACATCGACCCGGCGGCCGAAATGGTGATTGTGCGCTTCGCCTCCCACCCGGTTGCGGCCAATGCCGCGAATGACGGGGTGACGTTGCCGGCGTATGAGGCAATCGCGCGCTACCTGATTGCAAACCCAGGGGCATGACCCCATTGAGTCAATTCACTTAAACGGGAGCAAGCCCTTGTCAGAACCCGGTGATAATCACCAACGTGCCCTGGATCGGTTCTTAAGCGAACATCCGGATGTGGCCACGCAGCTCGATACCCTCAACCCCTTGGCCGCGCAGGCCAAGGGTGAAACCCAGGCGCAGTATCGTGCCGAACGCCTGCACGAAGCCTTCGAGGCCGAGGCTGAGCGCCAGGGCCTGTTTGCCTGGGAGCTGACCCTCAAGTTGACGGCCGAGACCCCCGAAGCCTTCGAGGCCCAACGCCTGGAAGTGCACAAGGAAGTTGCGCAGATGGCGGGGTTGAGCTGGGCTGAATACTGTCAATTGCATGGCTTGGCTGGGTGAGCTATTGCCTACAAGTACCAGGGGCGTCGTGTGTACCCCATCACCTCGCGCAATTGAGCAACGGTGATGGTTCGGCGTTCGGGGTCAACTGCCAAGGCGGTGCGTAACGCAGGCCAGCAATGCCTGGGTAGGTGCCGAGGCCGCGTGATCGTAAGCTGACGCTCGCCAAGCCTCTCTGTTACCGGTGTAAAGCAAGGATCACGGCAGGCACATTTACCCAAGACTCGGTCGGCAACATTTATCAGGAGGGTCATGAGGATCAGATTCTCGTGCAGGCGTTTGCCCATCAGGTGATCATTCCCCGCGATCCGCAATCAGGTCAGCCAACCGGCCAGCGGGTGCATAAACCGCTGATGATCAGCAAAGTCTTCGACAAATCGTCGCCGCTGCTCTTCAGCGCGCTCACCACAGGTGAAGAAGTGTCGTGCCGACTGGAGTGGTTCCGTACCTCCTCGGCCGGCACCCAGGAGCACTACTTCACCACTGAACTGGAAGGCGCGACCATCGTCGACATTCAATCGCGCATGCCCAATTGCCAGGACCCTGACAACGCGCACTTCACCCATTTGGAGGATGTGTATTTCACCTATCGCAAGATCGTGTGGACCCACGAAGTCGCCGGTACTTCCGGCTCGGACGACTGGCGTAGCCCGGTAGCTGGCTAACCTCGGCTGATGCAGGAGCGCAGGCCATGGACGGCGGCGCTCCTGCTGTTGGGCTACACCATCGCCAACGGGTGCTTACGCTTGGGTGCGCCAAACACACGGTCGATGGCGTCCAGGTCGTGCTCGTCCAACACCAGCTGCGCGGCGCCGGCATTGAGCCGCACATGTTCGGGTGTCACGGCCTTGGGGATGGCAATCACGCCGTCCTGCCGCAAGACCCAGGCGAGTGAAACCTGGGCGGGTGTCACCTCATGGCGGCGAGCGATTTGCTTGAGCGTGGGGCTGGACAGCAGCTCGCCGCCCTGGGCAATTGGGCAGTAGGCCATCAATGGCAAATGGTGCTGTTGCCACCACGGCAGCAGGTCGAATTCGATACCGCGCTCTTCAATGTTGTAGAGCACCTGGTTGGTGGCACAGGCCGGGGACGCAAGTTCCTGAAGGTCGGCCACGTCAAAATTGGAAACGCCCCAGCGGCCGATCTTGCCGGCCTCACGCAGACGCTCAAAGGCTTCGACGGTTTCTTCAAGCGGGTACTGGCCACGCCAGTGCAACAGGTACAGATCAATATAGTCAGTGCCCAGGCGCTGGAGACTCGCTTCACAGGCACGGGGGACGCCCTTGTGGCTGGCATTGTGAGGGTAGATTTTACTGACCAGGAACACTTGGTCGCGTTTGCCGCGAATGGCCTCACCGACCACTTCCTCGGCACCGCCTTCGCCATACATTTCGGCGGTATCGATCAGAGTCATGCCCTCGTCGATACCCAATTGCAACGCGGCGACTTCGGCCCTGCGCTGGTCGGGGTTTTCGCCCATGCTCGCGGTTCCCTGACCGATGACAGGGACGGGAACACCGGCTAAATCGACGGTACGCATGACAACCTCCTGATTAACTAGCGGATTAGTAGTGTGGAACTGGCCGAACAAGAAGTATGGTTACTCTCTGCTAAATCGCCAGGAAGGACCTGCAATGCTGTTTGTCGTCATGCTCGGGGGCAAGCACCCACGGGCCAGAATTGAAGTTCACGATGTGGTGTTCGCGGTGGCGGATACGCTGGAATCCACCTACCCGCAATTGCGCGACGGCTGGTTCGGCAGCCCCAAGGGTGTGCATATCGACTCATGGATGGCCGTCGACGGCGTCGACGGCTGGAAAGTCCAGATCAGCCAGATGGCACCCCAGGCGGATGCGCATCACCTGTACTTCATCAACCTGGGCGGCTATGAAGCCAACGCGTTTGGCGAGGCCCATCATTATTTGCTGGTGGTCGCGCGCAATAAAAAGGAAGCGATGAGCAAAGGCAAACAGCAGATGCTGCGCCACTGGTCCCAGGCCCACACCGACGGCGTGATGGACATCGACGACTGCCTGCCCATCGACTTGGTGGACGGCCGCTATGTTCATCTGGTGCAAGGCCCGCACCGGCCGATCATCCAGCAGAATGACTACATCGTCCTGGCGTAAGCTCTCAGGTGCTGAGCACCAAGGTTTTACCAAACAGACGATTGCCATGGGTTTCTCCCTGGAAGGTATAGGTCGGTGAACCCAGCACCTCATACCCGCGCCGAGGGTAGAAACCCAGCGCCCGCTCATTGCCCACCCACACGGTGGCCCACAATAACCCGGCGCCGCCCCGCGCCGCGTGTTGCTCCGCCGCTTGCAGCAGCTGACAACCAAGCCCCAAGCCGGTGAATCGCTCCTGAATATAGAGACGCTGGAGTTCGGCAGCGTCAGCGGCGTCGATCATCGAATGGCTGGCGTTGAGCTTGATCTGGGCGAAGCCAACAAGATGACCATTTACTTGCGCGACCAGCAGCGAGACACCCGGCTGCGTGATCAGTTGACTAATGGTCTGCGGCGCGAAGGCGTGCAGTGCCTCATTGGCGATTGAGCTGCGAATGCCTTCGGTGGCATAGGTATCAAGGAAGACCTGCATGCCCAGCACGCCAATGCACACGGCGTCCTCAGCAATGGCGTCACGAATAATCACGCGTGGGGTGTTGGCGGCAGGCATCGAGCCTCCGTACTCTGAGTGAAAGGCTCAATGTTTTATCACGAATGCACGTGACCGTGTTTACCACTGCCGATTGCCCGCAGTAGGGTTTAGCCCTCGCCAAATCCGCAGGAGCCCTATGCCGGAGGCGGAACCGCCAGCAACCAACCGTCACGGCCCGCGTCGGCAACCAGACCTGCCACCACGTACATCGCCACCGCCGCAAACAGCCGCACGGCAAACCCTACCCGGCTGGTTTTCCAGGCGTTTCGCATGACCACCCACAGCACCAGGTACGCCCCCAGCACAGCCAGTGCTCCCAGCGGCATTGCCAACCAATGGATGAAGTTGACGTCGACGTATCGACCCACCACCAGCAGCCCGCCGATGTAGAGCAGCAAGCCGATCACGCAGTAAAACACGGTACGCGCCAGCCATAGCGCACCAAACGTCGCGCCGCCGATCAGCAGGGTCAGCGGCAACAGCAGCAGGTACATCGGCCATTCGCGGCCGCCACCATAAAGCGCCAACAGCAGCGTGGCCACCACGGCGGCAATTAATGCCCGGCGCCAAGGCAACTTGCCGGCGGCTATCAGTACGCCGCCAATACCGCCCAGGATAAACGCCAGCAACACGGCTATCGCCTGGGGGTTAATGCCAGGCCCGGTCACCCTGGGCAGATCGCCGCCGTCCACCAGCACGGTCAAGTCATTGACCGCCTGTTGAACACCGCCCGCATAGTCACCCTGGCGAAACGCCGGCGTGATGTGTTCTTCGATAATGCGATGGGCCAACAGGTCAGTAACGGTGCCCTCCAAGCCGTAGCCCACCTCGATACGCACTTTGCGGTCGTCCTTGGCCACCAGCAGCAGGATGCCGTCGTTAACGTCCTTGCGCCCCAGTTTCCAGGCGCGGAACAGTTGGTTGGCGTAGTCCTCGATACTCGCGCCGCCGGTGGTGGGCACCAGCAGTACCGCGACTTGCGCACCTTTGCGCTGTTCAAGGGCGGCGAGTTGGTCGTTGAGGCGCGTGGTGAAGCCAGTGTCGAGGGTGTTGGTGAGGTCGATCACCCGCTGATCGAGGGAAACGCCAATGGGCGACGTCTGCGCATGGACGGTGCAGAACAGCCCGATGAATACCAGCGCCAGCAGACTCAACACGGATTGCCGCACAAACAGCATCATGCTTTGTTACCTGAGGTTTCTACCTGAAGGCGACGACTTTACCTTATCGACGTATAACGCGTGACCCCACGCCTGCGACTATCTAAACTGCTCGCAGCCCGCATAGCAAAAAGCCATACACGAGAATTGCATGAACCTAAAGCACCGCAACAACGTCAGTGTGATGGGCAACGGGATGGCGACCCTGGTGTTCTCCCATGGGTTCGGCTGCAACCAGGCGATGTGGAATTACCTGGCCCCGGCCTTTGTCGACCGCTTCCGCGTGGTGATGTACGACTTGGTCGGGGCCGGCCTGTCGGACCTCAGTGCATTCGACAAAGCCAAGTACGGCACGCTGGATGGCTATGCCCAGGACCTGAACGAGATTATCGAAGCCTTTGCCGTAGGCCCGGTGATCCTAGTCGGCCACTCGGTCAGCGCGATGATCGGCACCCTCGCCGACCGCCAAGCCCCCGGGCGCATCGCCGCCCATGTGATGATCGGCCCGTCGCCGCGCTACATTGATGACGTCGATTACACGGGCGGTTTCAAGCGCAGCGACATCGACGACCTGCTCGACACCCTCGACAGCAACTACCTCGGCTGGTCCAGCGCCATGGCCCCGGTGATCATGGGTGCGCCTGGGCAACCGGCCTTGAGCGACGAACTGCGCGAGAGTTTCTGCCGCACCGAACCCGACATCGCCAAGCAGTTTGCGCGCGTGACCTTTTTGTCGGACAACCGCCAGGACGTGATCGGCCTGACCGCCCCGGTGTTGATCCTGCAATCGAGCGACGACCTGATCGCGCCCCTGGCGGTGGGTGAATACCTGCACCGCGTACTGCCCAACAGCACGTATTGCCTGGTGGACAATGTGGGTCATTGCCCGCACATGAGCGCGCCGCAAGCCTGCGCAGCCGCGATGCAAAGCTTCCTGGCGCCGTGGGCGATTACTGATGTCGGTTGACCTGTTCGACAACGCCGCCTGTGCCCTGGCCGTCACCGCAGAAGACGGCACGATCCTGCAAGCCAACGCGCGGTTCAGCGAATGGCTGGGCTTGAGCAGCGCCGAGCTGTGCGGGCGGCGCTTTCAGGATTTGCTGACCATGGGCGGGCGGATTTTCCACCAGACCCACCTGGCGCCGATGTTGCGCCTGCGCGGCAGTGTCACCGAAGTGAAGCTCGACATGCTGCACCACGACGGGCACAAAGTGACCGTGCTGCTCAATGGCAACAAGCGCGAACAGGCCGACGCCGTGGTCTACGACCTCGCGCTGTTCGGCACCACCGACCGCGACAAGTACGAACGCGAGCTGCTCAACGCGCGCAACCTGGCCGAGGCGCTGTTGCAGGAAAAAACCGCCACGGAAATCGCGCTGCAGCAGGCCCAGGCGGAATTGAGCGAGGCCTATGCCATTGCCCAGCGTCGTGCGTTGTTTGCTGAACAGATGGTGGCGATCGTCAGTCACGATTTGAAGAACCCCCTGACGGCCATCCGTATGGCGTCCGATTTTCTCAATCGTGGCGAGCGTACAACCAAGGAGCGCCAGTTGTTGGGCCATATCGCCCAGTCGTCCGAGCGCGCCCAACGAATGATCGCCGACTTGCTCGACTTCACCCAAGCCCGGGTCGGCCACGGCATCACCATCAAGGCCGCGCCGCTGGAGTTGCACGCGGTGATTGCGCACGCGGTGGATGAACTGCGCGTGGCCTTCCCCAAGGCCACGTTGGAACATCAAGCCCAAGGCCATGGCGATGCCTGCCTGGATGCCGACCGTGTGCAGCAGATCATCGGTAACCTGGTGGCCAACAGCGTGGCGTATGGCGACCCGCTCCAGCCGATCACCATCACCTCACGGCTAGGCGATACCGGCTGCGAAGTGGCGGTGCACAACCACGGCGCGGTAATTCCAGAAACGCTGCTGGCAGGCCTGTTCGAGCCCATGACCCGTGGCACCGACCAAGGCAGCGGTGTGCGCAGCGTGGGCTTGGGCCTGTACATCGTGCACGAATTGGCCAAAGTGCATGGCGGCGACGTAACGGTAAGTTCCTGCGCCATTAACGGTACGACATTTACCGTAAAGTTTTAGAACAGATACGCCGTGCCTTGCATGATCGGCTCGACGCTGCCGGTCAATACCACACCGCCCTGCCCGTCCCACTGCACCGTGACCGTGCCGCCGTCGCACTGCACCTGCACTGTCTCATCCAGCAAGCCGCGTCGGATCCCATTGACCACGGCGCCGCAGCAACACGAACCGGAACCCTGCGGCACACCGCCGCCACGCTCCCAGATACGCAGGCGGATATGGCTGCGATCCAGCACCTGCACGAAATGCACATTGGTCTTGGCCGGGAACAACGGGTGGGTTTCCAGCGCCGGGCCCACGGCGGCCACGTCGACGACAGCAACGTCATCGACAAAAAAGGTGCAGTGCGGGTTGCCCATGCCGCACGCCGCCGGGTCGCCTTCAATGGGCAAGGTGCGGGTATCCATCGCCGTGGCCAGCGGCACGGCCGACCACGCCAGCGACGGCTCGCCCATGTCGACCGAAACCCGCTGCCCCGCAACGCGTGCGCACGTCAGCAAGCCTCGATCGGTGCGCAACACAATCGAATCGCTGCCGGCTTCGTGCATCAAGCGGTCGGCGACACCGCGCGTGGCACTGCCGCAGGTTTGCAAAGGTGTGCCGTTGGGGTTCCAGAACTTGATGCGCGCGGCGGCGTCATCGCAGTCGAGGACCACCGCCAACTGATTGAAACCGATACCGGTGTGGCGGTCGCCCAGGCGACGGGCGAGCTGCGCGGTGACCGGGTCGCTGTGGCCACGGCGGTCGATGATGATGAAATCGTCGCCAAGGGCATGCATCTTCACAAAGGGCAAGGTCATGGGCTGTCCGGTGGGCGAGCTGAGTAGAGGGTCAGCATACGGGAGTTTCATCCAAGCCGATTCGGGCGCATGTTAGCGTGTGTGCGTGCTGATCCGGCAGAGCCCGCCATGAAAAAAACCTTCTTCGCTTTAACCGCGCTGCTGCTCGCGTTTTCCCACGCGGCCATGGCGGCCGCGCAAAATCCCAGCCTGTGCCAGCCGGCCACGTCGAACCCGATGTCGAAGGCGCTGCTGGCAGCCGCCCAACGGCACCTGGCCGACCCGCCCAACCCGTTGCCCCATCTGCACACTGAAGGCACCCTGCCCCACCACGGCATCCGTGAGCAAAGTATTGCCGCCGAAAAAGACTGGCCAGTGATGCGCCAAGCGGCGCTGGCGTGGCGGTTGAGCGGTGACCCACGTTACCTCAAGCAAGTCGACGACTACCTGGCCGCGTGGGCCGACGTGTACCAGCCGGACTTCAACCCGATTGATGAAACCAACCTCGACATGCTGATCACTGCCTATGCGCTGACCGCCGATCACCTGCGCCTGGAAACCCGCGCCGCCAGCCGCCGCTTGATCAGCAACCTGGGCAACGGTTACATCGCGCGTATCGAGCAATTCCATGGGCAGAAAAAAGGCACCCAGACCAATAACTGGCAGAGCCATCGCGTCAAACTGGTCAGCGTGGCCGCCGCCGCACTGGGCGACCGCGCGATGCTTGAACACGCGCACCAGCTGTTCAAGCAGCAGATCGCCGACAACGTGCTGCCGGATGGCTCGGTTACCGACTTCCAGGACCGCGATGCCTTGCATTACGTGGTCTATGACCTTGAGCCCCTGGTACAGGCCGCGCTGGCGGCCAAGCCCTACGACGGCGGCGGCGGCGACTGGCTGAGCATCAGCGTGAAGGGCGCGTCCCTGGCTGGCGCGCTCGATTGGCTGGTGCCGTATGCCACTGGGCAACGCAGCCACGAGGAGTTTGTGCACACCCACGTGCAATTCGACAAAGACCGCGCCGGGGTAGGCGAAGCCGGGTACAGCGGCACCTGGCAACCCAACAGCAGCGCGACGCTCTTCTGGCTGGCGGCGCAGTTGGACAAGCGTTACCTGCCTGTGGCGACGCAACTGGCAGCACACCCGGCAGACTGGATCAGTGCCTGCTATTTGAAGTAAGCGCGGCTAGACTGGCCGGGTTCCCCTTGCAAAGGATTGATGATGCTTATTGTGTTCAGTGGCCTTCCCGGCAGCGGCAAAACCACGATTGCCAACGAACTGGCGCGCCAGATCGGTGCGGTGTACCTGCGTATCGATGTGATTGAGCAGGCGCTGCGGGATGCGGGCGTGTTGGCCGGTGATGTGGGTGCCAGTGGTTATGGCGTGGCGAATGCGCTGGCGTTGAGTAATGTGCGCTTGGGGCACAGGGTCATTGCCGATTGTGTGAACCCGGTCAGGGAAAGCCGGGCGGCGTGGAAGGCCGTGGCGACGGCGGCAGGCGTTGAGTTGTTGAATATTCAGGTGGTCTGTTCGGATCGGCAGGAACACCAGCGCCGCGTTGAAAGCCGTTCAGGTGATATTGCCGGCTTGGTACCACCTACTTGGCAGTCGGTATCGGCGCATGAGTATGAGCCTTGGGATGAACTGCCGCTGACGGTCGATACGGCGCTTGTGAAGCATCGCGTTGGCGCCACAGGTAAGGTGCCGACCTTAAAGCACAGCCCCCATCGCCTTCATCAACACCAGGTCGCGCCCATAGATGTCCGGCGCGTACACCAGGCCACCCTGGCGATCGACTTCCACCGTCCAGTACCCCAACAGCACCGGCACCGGCGTGGCCAGCCGGAATTCGTGGGTCACGCCGGTGGCGAGCAGTTCGTCGGTGCGCGTGCGTTCGGCCGGGCTCACCAGCAGGTCGCGCAGCAGCAATGGTTGCTCAACCCTCACACAACCCGAGCTGAAGGCGCGCGGCCCTTTGGTAAACAGCGGTTGGCTTGGCGTGTCATGCAAGTACACCGAGTAGGGGTTGGGAAAGCGCATCACGATCTTGCCCAGCGGGTTGCGCGGGCCAGCGTCCTGGCGCAGGAGGATGTTGCCCGGGCGCGCCCAGTCGATCTGTTCAGGCGCCAACGGGCGGCCTTCGGCGTCGAGCACTTGGAGGTTTTGCTGGCGCAGGTATTCGGGGTTGAGGCGGATGGCCGGGAGTTTGTCCTCGCGCATGATGGTCGGCGGGATGGTCCAGGTGGGGTTCAGGGTCAGTCGGGTGATACGCGACTTGAGCAGCGGCGTCTGGCGTTCGGCGCGCCCGACTTGCAGACGGGTTTGCCACACGGGGATGCCACTCTGGTAGACGCTCAGCTGCGCGGCGGCGACGTTGACCAGCACACCTTCGGGCTCCAGGTCCTGGGCCAGCCAGCGGAAACGCTCAAGGTTGATGCGCAGTTGGTCGCGGCGCATCGCCGGGCTGATGTTGAGTTCGGCCACGGTGCCCGCGCCAATCACGCCATCGGCCTGCAACGAGTGGCTGAGCTGGAAGGCCTTCACCGCCTTGACCAGTTCATCACCGTATTGCTTGCCATTGCCGGTGGGCGCCTTGGCCAGGTAGCCGCCGCTGTACAAGCGCCGCGCCAGCTCCGGCACGCGCGGGTCTTCCATGCCGGGGCGCAGCAATGGGCCGCTGCCGACCGGGTCCCAGTGCGGCAACGGTTGCAGGCGCACGGTGGCATAGGCATTGCGTAAGCTGCGGTAAAGGTCGGCGCTGGGGCGTGCCTGGTCGAAGGCTTGGGCCATGTCTTGCAGCCCGGTGGCGGCGAAGGCCAGCACCTCGGTATTCGGGTCGCGGGTGGGCGGCTGGGAATGCCACAGCGGCTCAAAGCGTGATTGCTGCAAGCGCCCGAAGTGCAAATCCTGCAGGGCTTGCAGGTACTGGCGGCTGACGTCGATATCGCTGCACAGCACGTTGGCCGTGGCGTCCGCCGCAGGCAGGCTATAGTGGGTAGGGTCCAGGCCGTCGTCCGCCAGCATCAGCAATTGAGTGTGCAAGGCTTGGCGGCGGTCATCGGCAGACCACAGCGGCACATCACCCTGCTGCTGATAGAACGCTTGCAAGCGCGATTGCGCCGCGGCGTCGATGTGCGGGGCGAGTTTGGGGCAAACGCTGGGGAGCTGCGCGAGGGCCTGTTGCACCGGGGCCATTTGCACAGGGCTTAGGGAAATAACCGGCACGGCGCCCACTGGCAGTTCGTCAGCTGTCGCGACCAATGGTGCAACGAGCAGGCAAATGCTCAAGTAACATGCGTGTTTTTTGAACAATTGACTGGGCTCCAATCCACAGCGGGGGACGCTTTGTAGATGCTGACTTTTATGTGCCGCTTCGGTTTGATCACCATCACCCTGGCTACGTTGAGCAATTTAGCGCTCGCCGCCAATGGGAATCCTCCTAACTTGTATAGCAGCCTGGCGCGCTCGGCTCCAGAACTCAATCCCACAGTACTGAAAAGCGCCCTGAGCGCCGTGCAGTGCGCGGTCAATAACGGCGAGGAACGCTCAGAGCGCCTAGCGGTTATTGACTACTCCCAGCCCTCGACCGCTCGTCGGCTGTGGATCTTCGACTTGCGCAAAAAGACCCTGGTGCTGCGTGATCTGGTGGCCCACGGCGCAAAATCCGGGGAAAACTTCGCCACGCAATTTTCCAATCTCGAAGGCAGCCACCAGTCCAGCCTGGGCTTGTTCCGCACCCAGGAAAGTTACCTCGGCGCCCACGGCTATTCGTTACGCATGGACGGCCTGGAGCCCGGTTTCAACGACCAGGCCCGCGACCGCGCGCTGGTGATCCACGCTGCCGACTACGTCAACTCCGCGTGGAGCAAGCGCGAAGGCCGTATCGGCCGCAGCCAGGGTTGCCCTGCCGTACGCCCGCAGGTGGCGCGCCAAGTGGTGGATAAGCTCAAGGACGGGCAGTTCATGTTTTCCTGGTACCCGGACCAGCGTTGGTTGAAGTCGTCAACGTATCTGAACTGCAAGCCCCAACAAGTGGCAAGTAGTCGTACAATCCGTGGTGGTTAGCCTGTCCCCACAGATAAAAGAGAGCGTCGCATGCTTCTACACCACTCCACCTGGATCGAGATCGGGCAGTTTCTGGAACGCAGCCGCACGGTGGTGATCCCCATCGGTTCCAACGAACAACACGGCCCCACCGGCCTGCTGGGCACTGACTGGATGTGCCCGCAGATCATCGCCCATGAGGCGCAGAAGAACGCCGACATCCTGATCGGCCCGACTTTCAACATCGGCATGGCCCAGCACCACTTGGGCTTTCCCGGCACTATTTCGCTGCGCCCTTCCACCTTTATTGCCGCGATTGGCGACTGGGTGCGCTCGTTGGCCGGGCATGGTTTCGAGAAGATCCTGTTTCTGAACGGCCACGGCGGCAATATCGCTACCATTGAAGCGGCGTTTTCCGAGCTGTACGCCGAGGCGAGCTTCGCCCGCCGCCCGGCCGGGTTCGCGCTGAAACTGGTGAACTGGTGGGACCTGGAAGGCGTCACTGACCTGGCGCAGCGCCAATTCCCAGTCGGCCATGGCAGCCATGCCACGCCGTCGGAGATTGCGGTGACGCAATGGGCGTACGCTGATTCGATCAAGTCAGCCGACTATTCCCCACAAATCGCCAACACCGGGCCGATCCGCGAAGCGCTGGACTTCCGCGCACGCTTCCCCGACGGGCGCATGGGTTCGGACCCGGCCCTGGCGACGGTGGAAAAAGGCGGTGAGTTGGTGGCGTTGGCGGCTAAAGGGCTGGTCAAGACCGTGAACAGCTTCAGTAGCGAAGCAAAACCCTAACCACGACACAAAGCAAAATGTGGGAGCGGTGGTGCCGTCACTCGTGTATTGGCCTTTAGCTACTTGCAGTCCTGAGCCGCCAACTCAAGCCGCGACGGCTTGATCGCCGACGCCAGTGGCTTACGCTCGTACAGGAACACTTTGGTGCCGTCCTGGGACTTGTAGGCCTCCAGCACGTCATCGGCGGCAATCTTGCTGGTCAACACCACCTTGGCGTGGCGCGAGTTCTGCGTCACGGTCGAGGTGAAGCCGTACTTTTCAAGCTTGGGCAATACACATTGCACATAGCTTTCGGGAGTCTTGCTGGTTTGCAGGGTTAAGCTCGGCGCATTGGGCGCAGTGATACAACCGGTCAGCAACAACGAAGCAAAAGCCAGGGCCGGGACGAAAAAAGAGCGCATAAACATTCCTGAAAATAACCAATAGGGTTCACATCGATCCGCGCGTCATCCGGCGCGGACCAGGGCCTTGAGCGATGCATCAAACTGCTTCAAGGCATTGAGCTGTACATCACGCTGCTGTTCAATCTGCGCGGCAATTTCCGGGGCCGCCTTGTCATGCACCCAAACCGATGGCACTTGTTTGTGTACCGAGCCTTCGGCCTTGGCGATGTATTGCAGGTCTGCATCATAGAACCGTGCAACAAAACGCGCCTCGACCTGGTCGTTACGCTGGGTCAGCAGCTGGTTATGGGTGTCGAGCATCACCACCACATCAGGGTGCGCCTGCACCAGTTCATCCAGGCTGCTATAGACCGTCACGCTGCGAAAAGTGCCCTGCAATGAATTCATCAGCCAATCAATCGCCAGTTCCGGGTCTGAACTGTTGACGAACGCCTCGCGGATGCGCCCGTCAAGGGCATCCTTGGCGCCGTTCATGGCCATGGCGTGGTAGCGTTCAAGGTAACTGAGGTTGTCGCGGGTGTTTTCGCTGTACAACACCCCCACCGACTGCGCGTGCTGCAGGGAGTCTACGCTACCGGCGAGTGCCAGCAAATGGCCGGTACGCAGATCATCGGCAATTGCCGGATTGGCCAACACCGTCGTGCCAAGCATCAGCATGATTAAACCCAACTGGATCATCGTCCTCATCGCGCATTTCCTTGAACAGCGTCTCGATGGGGTGATTCTGCGCTTTTGGTACAAAAACAGAACTTGCGATCCTTGATGGTGACTATCATTTGAACCGATAGTGTCGAGTATCTCGCGACCTCTATAAAACTATAAGGACCCTGCCATGAAGCCCCACCAGAAAACCTTCGACCGCATCCGCGAAGCCGTATTGCCGGAGTTTCGCGAGCGGGTCGCCGATTACCTGGTCGATTATGAAAACGTGCTGCAGGATCAAACCGCCGATGCCGACCAGCGCTACGCCAGCGCCCAGCAACTGCGCGGTTACCTGCGCGGTTTGAACACCACACGGGTGCTGGGCATGGCGGACTGGGAAGATTTGGACCGACGCGTAGCCCACGAATGGCTGTAAACCCTAAAGCGCCGGGCGCTGCAGGTTGACCCATGCCTGCACCGACGGCCGCTGCCATTGGCGCTGTGCGTAATCCACCAACTCGGCTGGCACACTGTCACCGTTGAGGATCAGACGGTTGAGCATCACCGCCAGGTCCACATCGGCAATCGACCATTGGCCGAACAGGTAGTGGGGATTGCCCGCCAGCAGCGCCTGCGCCGCGCTGATCAGCTTGCGCGCGGCCGCCTCTGCAACGGGCGACAACGGCGGCATCTTCTGCCCGTAAAACACCACCAACGTCGAACGTTCCTGACGGATCGGCAGTAAGTCGCTACGCAGCCACGCCTGCACCTGCCGCGCACTCGCCCGCTTTTTTGGATCAGCAGGGTACACCGGCGTTTCGGGGTAGACCTGCTCCAGGTATTCAGTGATCGCGGAAGATTCCGACAGCGCAAAGTCGCCCTCAACCAACGTAGGCACGCGCTGCGTCACCGAGAGCTGGGCGAAGTCCGCCGCCTGGTTTTGCCCGGCGTCCAAATCCAGGGTGAGCAGGTCGAACGCCAGGCCTTTTTCGCGCAGGGTGACAAACACCGACATCGCATAGGGGCTGGTAAACATCGAATCTACATAGAGGCGCAGCGGGCTCGGGTGCATGGGCGATCTCCTTGAATGGAACCCCACGCTACGAGATCTGCGGCGATAAAGACAATGCAGGGTTTTTATGGGGCCATTCCTGGCGGGAATAGGCCCAATAGTGGCAATATCATAGCGACTCGCTAGTCTGCGAGAACGCTCCGCCATTCAAAAGTGCTCAAGGAAGAACAGCTTATGAAACAAGCAGTTGTCGTCATTCACGGCATCGGTGAACAACGCCCAATGGATACGTTGCGTGGTTTTGTCGAAGCGATGATCCCCGCCGACACCCCCGACGGCACCCCGTTGTACTGGAGCAAACCGGACCGGCTGTCGCGCAACTTCGACCTGCGCGTGCTGAAGTCCTCGGGCCGCACAAGCACGGATTTCTACGAGTACTACTGGGCCCACAAGATGCAGGGCACCAAGCTCGGCCATCTGCTGGGCTGGCTGTGGGACATCTTTAAGCGCCCGCGCCGTGATATCCCCGACGCCATCGTGCCGATTTGGCGCACCACGCGCTGGACGGTGATCCTGCTGTTGCTGCTGATCGCCAGCGGCAGCCTCGCCACCGCCTGGGGAAAATTCGAGCACCACGACAACCCTTACGCCCTGGTGCCGCTGCTGCTCGGCGCCATCGGCCTGGGGCTGCGCTATTCCGCGCTGTCCTACCTGGGCGATGCGGCGCGTTACCTCAGCCCCAACCCGCAAAATGTCGTGGTGCGCGAACAGATCCGTGCCGACGGCGTGGCGCT
The DNA here is from genome assembly GCF_009707325.1 of Pseudomonas sp. IB20. Taxonomy (NCBI): domain Bacteria; kingdom Pseudomonadati; phylum Pseudomonadota; class Gammaproteobacteria; order Pseudomonadales; family Pseudomonadaceae; genus Pseudomonas; species Pseudomonas gelidaquae. Next base: position 2,333,496 of record NZ_CP046103.1, on the reverse strand, counting down.
GCTGCGCGCGTTGCACAACAAGGGCGAGTACGACCGCATCATCGTCGTCGGCCACAGTTTGGGCAGCATGATTGCCTACGATATCGTCGGCTACCTGTGGCACGAACATCACGATCAACTCACCAAAGTCATCCCCAGTAACCGCGAGCTGGCCAACCGGTATGCCCACCACGAACCGCTGCAACCGGTGGTCAAGGATGCGCTGCCAAACGCCGGTGCCGCACTCGACGGCAGCCTGGGCAGCCTCTTGAGGTTTCGCGAACAGCAGACCCAAGCGTTTATCGAGCAACGTGGCCTGGGCAACCCGTGGCGCATCACCGACCTGGTCACCGTCGGCAGCCCGATGGCCCACGCCAGCTTGTTGCTGGGCCGCAGCGTCAGTGACTTCAAACAACGCATGGCACGTCGCGAAGCCCCGGCCTGCCCGCCCACCCAGGACGAAAAGGGCTACGGCTACAACGCCCGCCAGCCAGTGATGCTCGGCGAAAAACCCTTCACCCCACAGTATTTGCACCACGCGGCGGCCTTTGCCGTGACGCGCTGGACCAACCTCTACTTCCCGGCGCCCTACGGCCTGTTTGGCGATATCGTCGCGGGCCCGGTCAAGCCGGTGATGGGCGCCGGCGTGCTGGATTTGCCGGTCACTGTAGGCAAGTGGAAGGGCTGGCTGGCACGGTCGTGGTTCAGTCACACCCACTACTGGAGCGAACGCGGCGGCGCCCAAGGCTACCTCGGTGCACTCGGCAACGATGAACAGGCGATCACCCATGGCCCACGCCCCTCGGCGACCGAAGCATTGCGCTGGGCGGTCGACCTCAAGGGCTTGCGGCGTTATCGCGCGGCAGGCGCCAAGGAAGCCCTGGCACCGGCTTAGCCTGCGAAGCCGCCTTTAACCAGAAACTCACGTTCTTGCGCGGTGGTGGCCCTGGCCAACACCGCGTTGCGATGGGGAAAACGCCCGAACCGTTCGATGATGTTTGCGTGCTCCTTGGCCCAATGGTAGGTGCTGGCATCCAGGCGCTGGTTCAACACCAGCGAGCGCTGCTGATCGGCCGGGTCTTCGGAATGCTCAAACGGCAGATAACAGAACGCTCGCAGCTCGGGCTCGATCAACTGATCCAGCCCGGCATCGAGCATGCGCTGCGCATACAGCCGCGCCAGCGGGTCGGTGGCAAACATGTGCGCCGTACCGCGAAAGGCATTGCGCGGGAACTGATCCAGCAGGATCAACAACGCTAGCGCGCCGTGCGCTGAATCCAGCCAACCTTCCAGCTCGCGCCGAGCGGCTTGCATATGGGTGGCGTAGAAGGTGTCGCGAAACGCTGCGTCGAACGCCGCGTCCTTGGCAAACCAGCGCTTGGGCCCCGCCTGCTTCCAAAATTGAATCACCGCCTCGGCCGGCTGGCCGTTCATGCTTGTCATCATTGCCTCCTATGAGCCTGCAGATTTCATCATTGACGCCGCCAGAGGCGATTAAGTTTCGCCTCCGGCGCCGGGGCTGCACCTAGGGTTAGCCTTTTGGTGTGGGAGCTGGCTTGCCCTGATGCCGGTCGGTTAAGCGGACGCAAAAGCTCAAAGCAGCGAAGATCAAATGTGGGCTGATACACCGAGGTGTCTGCATCGCAGCGGTGCGGCGATCCGACAAGCCAGCTCCCACATTTGGATCTCAATACATCAGGCAGATGGGTGTGCTGCTCAGGCTGTACTCCCACATGCCTACCCTGTGTTAGGCCAGTTCAGCCCGCAGTTGCCGCGCAGCAGTAACCATATGAATCAACGCCGCTTCCGTCTCCGGCCAGCCGCGGGTTTTTAGGCCGCAGTCCGGGTTGACCCATAGGCGCTGCGCAGGAATGCGCTTGGCCGCCTTGCGCAGCAAATTGGCCATTTCCGACGCATCCGGCACGCGTGGCGAGTGGATGTCATAGACGCCCGGGCCAATGTCGTTCGGGTAAGCAAAGGCTTCGAACGCCTCCAGCAGTTCCATATCGGAGCGCGAGGTTTCGATGGTGATCACGTCAGCATCCATCGCCGCAATGGACTCGATCACATCGTTGAACTCGCTGTAGCACATGTGCGTGTGAATCTGGGTTTCGTCGCGCACGCCACAGGCGCACAGGCGGAACACTTCGGTGGCCCAGTCCAGATAGTGCTGCCACTGCGCCCGGCGCAACGGCAGGCCTTCGCGGAACGCGGCTTCGTCGATCTGCACGATCTTGATACCAGCGGCTTCCAGGTCCACCACTTCGTCGCGAATCGCCAGCGCCAGTTGCCGCGCCTGCACTTCGCGGCTCACGTCTTCGCGCGGGAACGACCACATCAGCATGGTCACCGGGCCGGTCAGCATGCCCTTCATCACCTTGTTGGTCAGGCCTTGGGCGTAGCGGATCCACTCCACGGTCATGGCTTTCGCACGGCTGAGGTCGCCGAAGATCACCGCCGGTTTCACGCAGCGCGAACCGTAGCTCTGCACCCAGCCGAAACGGGTGAACACGTAGCCGTCGAGCTGCTCGGCGAAGTACTCGACCATGTCGTTACGCTCAGCTTCGCCATGTACCAGCACGTCCAGGCCGAGGTGTTCCTGCACTTCAACGGCATGCTTGATCTCGCTGTGCATGGCTTCGACGTATTCGGCTTCGCTCAACTTGCCGGCTTTATACGACTGGCGCGCCAGGCGAATCGAGGCGGTCTGCGGGAACGAACCGATAGTCGTGGTCGGAAACAGCGGCAGGTTCAGGCCGGCACGTTGCTTCTCGATACGCTGGGCAAACAGCGACTGACGCTGGCTGTCCTTGGCGGTGATCGCCGCCACACGGGCTTGCACGGCAGGCTTGTGAATCCGTGGCGAGGCCGAACGGGCAGCTTGCACGGCACGGCTTTCCGCCAGGGCGGCGAGCACGTTAGGGGCTTGCGGTGCGTTGACGGCCTGGGCCAGCACCGCAACTTCCGCGCACTTCTGCACGGCGAAGGCCAACCAGCTTTTCAGCTCGGCATCCAGCGTGTCTTCGCGGCCCAAATCAACCGGGCTGTGCAGCAGCGAGCAAGACGGCGCGACCCAAAGGCGATCGCCCAATTTCTCATGCGCGTGCTGCAAGGTCGCCAGGGCTTTTTCCAGGTCGCAGCGCCAGACGTTACGGCCATTGACCACGCCCAGGGACAACACCTTATACGCCGGCAAGCGGTCGAGAATGGTCGGGTACTGGTCCGGTGCACGCACCAAGTCGATGTGCAAACCATCAACCGGCAGGTTGGCGGCTAGGCCGAGGTTCTCTTCCAAACCGCCAAAGTAGGTGGCCACGAGTTTTTTCAGCGGGTCGCGCTGGATCTGGTTGTAGGCGCGCTCAAAGGCGTTTTTCCAGTCTTGTGGCAGGTCGAGCACCAGGATCGGCTCATCGATTTGCACCCACTCAACGCCCAAATCCGCCAGGCGCTGGAAGATCTGGCCATACAACGGCAGCAGGCGGTCAAGCAGGTCTAGCTTGTCGAAGTCGCCGCCCTTGGCCTTGCCCAGCCACAGGTAAGTCAGCGGGCCGATGACCACGGGCTTGACGTTGTGGCCCAGGTCACGGGCTTCTTTAACCTCTTCGAACAACTGCTCCCAACCCAGTTGGAATTGCTGGTCGGCGCTGAACTCAGGCACCAGGTAGTGATAGTTGGTATCAAACCACTTGGTCATTTCCTGGGCGTGGGCACCGCCGCAGCAGCTGTCGCTGACACCACGGGCCATGCCGAACAGGGTCTGCAGCGTGGTGTTGCCATCGGCTGGGCGGAGGCGTTCAGGGATCACACCGAACATCAGCGAGTGAGTCAGGACTTGGTCGTACCAGGCGAAATCACCGGCCGGTAGCAGCTCGATACCGGCTTGTTTTTGCAGTTCCCAGTGCGCCTTGCGCAAGTCACGGCCCACGGCACGCAGGCCGGCCTCGTCGAGCTCGCCCTTCCAAAACGCTTCCTGCGCTTTTTTCAGTTCACGATCGCGTCCAATGCGCGGAAATCCAAGGGAATGAGCGACTGCCATGACTTACAACTCCAATGTCGATATTGATGGCAGCCATTGTCGACACACACTCATAGTGAGACAAACTCATTTTACTCTAGACGATCACGAGAACCACTCATGTTGCCATCACGTGTAGATAGAACGCGTGAAACATGAAATACGCACACGCTGCCAGCGCCAAGCCCATGCAACGATTGAATACGGTAAACGCCGACGCCCCGTTAATCCGCCGCCCCAGCACCGCGCCCAGCAAGGCGTAGACCCACGGCGCACCGACTGCGCCCAGCCCCAGCAAGGCCGAAACCCCGGCGATGGACGCCCCGGTAACATGCGCCGCCGGCAACATCACGCTGGTAATCGGCAACACCGCCACGATGCCTTTGGGGTTGAGCAACTGAATCACCAGGCCATTCCAGAACGTGAGGGCCTTGGTCGGCGTGCTTGAAGACGCTTCAACCACCGTGCGGCGGTGAACACTTGATAGGCGAGGTACAGCGTGTACACACCGCCGACCAGTGAGATATACGGCAGCGCCGCCTGGGAAACGATCGCCTCGCCGGTGTAGCCGAACAGCACGAACATCAGCAGCATCGCGCAGCCCACGCCAATGTAGAACCCACTGCAGCGGCGCAATTTACCGGTGAGCCCGGCGTTCAGGCCCATCAAGTTCACAGGGCCCGGGCTGTACATGACACTGAAGGCGTAGAGGAAAATGTCCATGAAAAAACCTGCCGTAGAAGAAGTCCGCGAGTCTACTGAGGCGGTTTACGCTGAATCTTGTACGTTTGTAGTTCAGCGTTGTACCTGTTGTGCGAACCACGCCATGACCACGGCACACCCTGCGTGGGACGCCGCCATCGGTTGCAAGCACAGCGCATACACCCCGCCCGTCTCCAACGGCTCACCCAACGGCACCACCAGCACGCCGCGCTCGATGGATTCAGCGGCCAGGCTCAAGTCGGTCATCGCCACACCCAGCCCGCGCGCGGCGGCGTCCAGCGCCAATTCATCGAGGTTGAAGGGAATGTGCCGGTAGTCCTCCAGTGCACCGGCGCCGTTGGCGGCAAGCCATACGCGCCAGTCTTGCTGGTCGACCGAGCGGTGCAGCAGCGCCACGGTGCGCAGGTCAGCAAGGGTTGCCAACGGCTTCAGGCTGGGCGCACACACCGGTACCAGTTTTTCCTGGAACAGCGTGAGGCACGTCGGATCAGTGGGCGGCGTGGGCAGGTACTGAATGTAGGCATCGCTGTCGCCGGCAGGCTCGACCACTTCCGTGGCGACGGTCTCGATGGCCAGGGAAATGTCCGGGTGCAACCGGTAGAAATCGCTCAACTTGGGCAGCAGCCAGCGCACGGCCAACGACACATGCAGGCGAATGCGGAACGGGCGTTTGTGCGGCGAGATGCGGTCCTCCAGCGCCTTGAGTTGCGCGAGGATACTGCGTGCGAAAATCAATACCTGCTCGCCTTCAGCCGTCAGCTGCAAACGGCGGCTGGTGCGCGTGAACAGCGCCACACCGAAGTGGCTTTCCAATTGCTGCACCTGGCGACTGACCGCGCTCTGGGTCAGGCACAACGTGTGCGCAGCCTGGGTGAAACTGCTGCTGTCGCTGACTGCCACCAACGCCTGCAGACCTTGCATCGACGGTACGTGACGAAGCTTATCCATGCGCTTTCCGAATAGCTGGATGATTTTATAGCGTTGGTTGTACCACCCAAGTCCCTATAAATTCCAGCCATCGACTTAAATCATCCATGCGATCAACGCATGCAGCCGAGGTAAACGTGGACAATATCTGTGGCTGGATCGCCCAAACCCAACCCCTGCCCGCCCGCAGCGCCTTGAAAGGTACACAGCAGGCCGACTGGCTGGTGATCGGCGCGGGTATCACCGGGCTCTGCGCGGCTCACAGCCTGGCCGAGTTGCACCCCGATGCACGTATCGTGATCGTCGACCGCCAATGCGCGGCGCAAGGTGCCTCGGCGCGAAACTCCGGGTTTGTGGTGGCGCACGAACACCCGACCGAAAGCGAGTTGCTGGGCAATGTGGGCTTCGACGGTTTTGAGGTGGACACCGCGATCTCCCGCGCGGCGAGCGACGAGGTGCGCCAACGCATTGCTCGCCATGCCATCGACTGCGACTATCGCGACAACGGTTACTTCTTCGCCGTGCATGACGCCGATAAGCTCGATCACGTCGACAGCAAACTCGCCACCTTGCTCGCCCTCGGCGCTTCTGCACAATTTCTGCAAGGCGACGCGCTGCACCAGAAGCTCGGCACCGCGCATTACCAGGCCGGGATCTGGTGCGGCAATGGCAACGCCCTGCTGCAACCGGCCAAGTACGTGAAGGGTTTGCTGGCGGCGTTACCGGCCTCGGTCAGCCTGTTTGAACACACCGACATCAGCGGCCTTGAGCGCATGGGCAACGGCAGCATTCGCGCGACCAGCCCTGGCGGCAGTATTGAAGCGCGGCACGTGCTGGTGTGCCTGAACGCCTTTGTGCCGCGCGTAGGCCTGGACCACAGCGCCACGTTCCCCATGGAACTCAGCGCCAGCCTCACCCGCCCGCTGACGGACAAAGAATGCGCCGCCGAGCCCTGGGGCGTGCTGTCCACGCGACCACTCGGCGCCACGGTACGTCTGACGCCGGACCGGCGCGTGATGATCCGCAACACCGCCGAGTACCGCACCCGCGACTTGTCCAACACCGACTTGCTGCAACGCCGCCAGCACCATGTGCGGGGTTTGCAACGACGCTTCCCGTGGCTCACCGAACAGGACATCCACTACACCTGGACCGGCCACCTCAGCGCTTCGCGGTCGGGCCAACCGTACTTCGCCAAGGTCGAAAACAACCTGTACGCCATCGCCGGGTGCAACGGTTCCGGCGTGGCGCGCGGCACCTTGTGGGGCCGGCTGATGGCGCAGTGGGCCTGCGGGCACAGCTCGCCGTTACTGCAATCGGTCATCCAGCGTGCGCAACCGGGCTGGTTGCCGCCGCGCCCGCTGTTCGACCTTGGCGCCCTGCTGCGCATGCGCATCGAAGCGGTGCGCGCCCGTTCAGAAATCTAAAACAAAAAAGGTGAATGCAATGCACATCAAGCGATTGTCTGTGGCGGTGATACTCGGCGCGTTGTCGGCGGCCAGCCACGCCGCTGAAGAAGTGAACATCTCCAACTGGAACGGCTATATCGCCGACGACACCCTCACCAATTTTACTCAGGCCACCGGCATCAAGGCCACCTACGACATTCATGACAGCAACGAAGTGCTTGAATCGAAGTTGATGACCGGCAACACCGGCTACGACGTGGTCAGCCCTTCCAACCACTTCTTGTCGCGGCTGATCAAGGCCGGCGCGATCCAGAAGCTCGACCGCAGCCAGTTGCCGAACTGGAAAAACCTCGACCCACTGCTGATGAAAAAACTCGAAGTCAACGACCCGGGCAACCAGTACGGCTTCCCCTACATGTGGGGCACGGCGGGCATCGGCTACAACGTCGAGAAGATCAAGGCGATCTTCGGCAACACCGACGTCACCCGCTCGTGGAAGATGTTTTTTGACGAAGACACAATCAAAAAGCTCAGTACCTGCGGCGTGGCAATCATCGACAACCCCACGCAGATTCTGCCCATCACCCTCAACTACCTCGGCCTGCCTCACCACAGCCATGAACCCGCCGACTATAAACAGGCCGAGCAGGCACTGTTGAAGATCCGGCCCTACGTCCAATACTTCCACGCGTCCAAGTACATCAGCGACTTGGCCAACGGCAATATCTGCGCGGTGATCGGTTTCAACGGTGACGTAGTGCAAGCGGCTACGAGCGCAAAAGAAGCCAACAATGGCATTCAGATCGGCTACTCCATCCCCGAAGAAGGCTCGACGCTGTGGCTGGACATGGTGGTGATGCCCAAGGCCGCGCCCCATGAAAAGAACGCCTACGCCTACATGAACTACCTGCTCGAGCCCAAGGTGATCGCCAACATCAGCAACAGCATCCACTACGCCAACCCCAACAGCGCGGCGGATGAGTTCCTCACTCCTGCGGTTAAGCAGGACCTGGCGATCTACCCGCCGAAAAGCGTGATGGACACGTTGTTTATCGTCGAAGACCTGCCCCCGGCCATTGCACGGCTGGCTACCCGGCTGTGGACCAAGTTGAAGACCAACACCTAAGCGCACCTGCCACAGAAAACCTGCGTGCCACGACAACTCATTCACCACAGCCTCTGCGCGCTGAAATAAACTAGGGTGGTACTTCTTGGGAGACCCACCAACATGGATGCAGTGACTCAAGGCAGTTGCCTATGCGGTGCTATCAACTATCAGGTTTCGACTCGATTAAAAGCCGTCACCCATACTCGCCAATTCTGTTCACGGTGTGGATCATCGCTATTCTGGTCTGATGCCAATGGGCTTTACCGAGGATGGGTTTCCATCGCACTCGGCACGCTAGACACGCCTTTTGTTGCGCGCAATCAGGCGCACAGCTGCCTTGAATCCAAGGCTGCCTGGTTTTGCGAGGACTCTGTATGACACCGGCCAGCGAAGCCTTTTCGATACGCAAGCTCGAAGAGCTTCCCGAGCAGCTCCGTGAGCTGGAAGCGCAGGCCGTTGCCGAAGGGTTCAGGTTCCTGACGCGGCTTATCACCGAGTGGGAAAACTGCACAAATCGGTTTGACCAACCGGGAGAGTGCCTTGTAGGCGTCTTTCGTCACGGCCAATTGCTTGCAGTTGGCGGTCTTTCCCGCGACCCATACGCAGGTCCAGAAACCGGCCGGCTAAGACGGATATACGTTGATCCAACGATGCGCAAGCGTCGTATTGGTGGGGCGTTAGTCAGCTATTTACTGGAATACGCCGCTAAACAGTTTCAAGCAGTGCGTCTTTCCACGGAGAGTCCAAGCGCCATGAAGTTTAGTGTTGATATTCATGCGCAAGGGCGCCGTTGGATTCTGCTGGGTTGCAGCAGCGATTAAGCGTAAGCCCCAAGGGTGAATTGGGGCTCAAGCGACTTGACGACTTACATCAACGGAATCGAATAACTCACAAACACCCGATTCTGATCCTGGTCCCGCGCCACTTCACTGCGCGACACGCCGTTACGCCAGCCGAACCCGACGTTCTTGAACGTGCCGCTTTGCACCACGTAATCCAGGGAGATATCCCGTTCCCATTCGCTGGCCGTGTTGCCAGCGGTGGTGAGGATATGGTCGCCTTTCAAGTACATTACCGACGCCTTAAGGCCCGGCAGGCCCAGTGCGACGAAGTCGTAGGCGTATTGCGCGAAGACGGTGCGTTCGCCGGCCTGGATGAAGGTTTGCACGGTGCAGTCGGTGTAGAGGTACAGGCTGGAACCGCCCTCGCCTTTGTTGACCAGGCCGCCCTGGTTGAGTTGGGCGAAGTTGCTGTCGTCGGAGACTTGCTGGTAACCGGCAGTGATCGCGTGTGGGCCCAAGGAGTAGATAAACGCGGCACTCCAGGTGTTGTTGTCGATTTCACCACTGCCGTTCTTGGTGTAGCCGCTGAATTTATACCCTTCGGCACGCCCGGCGGCGTTGCTGTTTTTGCCGTCTGCGGTGGTCTTGAAGTAACGCAGGTCGGTTTTCAATGAGCCGTAGTCGCCAAGCGGCAATACATGGATCAAACCGGCAAAGTGCTGCTGGTAATAGTCTTCGAGGTTGGCGTAGTAGTACTGGACCAGCAGGTCCTTGTTCACTTGATAGTCGGCACCTGCGTAGTTGAATTTGTTGCTCTCTTGGGTGCCGCCCGCCGCCGCCAGGCCACTGCGATCGCTGGAGCCACGGCCGGTGGTGTGCTGCAGCTGGCCGCCGATCAGGGTCAGGTTGTCGATGTCTTTACTGGTGACCTGCCCGCCCTCGAAGGATTGCGGCAACAGGCGGCCATCGTTGCTCACCAGGATCGGCAGGTTTGGGCGCAGGTAGCCGTAGCGCAGCTCGGTCTTGGCAACACGCGCCTTGGCCGTCGCGCCGCCACGCGCCCAGCTGTCGGCGGCCTTGCCGTCAGCGGTGGGGATCATCGAGCTGCCCACATGGCGGCCGGCGCCGCTGTCGAGGGTCACGCCGAGCATGCCGACGGTATCCAAACCAAAGCCGACAGTGCCATCGGTAAAACCCGACTGGTAGTTAAGGATAAACGCCTGGCCCCACTCTTGAGTCTTCGACGGTGCAGCGGCGCCGTCGCGGTTGTCGTTATTGAAGTAGAAGTTGCGCATGTTCAAGTTGGCTTTGCTGTCGCTCAAGAAATCAGCCGAGGCCAAGGGGCTCAGGGCAATACCCAGGCCGCCGGTCAATACGCTTAATACATTCAAAGTGGCTTTCATCAGGACGAACTCCGGCGCGGAATCCAAGTTCCGGGCGCTTAAAAAAGGCAGCAGGATGCACGCGGCCAACTTGGGCTGGCCGCCGCGTTAACGAACGTTTAAGTGCTTAGTTGAGTGAAGTGAACCTCCGTAAAACCTCAGTCAATCAATCCATGAGCGTCATAAAACGGATACGGCCCCGGGTAGTCCCCGAACACGCCGTTGTGGCTGATCACACCCTGCTGCTCATCCCAGCGGTGCAGCAGATAACCTGCCGGCTCCAAGTTGAAATGCGCGGGCGCGGCGTCTTGCAGGTCGAGCACGATCTGGTGCGAAGTGCCGGGGCACACGCAACTCAAGCTGCCGCCAAAGCGCCGTTGCATCGGCCGATGCAGATGCCCGCACAGCAGGCGTTCCACTTGCGGGTGACGGGCGATGACGCGCTCCAGGGCGGCGGCATTGATAAAGGGTTCGCGGTCCATATGGCCGATACCGCTGATAAACGGCGGGTGATGCAGGATCAGCAAGGTCGGCGCCTCAGGGCGCAACGCCAATTGGTCGTCAAGCCACTGCAACTGGCTGTCGAGCAGTTGGCCCCCGTGACCACCGGGAATGGTCGAATCGAGACCGATCAGGCGCAGCGGATGCTCCTCCACCACCCAATCCAAAGGGCCGTCTGGCGACGCTGGCAAATAACGGTGATCACCAAAAGCATCCAGTAACGGCCCACGCGTGTCGTGGTTGCCGGGCACCAGGTAGCAAGGCATGTGCAGGCGCGCCAATTCCGGATGCAGCACGGCGTATTCATCGGCGCGGCCGAAGTCCACCAGATCACCGCTGATCACCACAATATCGGGCCGTGGGTAGCTGGCGTTCAGGTAGTCGACGGCACGGCGCAGTGCGCCCAACGTATCCACCACGCCATAGGTCAGGCGGTTGCCGGCTTTAAGGTGCAGGTCGCTGATCTGAGCGACAAGAAACGGACGGTTCAAAATAGGCTCTCACGCATTCAGGGTGAACAACATGTGCGGCGCAATCGCCAGAGCAATCGGCGCGCCGACGCGGTGCAGTTGGTTGTCGCTGCTGTCCACCAGCAGCGGTTGCGGGCCGCCGACATCCACCAGCAAGCGGCTTTGTGCGCCCTGGAAGAATTGCGCCACCAGGTGGCCGTGCAGGTGCCCTTCGTCTTCCATCACACGCAGGTGTTCGGGACGGCAGTACACCGTGCTCGGCAAATCGAGCGCGTGCCACGGCAGCTCGCCGCCGCAGACTTTCAAGCCGTGGGCGGTGCGATCCAGCACGGTAAAAGCATTGAGGTTGCCGACGAAGCCTGCGACGAACGCGTTGGCCGGCTGCTGGTAAATCTCCCGTGGGCTGGCCAGTTGCGCGACGCGCCCCTGCTCCATCACCAGGATGCGGTCGCCCAGGGCCATAGCTTCGCCTTGATCATGGGTGACGAAGACCGAGGTGATGCCAAGCCCGCTCAGCAGTTGATCCAACTCACTGCGCAAGCGCTCGCGCAATTGCGCATCCAAGGCCGCCAGCGGCTCATCCAGCAACAGCACTTTGGGGCGCGGTGCGAGGGCGCGGGCCAGGGCCACACGCTGACGCTGGCCGCCCGAGAGTTCATGGATGCTGCGCCGGCCGTGGTGCTGCAAGCCCACCAGCTCCAACAGTTCTTCGCAGCGTTTGTTGCGCTCAGGCGCTGACACGCCGCGAATCTTCAAGCCATAGACGATATTGCCGGCGACATCCAGGTTGGGAAACAGCGCGTAGTTCTGGAACACCATGCCCACATCACGCCGCTCAATGGGCAGGCGCGTGACGTCTTGATCGCCGAAAAATACCTGGCCGACATCCGGGCGCTCCAACCCGGCAATCAGGCGCAAGGTGGTGGTTTTGCCACAGCCAGACGGCCCGAGAATCGCCAGGGTTTCGCCGCCTTCGACGGTCAGGTTCAAGTCATGCACGGCCACGGTGCCGTCGGCGAATGCCTTGCGACAGCTTTGCAGGCGGATAGTGATAGCGGTCATCGACGCTCTCCACGGGACAAACGAGCACTGATGGCCTGCAATGCAATCAGCAGCGGCACGATCATCAGCAAAAAGATAAGGGTGTAGGCACTGGCGATTTCCAGGCGCGCCGAGGCGTAGCTGTCGGCCAAACCCACCGGCAGCGTTTTCGTCATCGGCGTGTGCAGCATCCAGGTCAGGTTGAACTCACCCAAGCTCAGGGTGACCACCATCAGCACGCCCGCCAGAATCCCCGCCCGGCAGTTGGGCACCACCACGCTGAAAAAGCGCTTGATCGGCCCCGCGCCGAGGCTGGCTGCAGCCTCTTCCAACACCGGCAGTTGCTGGCGTTGCATCACCGCCATCACCGGGCGCACCAGGAACGGCAAGGTGAACAGCACATGGCCGACAAGGATGAACAACCAGCTGCTGCGGAACGTGCCGAACTGGCCGTAGGTCAGCAGCAACGCCAACGCACTGGCCAACCCCGGCATCGCCACCGGGAGCACCATCAACTCCTCGAAGGCGCGGCTGAAGCGGTTGTTCATGCGCACCAGGGCGTAGGCCGCCGGCACGCCGACCACGCAGACGCACACCGCGCAGGCCAGGGCCAATTGCAGCGACAGCCACACCGTCGGCGAGTAGGCCTGCCACACCTGCACCAGCCAGTCGAAGGTCAGGCCGCTGGAGAGGCCGACGAAGAAATTACGCGTCAACCCGGCCAGCAACGACATCAGCACCGGCACCAACATGAACGCGCACACCAGCAAGGTGAACAGCAGTTGAATCACGAACAGCGATGAGCGCTTCACAGGACCGTCCCCGCGTTTTTCACCAGGCGCCGCGTCAGCAGCAACACGGCCCAGGTCACTGCACCGAGCACCACCGACAGCGCGGCGGCGACGGCAAAGTTGGCGTAGTTGGTGAACACGTTGTAGATCGCCACCGGGGTGACGTTAAGCCGCGTGCCCAAGGTAAAAGCCGTACCGAAGGCGCCCATGGAGGTGGCGAAGCAGATTGCTCCGCAGGACGCCAGCGCGGGCGCCAGGCCAGGCACGATCACGTCGCACACCACGCGCCAATGCCCGGCCCCCAACGAATGCGCGGCTTCTTCCAGGCTGCGGTCGAGGCTTTCGCACGCCGCCATCACCGTGAGGATCACCCGCGGAATCGAGAAGTACAGGTAGCCGACAAACAACCCCGCCAGCGAGTACGCGAAGATCCAGCGCTCACCGGCCAGTTGCAGGCCCAGGACGGCAAACAGGCCTTGGCGCCCGGCCAACAGAATCACCAGGAAGCCCACCACTACGCCAGGAAACGCCAGGGGAAAGGTGAGCAATGCCACCAACGCCGAACGCCCAAAGAACTGCTGACGCGCGAGAAACACGCCGCTGATGCCGCCGATCAGTAACGCTGTGAGCGTCACGACAACGGCCAGCACACAGGTCTGCGCCAGGCTGCCCAAATACTGCGCGCTGCTCAGCACCTGCCAGTAACCGCTGCCCTGGCTGTCGCGGCTCTCGGCGCCGAGCACTACCAAGTGCGCCAGCGGCAGCAGCCAGAACGCGAACAGCACCGCAAAGGCCGGGGCCAATGCCCAGGCGGCGTGTTTTGCCGATGCTGCCACTTACTTGACCTCGTTCAGGTAACGGGCGGCGAAGGCTTCCTGCACAGCGGCCATTTTTTCGTAGTCCACCACGCCGGCACGGGCGTAGTCGCTGTCGGGCAGGAACTGCGCGGCGACGTCGGCCGGCATTTTCATTGGGCGCACCGGGCGCAGGTAGGCCTTGGCCCAGAGGGCCTGGCCTTGCTCGGAAAGCACGAAATCGAGGACCTTTTCAGCGTTGGCGCGGTGCGGCGCATTGGCCACCGCGCTCATCACGTACGGCACGCTGATGCTGCCTTCTTTGGGGATCACGAACGCGACGTTGGCGTTGTCCTTGTAGCGCGCGCGGTAGGCGTTGAAGTCGTAGTCCACCAGGATCGGCAATTCACCGGACAGCACCCGCGCATAGGCGGTTTGCTTGGGCACGATGGGCGCGTTTTTCGCCAGCTTCTGGAAGTAGTCGATGGCCGGGGCAAAGTTATCCAGGTCGCCGCCCAGGGCACGGTTGATCGCCACGGCGCAGACGTAGCCGACGAACGCGCTGGACGGGTCGAGGTAACCGACCATGCCTTTGTATTCAGGCTTGAGCAGGTCGGCCCAGCTTTGCGGCACCGGCAAACCGCCCAGCGCATCGACGTTGACCATGATGCCCAAGGTGCCGGTGTGGATCGCGAACCAATGGCCGGTCGGGTCTTTCAAACCAGCGGGAATCTGCTCCCAGCCTTTGGGTTTGTAGGTGCCGACCACGTCGGCTTTTTGCGCCTGCAAGCCGAAGGTCACGCCGTAATACACCACGTCAGCCACCGGCGCGGCCTTCTCCGCCACCAACTGCGCCAGGGACTGCCCGGAGTTCTTGTTGTCCAGTGGCACTTGCACGCCTGTGTTGGCGGCGATGGCCTTGAGTTGGCTGCCCCAATCAGCCCAGTCGGGTGGGCAGTTGTAGCAAATCGCCGTTTCGGCCGCCTGGGCCAGGTGGGCCATGCCGCACAGCAGCACGGCTGCCAGGGTTTTACTGAACGCGCGCATCAAGTGTCTCCTCAAGGGGTTGAGTGCTTTCGCCGGGCCGGATATGGCACGGCAGGCAATGGGAAATCGGAGCGTTACCGGCAATTTGCGCCAGCAGTTGATCAATCACGGTGCTGGCCAGCAGCCCGATGGGCTGCACCACGCTGCACAGGGTCGGGTGCATCTGGGTGCCGAGGGCGATGCCGTCAAAGCCCATTACCGAGAGTTGCTCGGGCACATTCCAGGCGTTGCGGCGCAGCTCAGCGATCAAGCTGATCGCCAGGAAATCGTTGGAGCACACCAGCGCGGTGGGCGCGTGGGGGCCTTGGAGGAACGGCTCGATCACCTTGAACTCGGCCTGGGTGTGGGCCGGCATTTCGATCACCGGGCGGCTGTCCACACCGAACTCGCGCATCGCGTCGCAATAGCCGGCGTAACGCAGGCGGGCCCGGTCGGACTGCAACGCGGGGCCGGCGACCATGCTGATGCGCCGGTGCCCCGCTTCCAGCAAATAACGTGTGGCCAGGGCCATACCTGCACGGTTGTCGACCGACACGGCGCTGTAGTTGGGGTTGCTCGGTTGGTGATAAGCCAGCACGAACGGCGTTTGTTCGCTGGCGAGGCTGTTCAGCACGCTATTGCTTTCGGCATCGGTCACCGTCAGCACCAAACCGTCGACGCGCTGGCGCAGCAGTTCCTCCACCACGATGCTCTCGCGTTCGCTGCTGTAGTCGGTGGTCGCCAGCACCAGGCTGTAGCCGCGCAGCCGGGCGGCACGTTCCATGGCCTGGAACTGTTCGGCGAACACCGGGTTGAGCAGGTTGGGCACCACCACGCCAATCAGCTGGGTGGTTTGCAGGCGCAGTTGGCGGCCGAGCAGATTCGGTCGAAAGCCCAGCTCGCGGGCGGCGGCGAACACCTGCTCACGGGTGGCCGGGCGCACTTGGTCGGGGGAAGCAAAGGTGCGGGCGGCGGTGGCGCGGGATACGCCGGCCAGCTGCGCAACGTCTTTCAGGTCAGTCATTGTCACTCGCTTGAGATCGATCTCATTGGCGAGGACAGTAACGGCGGAATATGGCAGCAAAGTGGTGGACAGATGACGGTTTGATGTCGGCCGAATGTGCTGCCGCGCTAGCGCCCCGCAGATCATCTGCCTTTATACTGCGCACCCTGCCTATTATCATCGACTTTCGAATACACCTCATGTATTGTTTAAATCGCGCAGATCGTTAATCGTCCAAGCGTGCGGCGGTACCTTCACGCCGTTCTCTCGCAACGTTCTTGGAATCAAGTCTCCATTGGGGCGGAGTATTACCGACGATACAATAACGCCCGGATAATCATTGAGTCGTTTCTTGAAAACAGGTGTTGTCAGGTTAGGTGTAGGAGGGTTGCTCTTATTCGCGAGTGGTCCTGTTCCCTTGAGATCTGCCCCGTGGCACATGGCACACCGGTGTAAGAACAGGTTTTTCCCATTGGCACTGTCCGCGAAGGACAGGGGTGTATGGATTAGCGATAACATTCCCAGCGTGGCGATGAACACTGCTTTCATTTTTATAGGGTCTTGTTGTATGAGTCAGGTCTGAATCGAGGGCAGGCCCCAGCAGGTGTACGCAGGCTAGTGTATAGACGAGCCGTTGAATTCTAAAGCGGGTGCTGTGGCATCAAATGCGAGACAAACAAAACCCCTGGTTTCGGGAGACACCTCGGAGCTGATCTACACTTTTAACGTCGGCCTTCGCCCGCGCTGGCTCGGCTGGCTGCTGGACCCGTTGGCCAACCGCCTGTTCGAGCACGAAACCCGTCAACGCTTCGCCGCGATGGCGGCGTATTTGCGCAGCCATACGTTAAACAGTCACGAAGTTTCGCCAGAGTCACCGGCGACCGTGAATCGAATCCCGGCAAAATCCGCCCGCTAACCTTTCGATCTGATCCAAGTGCGGGCACAATGCGTGTCCTTTTTTGGCAGGCACCGCCGCAGGCTCTCAAAAATGATCAAAACGCCGTACTACCTCATCGATAAACAGAAACTTCTGGTCAACATGCAGAAGATTGCTTACGTGCGCGAACAGTCCGGCGCCAAGGCTCTGCTGGCGCTCAAGTGCTTCGCCACCTGGTCGGTCTTCGACCTGATGCAGCAATACATGGACGGCACCACCTCGTCGTCGCTGTATGAGTTGAAGCTCGGCCGCCAGAAGTTCGAAGGCGAAGCGCACGCCTACAGCGTGGCCTGGGCCGACGATGAAATCGAAGAGATGCTGGATAACTGCGACAAGATCATTTTCAACTCGATCAGCCAGCTGCAGCGTTTTGCCGAGCGCTCCGAGGGCAAGACCCGTGGCCTGCGTGTGAACCCACAGGTGAGCAGCTCCGACTACTTGCTGGCCGACCCGGCGCGCCCGTTCAGCCGTTTGGGCGAGTGGGACCCGGTGAAGATCGAAGGCGTGATCGAACAGATCTCCGGCTTCATGTTCCACAACAACTGCGAGAACGGCGACTTCAGCCTGTTCGACAAGATGCTGGGCACCATCGAAGAACGCTTCGGTGAGTTGCTCCACAAGGTCAAGTGGGTCAGCCTCGGCGGCGGCATTCACTTTACCGGTGAAGGCTACGCAATCGACGCGTTCTGCGCCCGTTTGAAGGCGTTCTCCGAGAAGTACGGCGTGCAGGTCTACCTGGAACCCGGCGAAGCGGCGATCACCAACAGTGCGTCCCTGGAAGTCACCGTGCTCGACACCCTCTACAACGGCAAAAACCTCGCCGTGGTCGACAGCTCCATCGAAGCCCACTTGCTGGACCTGCTGATCTACCGCCTCAACGCCAAGCTGGCACCGAGCGAGGGCGAACACACCTACATGGTGTGCGGTAAATCCTGCCTGGCCGGGGACATCTTCGGCGAGTATCAATTTGATCGTCCGCTGGCCATCGGCGATCGGCTGTCGTTCATCGACACCGCAGGCTACACCATGGTCAAGAAAAACTGGTTCAACGGCCTGAAAATGCCGTCCATCGTAGTGAAACAACTCGACGGTACAGTCGAGGTGGTTCGTGAATTTGGTTACGACGACTACCTGTCCAGCCTTTCGTAAGCTGGCGGATATAGGAGAAATAAAGCAATTGAAAAAGAACGTTCTTATCATTGGTGCAGGAGGTGTCGCCAAGGTGGTGGCCCACAAGTGCGCGCAGCACAACGACGAACTCGGTCGTATTGCTATCGCGTCGCGCAACATCTCCAAATGCCAGGCCATCATCGACAGCGTCAAGGCCAAGGGTAGCCTCAAGGTTCCCGCCGACATCCAAGCCTTCGCGCTGAACGCCCTGGACGTGGAAGCGACCAAGGCCCTGATCCGCGAGACCGACTCGCAGATCGTCATCAACGTAGGTTCCGCCTTCCTCAACATGTCGGTGCTGCGCGCCTGCATCGATACCGGCGTTGCGTACCTCGACACCGCCATCCACGAAGAGCCGGGCAAAGTCTGCGAGACCCCGCCGTGGTACGGCAACTACGAGTGGAACCACCTGCAAGAGTGCAAACAGAAGAACATCACCGCCATCCTTGGCGTGGGCTTCGACCCGGGTGTCGTCAACGCGTATGCCGCGCTGGCGCAGCAACAGCATTTCGACCGCATTGATTCGATCGACATTCTCGACGTCAATGCCGGCTCCCACGGCAAATACTTCGCCACCAACTTCGACCCGGAAATCAACTTCCGCGAATTCACCGGGCAGGTGTGGAGCTGGCAGAACAGCCAGTGGACCAGTAACACCATGTTCGAAGTCAAACGTACCGACGACCTGCCGGTAGTCGGTTCGCAAAACCTGTACCTGACCGGCCACGATGAAGTGCACTCGCTGTCGAAAAACCTCGACGTGCCCAACGTGCGTTTCTGGATGAGCTTCGGCGAACACTACATCAACGTGTTCACCGTGCTGAAAAACCTCGGCCTGCTCTCCGAAAAGCCGGTCACCACCGCCGAAGGCCTGGAAGTGGTGCCGTTGAAAGTGGTCAAGGCCGTGCTGCCCGACCCGTCTTCGCTCGCCCCAGGCTACACCGGCAAGACCTGCATCGGCGACCTGGTCAAAGGCACCAAAGATGGCCAGCCACGTGAGATGTTCATCTACAACGTGGCTGATCACGAAGAAGCCTTTGCCGAAACCGACAGCCAGGGCATCTCCTACACCGCAGGCGTACCACCGGTGGCCGCAGCGCTGCTGGTTGCGCGTGGCGAGTGGGATGTGAAACACATGGCCAACGTCGAGGAACTGCCAGCGGAGCCGTTCCTCAAAGCGCTGGACGTGATGGGGCTGCCGACTCGGATTAAAGACGAGAACGGTGACCGTGCTTGGGATGCGATTGCCTAAAAGGCCGTGGCTGACTGAACAAAAAAATGCGCCCTCAGGGGCGCATTTTTTGTTTGGGCACAGAGAGATTCGTCAGCACACTGAGGATCTAAATGTCGAATCGTCGCACCGCAGCTCCCACATTTGGATCTCTTGCGTCACTGCTGCTCAACCGCCCGGCTTGAAGCGACGTCCTGCGGCGGCAGTAACCAATGCCGCGTGGTGGTCCACCCCAGAAAGACTCTCGCGCCGTCCTCAGTTGGCGCGTGTTGAGGCACCTGCCCAGTTGGGTGTTCGCGCTGCTCATTGCACTCTGCGCCATCGGCGCACTGCAAGACCGCATCCGCCGCGTACGGCCGGCGTACGCCGCGCTGCTGTGCGTCGGGGTACTCTTGCTGTTATTGGCGGGCTGGGTACAGTGGTTTGCGCCTGGCTCATAGCTCGCAGGCGTCACCCTCGCCATCAAAAAAATAGATGTTTTCGTGCTTGTAACCCCAGCGGCCTGCGCGCTCACGGATATGCGGCTCGAAGGTAAAACACGCTACTTCCTCAAGACGCCGGTGGTTGCCCGCTTCTATGTAAAGCCGCTGATCACGCTGCGTGCAGATGCTGTGACCAACGTTCCCGGCGAAATCCAGGTTCTCAAAACCGGTGATCTCGATCAAATCATTGGCGAACTCATAAAGTTCATTGAAGGTGGTTTCAGGCCGAACAAACCGCCGCATGCGCTCATGCAATGCGTGCTCGGCTGCATGGCCTCGGCTGAATTCAACGCCGGTCGGCACCGCTCGGCAGACGCCCTCCTCCATGTAAAACGAACGCGCGCAATCGCCCCAATGGCTGTCAGACCTTGGGCTTAGGTCCACGGTGATCAGGTTGTGTGTTCCCACCGGCTCCTCAGCAGGCTGATAGTCGCGGCCGGACACGGAAAGCAGGCTGCGCGAACCGAGTAACACAAAGGCCGGGCAGTCGTAGTACCAGGTGTCTGGGTAGCCGGCTTCGTTGAGTAACTGCGTGGCTCGTCGGGCGATGGAGGTTTCTGTCGAGTCGGGCGTGATGCAAGCGATGAGCTGCTGCAACACCCACTTTGCTGCGGTTTGGACGACATCATTAGACGGTTTGGGCATCGCGGCTTCTTCCTTGAGTCGGTGCAGCTTACGCGATTGCAGAGTGCTCGACGCAGGGTGCTCTCGGACATTTCCCACAGTGGTTTCAGGTTGTCGCTCGGAAGTGCGCTGACTAACCTCTTCGACGTCGCTGCCGATTCAGCGACCGGATTTGACCGTCCGACTCCAAAAGAGCAAATGCGCTAACACCGATCTTGGGCGTTTTTTTACGCCTGATGTATCGTGTCGCGGCAGCTGTGCGCGGGATACCTTCGGGTATGCCGGTGTTGCTCTTTTGGCCGGTCGGTCAACCCGCGTATAGCTGCCACCCTATTTCGTTTGACCGCGAATTGTGGCAGTTCCATTTATAAAGGAGCTTGACCATGATTAAAGACAGCCCAAATCCCCCAGGCCAGCAAGACTTCGACACCAGCACCCTGCACGAAGTGGCCTACCGCGCGATCAGCCACTACCTCAACCCCGGCAAACCCATTCCCGAACCCAGCGAAGGTATCTTCACCGTGCGCGCCGACCTGGGCACCGAAACCTTGCTGGTCAATGCTTCCCAGGACCTGGCGTCCGTCTGCGAAATCGCCAACCATATGGCCTTTGAAATCGAGGGTTCGCAACGTAATGTCGCGCTGGGCATTTGCAGGATGCTGGAAAGCGTGCAGTAGCTGGTAGACGGCACCGTGGCCTGAGATGGACGAGATAAAGCGCCTGAGCTATCTTCTGGCGCTCTATCGAAAGCCCGAAACAGGAAGTTACCGCTTGAGCACGTCACCCCTACTGCGAGGCCGCACCTTCGCCCTCCTCGCCGGCATCGCCTTTATTGCCGTCGACCAGTTGGTAAAGCTACTGGCCCTGGTTTCACTGCAAGCCAGCAGTTTTAAAATCGGCCCCAACCCAATCAACCTGGCGCTGGAACTGAGCCTTAACCCCGGCGCATTCCTCAGCCTGGGCGCGGCGTTGCCGCCGCAGGTCAAACAGCTGATTTTTATCGTCGGCGTGGCCATCGTGGTCGCGTGGGCTACGTGGTGGTCGCTTTCCAATTGGAACCAGCCGCTGCGTAAGGTCTTGCCGCTTTATGCGATTGCCTTGGGCGGTATTGCCAACTTGATCGACCGCGTATTTCGGGACGGTCATGTGGTTGACTACATGGTGCTGAACGTCGGGCCAACGCATACCGGCGTGTTCAATATTGCCGATATTGCGATTACTGCCGGCGCATTGTTCCTGATGCTCGATCTGTTCGTGAAGCCGCGCAAAGCTTAGGTATCCATGGGGATCTACGGCCCCCGCCGTCAATCCCCAGCCCCTCAAAACACCGACCACCCAATCCGCTCACTCAACAACTCCAACGCCTTCATCCCCGCCAGCGAGTTCCCCGCCGCATTCAGCTCCGGCGACCACACGCACACCGTAAACTGCCCCGGCACCACCGCAACAATCCCGCCGCCGACCCCGCTCTTGCCCGGCAAGCCCACGCGATAAGCAAAGTTGCCCGCCTCGTCATACAGCCCGCTGGTGGCCATGATCGAGTTGACTTGCTTGGTCTGGCGCGCGGTCAGGATCTGTTCGCCGCTGTGGGCGCTTACGCCCTCGTTGGCGAGGAAGCTGAAGGCGCGGGCCAAGTCCAGGCAGCTCATCTGCAGCGCGCAGTAGTTGAAGTAGCTGTGCAGTACCGCATCCACGTCATTATGAAAGTTGCCGAAGGACTTCATCAGGTACGCCATGGCCGCGTTGCGCGCACCGTGTTGGGCTTCGGAGTCGGCGACGACGCTGTTGACCAGAATGTGCGGGTTACCAGACAGGCGCCGTACGAAGTCGCGCATCGACAGGATCGGCACGGCGAAGCGCGATTGGTTGATGTCGCAAATCACCAGCGCGCCAGCATTGATGAAGGGGTTGCGCGGGCGGCCGCGCTCGAACTCCAGCTGCACCATGGAGTTGAACGGTTGCCCCGACGGCTCGTGGCCCAGGCGTTCCCAGATGGTTTCGCCACCGTGGTCGATGGCCTGCACCAGGCTGAACACCTTGGAAATGCTCTGCACCGAAAACAGGGTATCGGCATCACCGGCGCAATAGGCCGAGCCATCGTTGCCGTACACGGCGATGCCGAGTTGGTTGGCGGGCACGTCGGCCAGCGCGGGGATGTAGTCGGCGACTTTGCCCTGGCCGATCAGTGGACGAACTTCGTCGAGGATCGACTCGAGCAGCGCCTGCATGTCTTGTCCGGTCATGTTTCTTTGAATCAGTGATAGCGGGGCGCGGAGGATACTTCAATGCGCCCGAAAGCCCCAGACTATCTCCACCACCCGCTCGGCAATCACCAGGTAAACCAGGATCAGCAACAGTTGCAGCACCAGGTGATACCGCAGCTTGGCCAGCCGGCGAATGCCGTCGCTGATGTTCAACACCATCAACACGGCGGACAAAATAATCAGGCCCCAGCCCGCCACGCTGGAGGCGAACACGCCGATAAACAGTTCACGTTGCCCGAGCAAGGTATTGGTCCCCGCCGCAAACAGCAGCGCGCACACCAGCAGGTTTTTTACGTTGTCGAAAATCTGCGTGCTCAGGTCGTTTTCCAGCAAAGCTAAATAGCGTTTCCATAAGGTGTGCATGGGTCAGTTCCAGGTAGGGATCGCTCGCCAATCAAAGTAGTCCAATCGCCCGTACACTGCACTACTGCGCTGACTCCATGAGGATTTTTGCATGAAATTGATGATTGGCTTGGCCGCCCTGCTGTTGGTATCGGCCTGCTCCACCCACTCGCCCACCGCTGCACCGGCACAGGACGCCGCCGCGTCCACCTGCCTGGCGGGCGGTGGCACGATGAGGCAGGTCGGCAAGTTGCAGAGCTGGAAGTGCATCACGCCATACAAGGACGCGGGCAAGGCCTGCACTGATTCGAGCCAGTGTGAGGGTGAGTGCCAGACCAGCGTGACCACGCAATCGGGTAACGGCCCTGTAGCGGGCACGTGCCAGGTGGACAACAGTCACTTCGGCTGCTCGGCAACGGTGGAGAAAGGCAAGCTGGGCCGGGCGATTTGCGTGGACTGATGGGCGCCACCTAACCCATGTGGGAGCGGGCTTGCCTGCGATGAGGCCGTGAAGTCCTGTAGCGGGCACGTGCCAGGTGGACAACAGTCACTTCGGCTGCTCGGCAACGGTGGAGAAAGGCAAGCTGGGCCGGGCGATTTGCGTGGACTGATGGCGCCACCTAACCATGTGGGAGCGGCTTGCTGCGATGTGAAGTGCGCCCCAAAAGTTGGACAGCTAATGGTTAGGCTACCGCGGACCGGGTTCTGTAAGCCACAGGGCTCAGTCCGCCAAGCTTCGTTTTGATTCGCTTATGGTTGTAGTAATGGATGTACTTATCCAGCCCGGCCTGCGCGTCTGAGCAACTGTGATGGTTTCGAGCTTGTTGCTCGCTTCAGCCTCAGGAGTTGGACGAGTGTCCAACTCTGGGGCGCACTTCAACGCCGCATTCGCGAGCAAGCCCGCTCCCACATTTTTTACCGAGTGCAATTCAAAAGTGAAGTGCGCCCCAAAAGTTGGACAGCTAATGGTTAGGCGACCGCGGACCGGGTTATGAAAACGCAAGCGCGTTACCTGGCGGACCGCGCCGGAGCGGCGAATGCCACGCCAGCCGCCATTTCACTGCACTCGGGCACCTGATCAGCGCTGCACCGGGATGCGAATATCACCGCCACGGCACTGGCTCTTCACGCTCTTGGGGCAACCGGCAAAGCGCAGTTCCTTGCTCAGGCACACGCGCACTTCAGACAACTCCTTGCCCTTGCAGATCACCGCCATGCCATGGTCGCCCATGGCCGGGTTGCTCTTACGGAACAGCGCCGCGATTTCCCCAGCTTCCAGGTAATTCGGTACGTTGAATGGCTGCAATTGCTGCGGAATCTGCACCGCCGCCAATGCCTTATCGGTCGCCTCCAGGTAACCCGAAGCGTCCAGCCCGCTGCACGTGCCGTGCTTGGTCCATTCATGCTTGAGCAAGGCCTGGGTGGGAAACATCAACGCGCCTTTGGCCAAGTCCTCTGTCGACAGTCGCGATTGCGCATCACACGACGCCGGCCAGCCGCCTTTGGCGTATTGCGGCCATAACCCATGCAGCACAAACCCATAGCCTTTGCCTGTGCACTGTTCGTTGCCGGGGTGCGTCAGGCAGAAGGTCGGCGACCACGACAACGACAGCACATAAAAATCAAAATCCCCCGCCGGCCGCTGCTCCCGGGGTGCCGCTTGCGTCGCCATACTGGCCAGCACCAGGCAAATTGCCATCCATGTTGTTTTGTAGTTCATCCCTCTAATCCTTGAAAAAAGTAAGCCGCTATTGTTGAAACCGGCGGCCATAAACGATAGTGGCCAAAGCAACACAACGGGTTGGAAAACTACTCAGGACGGTTGGGATTGCGCTGCAATACTTTGTCCAGAATTCGATCGGTCTTCAACGCCTCGATCGCCAGCGAAGGATGCTCGGCTTCGCCACGAATGTGCGCGTTCATCGCCAGCACATGATGCCACTGGATATGTTCGTGGTGAGGCACTTCGAGCACTTCGTTAACCTCGCCTTCAAGGCGCAACGGCTGGTTTTCGAATACCGCAAAGGTAATGCGGCCACGGCTGCCGATCAGCTCGACGCGGTCTTCGCGACGGTCCGCGACGAAGTTCCAGCACCCCATGCCCAGCGCACCTGAGCCGAAGGTCCAGCAGGCCGTCACCGCATCTTCCGCCGCATACAGCCCGGCCTGGCGCGCGGTGAACCCGGTGACTTCGACGATATCGCCGGCCAGGTACTGCAACAGGTCAAACCCGTGGCTGGCCAGGTCGGCAAAGTAGCCACCGCCGGCGATCGTCGGGTCAGTGCGCCAGTTGGCGGCGCTGGTGTCGGCGGCGGCTGGCGGCTTGGTAAACGTCCAAATCACTTGGCGCAACTCACCGATGCGCCCGTCGCGCAGCCAGTCACGTACTTGCTGGAAACGCGGCAACGAGCGGCGGTAGTAGGACACAAACAAGTGCAGCCCGGCGCGCTCGAAGGTGCGCTGCATCAACGCGCTTTGCTCGGCGTTGAGGGCCATGGGTTTCTCGACGCAGCAATGCTTGCCGGCCGCGGCCACCATCAAGCTGTATTCGAGGTGGCTGTCAGGCGGTGTGGCGATGTACACCGCGTCTACTTCGGGGTCGTCAATCAGTGCCTGGGCGTCGGTATAGAAACGCGCAATGCCATGGCGTGCCGCATAATCGCGCACGGCCGCCTCACGGCGCCCCATCACCGCCACCAGGGCCGAGCCTGGCGCTTTGTAGAAAGCGGGTCCACTCTTCAACTCAGTTACATCACCACAGCCGATCATGCCCCAACGTACGGTAGTCATCTGTTGTCCTCGTCCGTTTTCATCAATCGGTCAGTATCCACATCCCCACCCCTGTGCGCTATAAGCACTTAGCATGACAATTGCATTACACTTTTATGACACTCATCCCGCGCGGGGGCACACTCGATGAAAATAAGAGCCACGGTCATTTGCAAACACGAGGGGCATATCCTCTTCGTGCGCAAGGCCAGATCAAAATGGGCACTGCCCGGCGGCAAGGTCGAGCGTGATGAGCGCCCGGTCGGTGCAGCCGAGCGCGAGCTGGAAGAAGAAACCGGGTTAAACGTGGACGGCTTGCTGTACTTGCAGGAACTCAAGGCCCGCGACACCGTGCACCACGTGTTCGAAGCCTCGGTGGTAAACATTGCCGACGCGCGGCCGCGCAACGAGATCGTCGCTTGCCGGTGGCACGCCTATGGCGCCCTGGACGAACTGGACACCACCGACGCCACCCGGCACATCGTCAGATCCTTCCTACGTCGCCTGTAATTGCGCGCTCTACACGCTGCTCAGCAAACCTCGCTTCATTACCTCACTTGCTTTCTGCCGTTCGACAAAGGATTTGACGAACGCGGCAGCGGCTGAAGATTTCGTCTTCGCTCGTCCAGCCTGTTTAATCGGGTCATCGCCGATATTTCCCTTTCCCTCGCAGGACGTTTCCGAGAAAACCCCAAATTGAGTGGTGGCAGCTAAACTCGGTCAAAATTGTGGGAGCAGCAGTGCGCCGATTCGACTTGCTCGCGAATGCAGTGGGTCAGTCAGCTTATTTGTAACTGAACCACCGCATTCGCGAGCAAGCCCGCTCCCACAGTTGGATCCCAGTACATCAGACAGAGTGTGTGTTGCTGTGCTTCTGCTTCTACCACTCAGGTGGTTGAGACGAGTATTACTCAGGGGATGGCGGCGCTTGATGAAATGTTTGAAAGCATTGCGACGGGTTTTTACAGGTGGCGGCGTTCAAGGAGTAACGCCGTACACACACTGAGGAAATATCATGACCCGTCGCCTTTATAGGCTGGTTGCCGCCCTGTTGATCGTCAGCCTCAGCGGCTGCGTAATCCTGCCGGAACACCGGCATTGCTGCTGGCGCTACTACAGCGCAATCACTGCCCCAACCAGCACCGTCAATAGCTAGCCGAATGCCGCAAAGCCACGACGCCCGGCCTTGAGCTCGGTGCGCAGTTCGCCAATCAGGTTGGCGATGGAACGCACGCTATCCAGGCCTTGGGGCGAGACCCGGGTCAGCAACAGGTCGACACGCCCGGACGCCGGCTCGAACACGCTGATGCGCAACGAGCCGTCGCTGTTGAGGCTGCAATCACACGACAGCGGCAGGAAGCCTGCGGCCATGATGCGGTTGAGTTCGGTGATCGGAATCATGACAAAACCCCGTCTCTGGGTTCGACCCTGTAGGTGTGATGCATCCAGCATAGATAAGCTTTTGCCGGCCACTGAACAATTAATTCAAAAGTGATACATGTGCCGCATTTTGCCGTGTAAACGCTGGCGTGCTGGCGCCAAAAACCCAGCACGCGACCTCTCGTCTGCTGCGATGCCGAAGGCTTGACTCTCGGCGTCGTTCAAAACACGATCTTGGCTCTTTGCCATCATTCCGAGCCGCCGCCATGAGCCTGACTCCACCGAGCCCGCCCGACAGTGCCGTGTACAAAACGCTGCTGGAGTCAACCAAGGCCATCCCCTGGCGCATCGATTGGCAGACCATGACCTTCAGCTATATCGGCCCGCAGATCGAAGCGCTGCTGGGCTGGGCCCCGCAAAGCTGGGTGAGCGTGGACGACTGGGTCGAACGCATGCACCCGGACGACCGTGAATACGTGGTGAATTTCTGCGTGTCGCAATCGCGCGCCGGTGAGGATCACGAGGCCGACTACCGCGCGCTGACAGTAAATGGCGACTATGTGTGGATCCGTGATGTGGTGCATGTGGTGCGCAAGGGCGATGAAGTTGAAGCGTTGATCGGCTTCATGTTCGATATCAGCGAGCGCAAAAAGACCGAAGAGCACCTGATCCGCCTGCAGAAACAACTGGAGGAATATTCTTTCCAGGACGGCCTCACCGGCATCGCCAACCGGCGCATGTTCGACACCGTGCTGGAGCGCGAATGGGCCAGCGCCCAGCGCAGCCAGTTGCCGCTGTCGTTGATCATCCTCGATATCGATTTTTTCAAGCAGTACAACGATCACTACGGCCATATCAAGGGCGACGAAGCCTTGCGCCAGGTGGCGCGCACCTTGTCGCTGGCGGCCAACCGGCCACGGGATTTCATTGCGCGTATCGGCGGCGAGGAGTTTGTGTGGTTGCTGCCGGAGACGGATGCGGCGTCGGCGCGGCAGGTGGCACGGCGTTGCTTGCATCTGATTTGCCAGCAGCAGATCGAGCATGGCTTTTCGGCGGTTTCCAAGCTGCTGACCCTGAGCCTGGGGGTCGGTACGCATATCGTTACGCCCAACAGTAATATGCTGGCGTTTATCGAGTCAGTCGATAAGTTGCTGTACCAGGCCAAACGTAATGGGCGTATGCGGGCAGAGTTTGCCGACAGTGAAGTTTGACGCCGAGGTCAAATTTCGGGCAAAAAAAATCCCAAGTAGCTGATGGAAACTTGGGATTTAAAAATGCATAAACCGTGGGAGGTGAACGCCCGGCTATAGTATCGATTGAGAAAAGCCGGAACAAGATTATTTTAATCCTTTCGTCGGATTAAAATCGTCGTAAGTCATTCAATAACCACACCTTTTTTAAGGTAGACGGGATTATAAGTGCCACTTTTTGGTGCAAGTACCGCTTATATTTCCTTGTATTAAAAATGGTTATTACCTAATGCGATGTAACGCTGTTGGAGGACTGCCCATTGAATTGACGGCACGTCTCGCGAAGTTCAGCGCTGTTTGACGCGCGCTGTTTGACGCCGCCTCGCCGGCCACACGTTCCACTTGCCTGCAAAGGGCCAAACGCTCGACCACCTCTGCCCGTTCCCGATCGACTTGGGCATTAAGCCGCACGAAATAGCCGCCCAGTAACACCGCGACGCACACAACCCCAATCGCAAAGTAGCGAAAGATGTAGGACGAAGGGGCTGGTGATGGGTTCATGGCATTAAGGCACCCTGCTCTTCTCATAACGAACGTCATCACCCTCGACGCGATCAACCTTCGACCAGCCCAGCCGTTGGTAAAAACCGTTAGCGCGGATTTCGTCGCGCCCGTCCGTGACCAGGTACAGCGTGTCGTGGCGTTCAAACAAGGCTGCTTCCGCCACCGCCATCAAGCGGCGGCCCAGGCCACGGCCTTCGAAGCCGGGCTGTACGAACATCGCAAACACCTCGCCTGCGGCCAGGTCGACCATGGAAAAGGCGGCGGGCTGACCTTCCACTTCGGCGATCCACACGCACGGTGCTTCGCGGATGCTATCCGCCACCACCTGTGGGGTAATCCCCAAGTCGTTCATTTGTTCGCGGCTCAGGTGGTTTTGCACCACCGAGGTGCGGATAGCGAAGAGCGTGTCGATATCGTCCAGTGTCGCCACACGTATCAGCGTTTGCATACAGGCCTCCTGTTGAAGGATGCAATTGTATGCACATAGAAACATAAGGTTTGTGGTGGATTTGTAAAACGCGCGGCCTACAAGGGCTGCGCCTGTTGCTGACGGCGAAACTGCCCCGGCGCGAAGCCATGGGCCTTGCGGAAACAACGAGAAAAGTACGCTTCGTCGGTAAACCCGCAGCGCTGGGCGATAACTCCGATCATCTGCGCACTGTTGAGCAACAAAGTGCGCGCCAATTGCATGCGGCGATCAAGTACCCATTGGGAGAACGGTTTGCCGGTCTCCTTGCGCAACAGGTGGGTGAGGTAGTTGGGCGATAGGAAAGCAGCGGCGGCGGCATCCGTCAGGTTGAGGGTCGGCTCGTGCAGATGCTCGCGGATATAGCCCTGCACGCGCGCCAAGGCATCCTTGCGCCCGCGTCGAGTGGCGTTGTTGGCGGCAAATGCTTGCAAGGGCTCAGCGTACTGCTCGCAGACCAGGCCGATCAGCTGGAACACGTAGCCTTTTAACCGCTCGCGCGCGCCGAAGGTGCGATGGGCGTCCAAGGCACGCATGTGCGTGACCCAGGTGTTCACTTCGTCGAAGGCGGCGTCGTCGAGGATGAAATCCAGCTGCTCCTGAAAGCGAAACGGTGACAGCTCCGGCGCCTGGCCGATGGGGATGTCTTCCAGGTCCAGCGGGTCGCAGGTCAGTTGCGGCAGGAAAAACGCCTGGCTGAAGTTGATCAGCATGAACTCGCCGTCTTCAGGATGGGGAATCACGTGCAGGCGATGGGGCAGGATAAACGCCAGGGCCTTGCGCGGAAACGGCCGCACCGCGCCGCCGATATGCTGCACGGTGTCGCCACCCAGGTTGATCTGGATCTGGAAGTACTCATGCCGATGCGGGCTGGTCAGCGCCGCCCGCCCGCGCTTGTCGCGGATATAGAAGTCGGGGCGGTCGCTGCGCTGCTCCATGCCATAGGTGGTGACGCGGGTGCCTGGCATAACGGTCTCTCGGGTGGCCTGGGCACCACTTTAGCCTCAACCTTGGCCGAGGGTGAAGCTCAGCTCGCCGATGCCGTCGATGCCGGCCGTGACCACATCCCCCGGTTGCAATGCACCGACGCCTGCGGGTGTGCCGGTGAAGATCAGGTCGCCGGCCTTGAGCGCCACGGATTTGGAGGCGTGGCTGATGACTTCGCTGACGGACCAGATCTGATCAACCAGGTCGCCGACTTGGCGTTGTTCACCATTGACCTTCAGCCAGATTTTGCCGCTGGCCGGGTGCCCTACCGCACTCACCGGTTGCAAGGCCGTGCTGGGCGCCGACTCATCAAAGGCTTTGGCCCATTCCCACGGGCGCGAAAGCTTTTTCGCCTGGGCTTGCAGGTCGCGGCGAGTCAGATCGATGCCGACACCGTAACCCCAGATGTGGGAAAAGGCGTCTTCAGGACTGATATCCACCCCGCCCTTGCCGATGGCCACCACCAGTTCCACTTCATGGTGCAGGTCGGCGGTCAGCGGCGGATACGCGATCACGCCTTCGGCAGGCACTACCGCATCGGCCGGTTTCATAAAGAAGAACGGCGGCTCGCGATCCGGGTCATGCCCCATCTCGCGGGCATGTTCGCTGTAGTTACGGCCCACGCAAAACACCCGGCGCAGCGGGAAACGCGCCGCGCTGCCTTGGATCGCCAGGGATGGAAGCTGCTCGGGGGTGAATACGTAATCAGTCATGGCCTGTGCCTCGTGGTTTACCTGGCGCCAGTATGGCGAGCGGCGCCAGGGCAAAGTTGGACAGGCTTACGCAGATTTTGCACTGGCCGGTGCAGGTAATGGATTATTTACGCGCCACCTTATAACGCAGGCAATCCTGATAAAAACTCTGGCGAATCGCCTCGGGCTTGAGCCGTGAACGGCTGTCATAGGTCTGCTCGGTGATGCCCATGGCCATCATGCGCATCCAGGATTTGCTGAACTTGATGGTCTGGATCTTCTGCCGCGCGGCATACAGCGACACGCCCGACAGCTTGAGTTCCTGGGCCCTGGCGGCGGTGCCCGCGCCCCAACTGCACATGTACTTGTCACCGTCGCGCAGCTCCCGTGCCTGCACGGCAACTGCACCGCCTGCCATGGAGCAGGCGATCAGCATGATTCCAACAGTGCGCATTTGCATTCCCACCTAACCACCTGAAAATAAAAGCGATTCTGGCGGGGATTTTGTTACAAAGGGGCCATTAAATTGCCTTATCGGCCGAGCCGAGCGAGCTCTGCCGGCCGGAGCGGCCATGGGCGCAAATCGGGCACGGATGAGCGTGTTTTTCTATTTTCCGCGTTTTTGCGCAATCAGTTGGATCGCTTTTTTGTGTAAGTCTCCTGGCTAGTTCTTCGCGGTTTTTACCCGCTTAAAGTCGTCCCTTTCTGATTTTCCCAGCCGTTCATCCAGGCGCTTTTTCCTGCGGCATGCTCCGACGCCTTGCCATTTTGCCGAGACGTCACGGATGACCAACGCTGCCCACATCGCCTTTATCGAACATGAACTCAACGGCTTCCATCTGAGCCTGGCGGAGTATCGCCAGCAGATGGGGGCCTGGTACGCGCGGGCGCTGGATTCGGTCAGCCACGCAACGGATATGCCGTCACTGCTGGGCATGGATCGGGTATTGCGGGTGGGGGCCTCACAGACCACGGCCAGCATGACCGACCCGGATGTTCTGGGCACCGTCGTCATGTGCCCGCTGGGCGGCGAGCTGAAGATCGAGAGCCTATTCGAGTCAGTGTACGACGTGCCGATCGGTGACATCCCGGTTGAGGTGATTCGGCTGGAGGACGGCAGTTCCACCGTTGTCATGCTCGATGAGCACGGCAAAGGCTCGCATACCTGCGTGGCCGGCGGGCGGTATCAGGTGCGGGTGCAAGGCGGCGCGTCGACTCAACAGGTGGACGCGTTGTTTGCGTCCTACGCCGGGCTGACGGCGGACCTCGAGCAATGGCTGCGCGAGCAATGGAACGACTTCAAACCCTATTGGCAGCAATCGACCGCCAGCGCGATTGGCAGCGGCGTGCTGGCGGGCAGCTGGGCGGCGATCCGCGACGTGTGGGACAGCATCAAGCTGGTGCAGGCGATTCTTGAAGACCCGCTGAAGTACGTCGAACAACTCGGCAGCGAGGCGGCCAAGTTGGCGCAGCTGGCCACCGATGCACCCAAGGTCATGGAAAAGGCCATGTTGCTCGCCAGCGATGAGGCCGCGCTGTACCTGATGGTGCGCACGGCGATGCTGTGGCTGGACGCACTGCCGCCTGGCGAGATCGCCGAGGCGGCGGCGGGGTTTGTGGTGTCACTGCTGATCGATCTGGTGATTGGCGCGGTGTTGATGATCGCACTGCCAGCGGCGGGTGTGGCGTATCTGAGCTTGCGGTTGGTCAAGTATGGCGCGCGGATTCTTGAGGCGACCGTTGGCTTTGTCAGGAGCCTGCTGGCGATTCTGACCCAGTTCATGCAGGCGGTGGATCGCTATAAGGCCGTGGCGGTTCGCGGCGTGGTCGGTGGGCTGAAGCAAGGCACGATGCAGATGCGCTGGCGGGCGCGGCAGAACGCGGTGTTGAAGCACAAAGAGCATGTGGATGATGTGCCTGTTGCGGGGAAGAATCCGCAGGGAGATGCGGCGGCGCCTGCGGATAAAACGGCCACCAATGGCTGCCCGGTGTCGATGGTCACCGGCGAGGAGTTGCTGACTCTTACCGATGGCGCGCTGGATGGGATATTGCCGTTTGAGTGGACCCGTTTGTACCGCACCAGTGCGGTGGAAGTGGATTGTGGGTTGGGGTTTGGCTGGAGTCACTCGCTGGCGCAGCGGTTGGTGGTGGACGGTGATTCGGTGGTTTGGACGGATCATGAGAACCGGTCTACTGCCCTGCCCTTGCCCACGGTGGCTCGACCGGCGATCACCAACAGTTTGGCCGAAGCGGCGATTTACTTGGGGTCGCTGCCTGATGAGTTGGTGCTGGCTCAGGCGTCACGGTTTTATCACTTTCGCGACGGTGTGCTGACGGCGATCAGCGATGCGTATGACAACCGGCTGCGGATTTCTCGTGATCGTTCCGGTCGGATTGAGCGGCTGGATAACGGTGCGGGTCGGTCGCTGTTTCTGCGCTACGAGCTGGGTCGCATTGTTGCCGTTGACTATCAGGTTCATCGCGCCAAAGGGTATGAACCCTACGTATGGGTGACTGAGCAGAATCTTGTTTCCTACGCCTATGACGAGGCTGGACGACTGGTTTCAGCGACCAATGCCGTAGGTGAAAGCGAGGTTTATCGGTACGACGATCAGCACGTCATTCTTGAGCGGCAGTTGGCCGGTGGGGCGAGTTTCTTTTGGGAGTGGGAACGGGCTGGTAAGGCGGCGCGGTGTGTTCGGCATTGGGCCAGCTTTTCACAGATGGACACGCGGTATGCGTGGGAGGACGGCGGCAAGGTTACGGTTCACAACGCGGATGGTAGCCAGGAAGTTTATGTCCATGACCAGCGGGCGCGGCTGGTGCAGCGCATTGATCCGGACGGCGCTGAGCATTTCAAATCCTACGATACCAAAGGCCGGCTGACGGTCGAGCAGGACCCGCTCGGGGCGGTGACGGCGTATCAATACGACGAAGCCGGACGCTTGGTGGCGATGTTTCCTGGAGAGGATGAGCCGACTTCCTACGAGCATGACAACGGGTTCGTACGAGTCGTACGGCGTGGTGAAGCGGTTTGGAAATATGAGCGTAATGACCAGGGCGACGTACGCGAAGACGGATCCTGATGGCCACGTTACGGACTATACGTACAACAAACACGGGCAACTGATTGGGGTTTGGTACCCAGATAACGGTTGTCACCGGCTGGTTTGGAATGAGCGTGGGCAGCTCGTTGAAGAACAACTGCCGAATGGCGGTATCAAGCGGTATCGCTATGACGATCTTGGGCGACAGACTGCACTTGAGGACGAACATGGCGCCCTGACCCAGTATCAACGGGACGGTGTAGGTCGGTTGATTCGCGTCCTACTTCCAGACGGCGCAACGCGGGAATACAGCTACAACCCCTACGGAAAAATCACCGCCGAACGCGATGAACTCGGCCACGTCACCCGCTACGAATACGCCGACGGCCTGCACCTGATAAGCCGGCGCATTAATTCTGACGGCACCCAGGTCAAATACCGCTACGACAACGCCCGGTTGCTGCTGACAGAGATCGAAAATGAAGTTGGCGAAACCTACCAGCTTGATTACCACCTCAACGGGCTGATCCAGCAAGAAATCGGCTTTGACGGCCAGCGCACGGCCTACGTCTACGACCTCAACGGCAACCTGCTGGAAAAGACCGAACACGGCGACGACGGCAGTCAGCTTCTTACCCGTTACGAGCGAGACCCTTCCGGCCGCCTCGTACGAAAAACCCTGCCCGACGGCGGTGTTGTTGACTATGCCTACGACCGTCAGGGCAACCTCCTCAGCGTCGACGACGGCCACTGGGCGCTAGCCTACGAATACGACGCCCAAAACCGCCTCACCGCCGAACACCAAGGCTGGGGCACCTTGCGCTACGGCTACGACGCCTGCAGCCAGCTGAAAAGCCTGCGCCTGCCGGACAACAATCGTCTCACCTTCAACCACGACAAAGGCGGCCACCTCGCCACCGTCGAGCTGAATGGCAAAACCCTCACGTCTCACCTGTTCAAAACCGGCCGAGAACGCCAGCGCCAACAAGGCCAACTCCTCAGCCATTACCACTACGACGAGCAAAACCGCCTGCACGCCCACGCGGTGACTCAAGAAAACCATGACCTCTATCGCCGCCAATACGACTACGACAAAACCGGCAACCTGACCCGCCTGCTAGACACTCGCAAAGGTGAACACCACTACCACTACGACCCGCTCGCCCGCCTAACTCGGGCCGACCACTCGCAGGACGTGCAGGAACGCTTTGGCCATGACCCAGCCGGCAACCTGCTAATGCAAGACCGCCCCGGCCCGGACATCGTGGCGGGGAATCGGTTGATGATCCAGGGCGATCATCATTACGACTATGACGCCTTTGGCAACCTGATCCGCCAAAGGCGCGGTAAGGGTCACCAGTTCGTCACCGAGTACCGCTACGACTGTCAGCATCGGTTGATCGGCATTACCCAACCGAACGGGCAAACGGCCAGCTACCGCTATGACCCGTTTGGGCGGCGGATCAGCAAAACCGTCGACGGCATAACCACAGAGTTTTTCTGGCAAGGCGACAAGCTGGTTGCGGAACATCACGCAGATTGCCATCGCAGTTACCTCTACGAACCGGACAGTTTCCGTCCGCTGGCATTGCTGGAAGGTTTCGGGCCGAAAGACACCCAGCCCTTCCACTACCAACTCGACCACCTCGGCACGCCACAGGAACTCACGGCCCCCGACGGCGAAATCGTCTGGTCCGCGCATTACCGCGCCTATGGCCAAATCAGTCGCCTCGACATAAATAAAGTCGACAACCGGCTGCGCTTTCAAGGCCAATACTTCGACCCGGAAAGCGGGCTGCACTACAACCGCCACCGCTACTACAATCCAGATATTGGTCGCTACCTGACGCCTGACCCAGTGAAGCTGGCCGGTGGGATCAACGCGTACCAGTACGCGCCCAACCCGACGGGGTGGGTGGACCCAACGGGGTTAAGCGCCAACTGTCCACCTAAAGGTAGGAAAACTCTAACATGTGACAAACCTGCCGAACCCTCTACACCGGAGGTTTCAAGGAATGGTGCTTTCAAACAAGCTAAAGTCGATGCAGGAGTTCCGCGTACGCAACACCCAGACCCAGTGCTCGATCCTAGACTAGGGAAGACAAGGCAATCGTATTCAAAGTGATCAGTTGATTTTCCTCGTCTGCGACACTTCCTACAGAGCATGGGAAATCGGCCCCCCCCAGCAACTTGAACGTATTTTATCTGATACAACCGGGTATCCATTTTGGGTGACGGATGTGAGCTTTTCATTTTTGATCTACATGGATGACCATGACTGCGTTAGTTGGGCTTAAACCTAAGACAGCCGAGCTCACCCCCACGCCACCACCAACAACCCCACCCCCAACACCAAACACAACGGCGAATAAAAATACGTATCCAGCCTTGCAAACCTCGACCCACCCACCTTCTTGAAAAACCCCACCAACTCCGAATCCCCAATCGCCCTGGCGAACATCACCACGGCTATCGCACTGATCCCCCATTGCAACGCCCCATGGGACACCGGCGAAAAATACAGACCGGCTCGCAGGCAGACGAGCAGCGCTATCGCGACCAAGCCCATTGCGACCAGGAACGTGCCCAGCGCTGAGGGCTTGAACGCCGGTCGGGGGCCGTGGGCGAATTCGCCGGGCAGTTGGGGGATGGCGGCAAGGCTGCCGAGTTTGCCGCCAGCGGCCCAGTATAGGTGCACCATGCTGATGCAGGTAAAAACCCCAACGATCCATCGCGCGATGACAAAGCTCATGGCGGGCGCTCCCTGAAAATGTGCGAGTGATGATAGTCGCCCTGAGATTTTTTGTGGGTATTTCGTCGGCGGGTGATGGTAAAGTGCCGCCCCATGAAAATCGCTCGTGCCGACCGCTCGCTCATTGCCTGGATGCTCTATTGCTGCGTCCTGTTCAATGTGTTCGCGTGCAGTATTGGTCATGGGCAGATGGTGGGCATGCAGCTCAACGGTATCAGCGGGCAGTTTTGTACGGTGGACCCGCGTACCCAGGCGCCCAAGCAGAGCAACTCCACGGATGAGAACCTGCCGACGCTGTCGAAGGCGTTTGGTTGCCCGCTGTGTTCGACCGGCGGCATGGGCCCGGCGCTAAGTTCCAGCCTGAATGTGGCGGTGTTGCCGCAACCCCATGCGCCGCCACCGGCGGTGGTTCTCGCCGCTGATATCCCTGCCCGTTTCACCTGGCCCACGGCCAACCCGCGCGCGCCTCCCGCTTTCGCCTGACCCCTTCGCTTTCTGATCTGCACCGGCCAACGTTCCCATTGGGGAATACGCGCGGCTGTGCGTTGTTTTTCAAGCCAAGTTTTTCAGGATTCAACCATGAAACATTTACCCTTGTTGGCGGGCCTGTTCGGCTGCCTGCCTGTCTGTGGCTGGGCGCTCGAGTTGGCGCCTACCACCATCGATGGCGAACAAACCGCAGAGCCCGGCCTGACCCTGGATCAATCCAGCGGCATGGCGTCGCGCCTCGGCCTGAGCGTGCGGGAAACCCCGGCGTCGGTGGCCATCGCCACTCGTAACGATATCGAGCGCCATGGCGCCAAGACCTTTCGCGATGCGGCCAACACGTTGCCCGGCGTCAACGCCAGCGCGCCGCCGGGGTTTGGCGGGTTTGTGTCCTACCGTGGGTTTACCAGCAGCCAGATCACCCAGATGTTCAACGGCATCAACGTCGCCACCGGCTTGGCACGCCCAGTGGATGCGTGGATCTATGACCGCGTTGAACTGGTCGGCGGCCCCTCCTCCTTGATCAATGGCGCCGGCTCCGTGGGCGGTTCGCTGAATTACGTGACGAAGTTGGCAACCCGCGAGGAACAAGCCGCCGAAGGCCAGCTCACCTATGGCAGCTACGACACCGCCGGCATGGCTTTCGGCCTCAACCACGCGCTGACAGAACCGGGCGCCGAGGTGCAGCATTACGCGCGCCTGGACGTCAGCCGCAACACCAATCACAGCTACATCGACCGCGACCAGCGTGAAGCCTGGAGCCTGGCGTTTTCGCTGCTCAGTGACCTGACCCCCAACCTGTCCCACACCCTGGCACTGGAATACCAGGACGAACAGGAAGACAGCCCGTACTGGGGCACTCCGGTGCTCAACCCCAAGGCCGGTGAGCTGAAGATCGACCGGCACAACCGCTTCAACAACTACAATGTTGCCGATGGCCGGTACGAACAGCGCACGATCTGGGCACGTTCGATCATCGACTATCGAATCAACGACAGCACCACGCTGAAGAACACCCTCTATCACTTGGACAGCCAGCGCGATTACCGCAACCTGGAAACCTACCAGTACAACGCCGACAACAGCGCAGTGAACCGTTCGACCGCTTACCAAGTGCGCCATCAGGGCGAACAGAACGGCAACCAGTTCGAGCTGCGCCATGACGACACGATCTTCGGCCTGTCCACCACCTGGTCCGGCGGCTTTGAGTACAAGGTCAACAGCACCACCAGTTACCCGCTGAACAAACCGGGCAATAGCACCGTAGACCCGAACAACTACAACCCTGGGCACTTCTATGACATCCCAGGCACCAAACCCGGGTTTGTTAAGGACAAGACCAACGAAGTCACCACCAAAGCCTTGTTCGTGGAAAATCGCCTTGGCCTCACCGATAAATTGTCACTGCTCACCGGCCTGCGTTACGACGCTATCGACTTGGACGTAACCAACCACAGCAAAGTGACGGCCACCAACCCACGCCACTTCAAGCGCAGCTGGGAACCGGTGACCGGGCGTGTTGGACTGACCTACCAGTTCATCCCCTCGGCTAATGTGTATGTGCAATACAGCACGGCGGCCGAGCAGCCATCGACCACCACTCAAGTGTTCGACGTATCAACCGGCAAACAGTGGGAAGTGGGCAGCAAGTTTGAGTACCTGGAGGGTCGCGGTTCGGCCACGGTCGCGGCCTACAAGATCGAGCGCAAGGATTTCGCCGTCACCGACCCGCAAGACCCGAACAACAGCATCCCAGTGGGGGCGCAGTCGTCCAAGGGGATCGAGTTGGCCAGCTCATTGCGCATCACACCGAAACTGTTGGCGGAAGGTAACTTTGCCTGGGTGGATGCTGAATACGACGACTTCAACGAGAAAATCGCCAGCGGCGCCGTGGTCTCGCGCAAGGGTAATACACCGACCAACGTGCCAAAACGCGTAGGCAACCTATGGCTGACCTATGACTTCACGCAAGATTGGCAAGGCGGCGTGGATGCGCGGTATGTCGCACAAGTGTATGCGGACAATGCCAACACCATGACGGTGCCGGCCTACACGTTGTTCGGAACGTTCCTGCGCTACAGGGTCGACTCGCACACCTCGGTGACCGGCCGCGTGCGCAACCTGACGAATGAGGTGTATGCCGAGTTTGCGCATGTGTCGCCGGCGTATTACCTGGGGTCGCCAAGGACCTTCGAGGTGGCGATTCAAACCAAGTTCTAAGCCTGCCATGCAATCAACTGTGGGAGCCGGGCTTGCCCGCGATGGCGGTGTGACAGTCAACACATACATGACTGAACACACATACATGACTGATACACCGCCATCGCGGGCAAGCCCGGCTCCCACAGGGTTCTGCATACCGTGTTAGCGCAAACTCGCTTCAACCTTCTGCGCCACATCCGCCGTCAACCACGCCTTCCACACCTCTGGATGCTCCTTGAGAAACACCTGAGCCACTTCCCGTGGCGCCGTGTGGTTCTCGCTCATCGCAGCCAGGGCTTTGTTCAGCGGCTCGATAGGAAACTGAACCTTGGTAAAAAACTCGGCGATCTGCGGGTGTTCCTGCTGGAACGGCGTCGACACGCCAATGCTCAGCTTGGACGCCAACGACCGAGTCGGCCTAGGGTTGGGGTTCTCCGCGTCGGTCAGTGTCTTCCAGGCATCGGCGTCAAACGGTGGTTCTTCCAGCTGGATCAGTTTGTAGCGCCCCATCAAAGGCGTCGGCGACCAGTAGTAGAACAACACCGGCTTGCCTCGACGAATCGATGAGGCAATTTCGGCATCCAGCGCGGCGCCCGAACCACTGCGAAAGTTCACATAGCTGTCGTCCAGGCCGTAAGCCTTGAGCTTTTGTTTGTTGACCACTTCCGAGGTCCAGCCGATCGGGCTGTTGAGAAAGCGCCCCTTGCCTGGAGATTCCGGGTCCTTGAACACGTCCTTGTAACGCGCCAGGTCCTGTACGCTTTTAAGCTCGGGGGCCAGAGGCTTGAGGCCTTTGGCAGGGTCGCCCTTGACCACGTATTCCGGCACCCACCAGCCTTCCGTAGCGCCCTTGACTGTGTCGCCCAGGCCCACCACCTTGCCTTCGGCCTCGGCTTTGATCCACACCGGGCTGCGGCCGGCCCATTCTTCACCGATCACCTGGATGTCATTTTTTGCCAGGGCCGTTTCCAGGGTGATGGTGGTGCCGGGCAAGGTGTCGGTGGGCAGGTCGTAACCCTTCTCGACGATAAAGCGCAGTACTTCGGTGATCAGGCTGCCGCTTTCCCAGTTCAGGTCGGCGAAATGCACCGGTGCCTGGGCAGCCGATACCGGCAATGAAACCACCGACAGGCTCAAGGCCGTCAGGGACGCTGCCAATAGGGTTCTCAATCCTTTCATGCCTTTGCACCTCGCGTTTTCGCAGCCATAGCGGACGGCTTTGCTGCCAATGCGCGAAGCCTCTGAATAGTTAAGTCAACTCAACTGTAGTAGAGGTTCCGAGAGAGCATAAATACACCCGAGGTTTATCGACTACTCACTGGCCTTGAACGTTACCAATTCACCCTTGCGCCACTTGGCGGCCTTGCCGGTCACGGCCTTGAGGGTTTTGGTCAGGCCTTCCTGCAGTTGTTCGTTGGCGGCAAATACCAGCATCACGCTGTGGCCTTCCTTGAACACGATGCCTTGGCCTTCGGCCGAGGAAACAAAGGCGTAATCGCCCAAGCCATACACCGTCAACTTGATATCGCGGAACTTCAATTCGAACTTTCCACCTTCGCGACTGGGCAACACGGCTGCGCGAAAATGATCGCCCACCTTGAGTTCCAGGTGTTGCTTGTCATCCAC
This sequence comes from Pseudomonas sp. IB20, assembly GCF_009707325.1. NCBI lineage: Bacteria > Pseudomonadati > Pseudomonadota > Gammaproteobacteria > Pseudomonadales > Pseudomonadaceae > Pseudomonas > Pseudomonas gelidaquae. The sequence goes on along the minus strand of NZ_CP046103.1, from coordinate 2,292,334 downwards.
GACCAGCGCCGTCTCGGTATCGATTTCGGCGATGTAGATGCCTTCCGGCGTCTGCTCTGTGATGTAAACAAAACGGGATTGAAACTGCTTGACCAACTTTGCGCGCAAATCACCCAACACGAACAACGCGTGCATATCCAGATTACTGACTGCCAAGGAAACGCCCCCACATCAAAAAAGAGTACCAACCGCCAGAGCGGGCAGCACAAAAAAACGGCCGTAACGGCACGATCACACACGCGTTAAAAAACTGAAGAGATCCTGCGTCGAAACATCAACTGACTGTTGCACTTGGAACCTGAGACCGCCGACCTGACGAAGGTCTTCAGGCCCCACAGCAAATCACAGGTTCAACGGTCCGAGAATACGGGCCGACCAGCTTCAGAGAATAACCCAAATAAAAAGCGCAGTTTCCGACATCAAACACATAACAAAATACTTGGCATGGAACCAAGCATCGACTGCCAACGACAATACTAAAACAGCAACAGGGGACAAAACCACCCGAAACGCTGCTGGTGGGTCAACAAGATCGATCGACAGGAGCTGACCATGCAACCACGTCAACACGCCGTAATGTCTTCCAGCACTCGCTCATCATGCCCAGACGAGCGCCAATACTACTGCTTGCAAAGCGACAGCGGGTACTCCAATTCTGTTCTTTACCAAGTTGTACCTGCTGGGCGTAATTTCTTTCATATCCTGGAAGTCACCAGCGGCAGGATCAAAGGCTTTCGCAGCAACCACATCCAAGCCTGCGAGTTGGCCAAAAAACTCGAAGCCAGCCTGCACGCCCCTCACGCAGGGCTCGTTTCGTCATCTGGATGACTTTACTGCGCCGTCGCCCCTCAACAACTGCCATACTACCGCGTCCATTGAAGTTTGCCCCATAGGGGTCAGGTTTCATCAGTGCAGTTACCTTGAAGGGAAGGCTATACGTGACGGAATTTGATATTGGCGAATTTTTTATCCATGGCGATGCGAGGGAAGTAGACGGTGAATTTCAAGCGGTGATCATCATGCGGGCCAAACCACCGCTGACCACTGTCACAGCACACCAGGTAGAAAAAGACCGTTGGTTCAAAACTGTCGACGCCGCCGCAACTGCGGCAAAAGATGCCGCCAAGGCCCTGAAAACCGCTGTGGACTCAGGTGCACTCAATTCCTGACACGCCGATAGAACTCTGCCGCGCACCAAGCCTCACATGCACAACGACCATCACCTTGCATGGAGACTGAAATATGGACGCGCCAATCCCGACGCTCGAAACCCTGTTTGAACAACTGGGCCTGGATTCGACCCCCGAGGCCATCGACGCATTCATCGGCGCACACCCGCTGGGCGAAGATGTGAAACTGATCGATGCGCCCTTCTGGACGTCGCAACAGGCGAATTTTCTGAAGGAAGAGCTGCGTGAGGACGCCGAATGGGCCATCCCCGTGGACGAGTTGAACCAGCGCCTACATCAATCCCAGTAATACCCCTCAATGTAGGCTGTCTGACTGTTCCAGGCGCAACAGCGCTTGCCAGGCAGCCCTGCATTCCTGCGCTTCATCACGGCTGGCGAACGCCGTGCCGCGCTGCTCGCCATTGATCAGCACCACCCAACAGGCTTTCTGACCCAACGCACGCAGGGTTTCGGGAACACCACTGCCGATCATCACGGCGACATCGACTTTGTTTTGCATGGAGCTTCTCCGCAGCATTAGTTAGCTGGCTAACAATGTTGGCCATGCTACGGCTTTATTCCAGTTGGAAAAAGCTATCCCAGGAATAGCTTCATTGCATAATCAGCAACAATCCCTAACGCGCGGCCTTTGCCCCTTCCGGTTTATAGCCAAGGCGCAACCCACCCCAATGCCGGCCATTGACCATGATCGGCACCGACAAGTCGTGCATCAACTCGCCGGTGTCACGGGTATAGGTCTGCAACAGCACAGCCTGCTGATGACTGCCGCAACGAATGCCCGTGCGGTCTTCGAACTTACGTTTGGTGCGGTTCTGCACCGCGTCGATCTGCGCGTCACCGGTCAGGGCGTGAGAAAACGCCTTGTTGTGCGTCGGCACGTAACCTTGAGGTGTGCAGGCAATCGCAAACACTAAACCTTCATGACGCGGCAGCAGCGCTTCCTGGATCGCCGGCAATACCTGGTCGGTGTAACCGTCAAAACGCGTGTGATATTTGCTTGGGCTGGTATTCGGGATCGGCGTGTAACTGCGGTCAAACAAGTCCTGCAGGCTGATACGGTTTTGCACTACATCGGCCTCGAACTGTTCGCTAATGCGGTTTGCGCCTTCGCGGGCCAGGTCGTAGATACGCTGGTGATAGTCATCCAACCCGACTTCGGCCAAGCGCTCGCTGATGGTTTCGGCCTGCCCTTCCATCTGCACCGCCGCATCGGCCAGTTGGCGGGTTTGCAGGTCGCTCACGGTCAGGTCGCTGCGCATCTGCTCCACGGCATGGAACAAGCTGTCGAGTTGCACACGGTTGGTGTCGGTGCCCTGGGCAATCTCATTGACCTGCCCTTCCACGTCCGCCGCCAGGCTGGCGATGCTCTGCAAGTGTTCGCCTGCGTGTTCCACTTGTTCGACGCCGGTGTGCAGGTCCGACGACAACTGGCGAATCTGCTCGACCACTTGCGCGGTGCGATGCTGGATATCAGCAACCATCACCCCGACCTCATCGGTGGCCATGGCCGTACGCCCGGCCAGGCCACGCACCTCGTCGGCAACCACAGCAAAGCCGCGCCCGTGCTCACCGGCGCGCGCGGCTTCAATGGCCGCGTTCAATGCAAGCAAATTGGTTTGGCTGGCGATGGATTGAATCACCAAGGTCACGCGCTGGATTTCTTCACTGCGCTGGCTCAGCGCCTCGATCAATTCGCGGCTGGCATTGGCGCGTTGGCTGAGTTGGTGCATGCGGGTGATGGACTGGGCCAGCACTTCGCGCCCTTCGGTGCTGCGTTGGTGAGCCTGGGTGGCTGCGCCCAGGGCTTGGCGGCTGAGCTGCGAGGTGACCTTTTCGGTACCGATCATGACTTCGGCGCTGCTAACAATTTGCTTGGCCGCGCTCAACTGTGACTGCAAGCGTGCCGCCAGTTGCTTGACCGAATAGGCCACGCCGGCAGCGGAAAGCGCGTTATGGCTGGTGGTGTAGGAGAGATCGCGGGTCAGTTCACCCATCGCATCGGACGCGGCTGACGGCGTGAGTACGGGCTTTTGAGTTTTAACGCGAGGCAGCCAGATCACCAGCAAGGCCAGTGGCAGGCACAGGTAGATCGGCCAGCCGGCAAACGCCAGGCCCAGGAGTACCAGCACCAGGGCGGTGCTCTGCAGGAGCGGCATCAGCCAGCCGGGCAGCACGCGCGCCACCGTCTGCGGTGGCACTGCTGCGCCCATCAGAGATCCGTCTCCAGCCATCATCGTTACCCCACTGTTTGTCGTTATTGTTGCTGCATTAAACGCCACTATCAGGCCATTATCTATGGGCTATTAGAGGAGGCGCTTGCAACAGATCAATAGACCTGGGCGTAACCGGTATTTCTCTTGGGCGCTGCATGCACAGCGCCCAACTTCAGCCCATCAGGCTTGGCGCTGGTGCTTGTCGATCTGCTCGTGGCGCTCTTGCGCTTCGATGCAGTACTTGGTGGTCGGGCTGATCAGCAGGCGCTTGAGGCCGATAGGCTCACCGCTGTCGTCGCACCAGCCAAAGGAATCTTCCTTGATGCGTTCCAGGGCGCGCTCAAGCTGCGGCAGCATGCGCTGGTCGCGATCGATAGCATTAACCAACCAGGTGCGCTCTTCTTCCACGGAAGCGGCATCAGCCGGGTCAGCCGGGGTGTCCAGGCTTTCGATGGCGATGCGGTTCTGTTCAATGCGCTCGTGGTGTTCCACTTTCATGTCTTGCAGCAGCTGCTCGAAAAAAGCGTGCTGTTCGGCATTCATGTAGTCATCCGCCGGCATGGCCAGCAACTTTTCCTTTGTCATTGATTTCTCTATAAAAAATACGTGCATTAAGGCGAATAAGGGAGCGTTTCGGCAGACCGTTGCAGGCCTCGGAAAGGCGCCTTCCATTTCAAGCGCCACCCGGCACTCAATTTACGAGGGGCGGCAGTCTAAGGCCGACTTGAGGGCTCAGCAACTGAAATGACAGGCATTTTTTCCCAATTAACCTCCAAAGGCACCAGGACGGGCTTGGCGAATGGTCATCGGAGTGCGTTTATAGCAGGAAAGTTCGTTAAGCAGCTATAAGCCACACGCTGCAAGCGACCAGCTGTAAAGCTCGTCTAACTTGCAGCGTGTGGCTTACAGCGTTAAGCAGCTATAAGCCACACGCTGCAAGCGACCAGCTGTAAAGCTCGTCTAACTTGCAGCGTGTGGCTTACCGCTTGCAACTGCGCTTCAGCGTTTGAGTTTGCGCTTGTTGCGATACTGGTCGATCACCACCGCCACCACAATAATCAGGCCCTTGATGATGTCCTGGATATACGCATCCACCCCGACAAAGGTAAACCCGCTGGCCATCACGCCGAGGATCAACGCGCCGATCACCGTACCGGTAATACGCCCTACCCCGCCCGCCAGGCTGGTGCCGCCGATCACGGCGGCGGCAATCGCATCCAGCTCATAGGACATGCCCATGCCGGCCTGGCCCGTCGCGGCACGTGCCGAGGCGACGACGCCAGCCAAACCCGCCAGCAACCCGGCGATGCTGTAGACGATGATCAGGTGGCGCTTGACGTTGATCCCCGAGGTGCGCGCCGCCTGCATGTTGCCGCCGATGGCGTAGGTGTACTTGCCGTACTTGGTGTAGCGCAGGGCGATATGGAAAATCACCGCCACCACCAGAAAGATGATTACCGGCATCGCGCCATGACCGATGGCGGTGTAGGAATCCGAGAGCATGCTCACCGGCTGGCCTTCGGTGTAGTAACGCGCCAGGCCACGGGCCGACACCATCATGCCCAAGGTTGCGATAAACGGCGGAATACCGGTCACCGCGATAATGCTGCCGTTGATCGCCCCCGCCAGCAGCCCGACCCCGAGGCCCATCGCCACCGGGATCCACACCGGCAAATCCGTCAGGCTGGGAAACACCGCCCGGGAAAAGTCGGAAGTCTGCGCCAGACTCGCGGCGATCATCGCCGATAACGCCAGCACCGAGCCGGAAGACAAGTCGATACCGGTGGTAATGATCACCTGGGTCACGCCAATCGCCAGCAGGCCGATAATCGACACTTGCAGGATCATCAGCACCAGGCGCTGGGAGTTCATCAGGAAGCTCTGGTCGCGCACGATCCAGCCGAACACTTCAAACACCAGGCCGATACCGATCAGCACCAAGAAGATGCTTAATTCGGTGGGCAAACGCCTGCGGTTCTTGACCGGTGCCGTGGCAGGCTTGTTGTCTGTTATTGCGTTCATTGCCAATCACCTTCTTATTCTGGCAGTGGACTACGGTCAAACCGGAGGCCAGATGCATCACTTTTTCCTGGGTCGCATCCGCGCGGTCCAGGGTGCCCATCAGTTCGCCCTCGTGCATCACCATCACCCGGTCGCTCATGCCCAGCACTTCGGGCAGCTCGGAGGAAATCATGATCACCGCCATGCCTTCGCTGGCGAGAAAAGAGATCAAACGATAGATCTCGGCCTTGGCACCGACGTCGATGCCCCGGGTGGGCTCATCGAGAATCAGCAGCCGTGGGTTGGTCATCAGCCAGCGCGCCAGCAAGGCTTTCTGCTGGTTGCCGCCGGACAAGGTGTCGATGCACTGCTCCAGCGACGGGGTTTTCACCCGCAGCTTCTTGCACATGTCTTCGCACAGGGCGCGCAGGGCTTTCTGCTGGATGAAGCCGTTGCCCGAATAATGCGGCAGCACCGCCATTTCCATGTTTTCCAACACCGACAGGCACGGGAACAAGCCGCTGAGCTTGCGGTCCTCAGTCAGCAGCGCAAACCCTTTCTCGATGGCCATGTGCGGGTCGCTGATGCGCACCGGCTTGCCGTCGAGGGTAATTTGGCCGCCGGAGCTTGGGGTGATGCCGAAAATGGTTTCGGCCACATTGGTGCGCCCCGAGCCCATCAACCCGGCGATGCCGAGGATTTCGCCGGCGTGCAGGTCGAAGGACACGTCCTTGAACACGCCGTCCAGGCGCAGGTCGCGCACCGACAGCAGCAACTCGCCGATGGGCGTCTCGCGCACCGGGAACAATTGGCTCAGCTCACGGCCGACCATCATCGAGATCAGGCTGTCGCTGTTCATGCTGTCGGCGCGTTGCAAACCGATGTACTGGCCGTCACGGAACACCGCCACTTCATCGGCGATGGCGAACACTTCGTTCATTTTGTGGGTGATGTAGACGATGCCTTTGCCCTGGGACTTGAGGTCGGCAATGATCGAAAACAGGTGGGCCACTTCCTTCTCGGTAATGGCCGACGTGGGTTCATCCATAATCAGGATGTCGGAGTCGTAGGACACCGCCTTGGCAATCTCGACCATCTGCCGTTCGGCGATGCTCAGGTTGCCGACCTGTTCTTCAGGGTCCAGATTGATGCGCAACCGCGCCAGCAACTCAGCCGTGCAGCGGTGCATTTCACGGTGGTTGACCATGTGCAGGCTGTTGAGCTGCTCGCGGCCGATCCAGATATTTTCGGCGATGCTCATGTGCGGCATCAGGTTAAGTTCCTGGTGGATCATCGCGATCCCCGCCTTTTGCGCCGCCAGCGGCGTTTCAAACACAATCGGCTTGCCACGCAGGCGAATTTCCCCGGCGTCGGGCTGATAGATGCCGGCGATGATCTTCATCAGCGTCGACTTGCCCGCACCGTTCTCGCCCATCAGCGCCAGCACGGAACCGGGGCGTACGCGCAGTTGCACATCGGCCAGGGCCACAACGCCGGGAAAGCCTTTGCTGATATTGAGGATTTCCAGCAGGTAGGGTTCTTCCAGCGACGGCGGCTGGATACCGGGAGGCTGCGAGACAACCGCTTGAGCAAGCATATCGGGTACTCCATCAGCAGGGCGACCGTGGCCGCCCTGCTCGCTTATTGTTGTTATAAAGGGCTACTTGAAGTCTTTAACATTGTCCGGGGTGATCAGCTTGAACGGAATAATCACGTTCTGCTCGACCGGCTCGTGCTTGGCCATCTTGCGCGCGGCTTCCACCGAACCGACTGCCTGCCCTTTCGCATCCTGGAACGCCGACGCGGCCATGTCGCCCTTGGATATCGCGTTCAAGCCGTCCGGCGTACCGTCGACCCCAGCGATCAGCACAGTGCCAGGCTTGGTGCCCGCCGACTTCAAGGCCATGGACGCACCGATGGCCATCTCATCGTTGTTGGCCAGCACTGCATTGAACTCACGGCCTTGGGTCATCCAGTCGTTGACCAGGGTCATGCCGCGGTCACGCAGCCAGGTACCGGTCTGTTCCTGTTCGATGGTGATGCCCGGGTATTTGGCCAGGACTTCTTTCACGCCCTTGGTGCGGTTGGTGGTGGAGTTATTCGCCAGGTCACCCAGCAGGATCACGATCTTGCCTTTGCCACCGAGTTTGTCAGCGATGTATTGCATTTGCAGGCGACCGGCCTCGACGTCATCGGACGTCACCGCCACCACATCTTTAGGCAGGTCTTTCTGGTCGGGGCGGCGGTTGACGAACACCAGCGGAATGCCGGCCTTGGTCGCCGCACTGATGATGTTCTTGGTCGAAGCGGTATCCACCGGGTTGACGATAATTGCGTCGACTTTCTGGCTGATAAAGTTCTCGACCTGGCTCAGTTGCTTGACCACGTCGGCGCGGGCGTCTTCAAACTGCAGTTGCACGCCGTCGCCCTTGGGATAGGACTTGGCTTGCTTGTCCATGTCTTCGCGCAGGTAGGTCAGAAAGGTGTCATCGAAGGCGGACATGGTCACACCCACTTTGATGTCGGCAGCCGAGGCAAAGCCGCTGGCAAGCAGCATGGACAGGGCCAGCGCGGTGAAACGAATCGGGGTCTTCATGAACGGTCTGTCTCCAATTTCTTGTTGGTTTTTTGGACGTTGCGTTTTTCAGAGCGCGCAGGTCGGCAGTCGCACGATCGGTGCCCCCGGAATGCAGCACACCAGGGCGCCTTTGTTTTCGACGCAGAGCACATTAAGGAAGGAAAAATAAAACGGCCGGGCGCGGGGCAGACCGCGTGGCGCTTTGGAGGGGCGTAAAACTCGCAGTACAGCGTTGAAGATTTTCATCTGACGGTACCTGGTTGTTTTTGATCTTGTTTTTGTTGAGTCGCCTGGATCAAGCCCGAGGCGTACTTTTTGCAACCTGGAAAAGACTTTATTAGAAAATAATTTCCATATCAACCTGCTTTAGAATTTTATTCTATTTTTGTCGAAACCACCTGTTGCCGCTCGTTACTAAGGCGTGCGGCGTCCAATATACGGGTGGTTTCCAGTGCGTCATAGGCGTTCACCGGCAGCGGTCCCTGCCCTTGCACAGCGCGTTGCAACTGCTGATAGAACTGCGTCCAGCAGCCTTTTTCCGAGGGCACCCGTTCGCGCTCCGCGCCTTGTTCAAACCAGCCCCAGCGCCGATGCTCTTCCGCGCCCCAATGCTCGCCTTCGGTTTTCGGCGACTTGCCGGCCATCAGCGCGTCCTCCTGGCCATCCAGCCCTTCCACGGTGTAACAACCGAGGGTGCCACTGACGCGAAAACGCGGGGCCTGGCTGTTTTGCAGCGCACTGCCCCATAGGTGGGAAATCACGCCGTTGGCGTGGGTCAACGAGACAAAAAAACCGTGGTCGAGGCTGGGGTGTTCCGGGCTGAACTGTAATTGCGCGAGCACCCGGTCCACCGGGCCGAACAACTGCATCGCCTGGTCCACCAAGTGGCTGCCAAGGTCACGCAGCCAGCCGCCGCCGCTGGCATTGCCCACGGCTTGCGGGCTGAAGCGCTCAACCCGCGATTCAAAGCGGGTGATCTGGCCCAGGGCACCGGCGTCGATCAGTTTGCGCAAGGTCAGGAAATCCGAGTCCCAGCGACGGTTCTGGTAGACGCAGAGCTTCACGCCTTGGCGTTCGGCAGCAGTGATCAACGCCTGGGCCTGTTCGGCGTTGCTGGCGAACGGTTTGTCGCTGACCACGGCAACCCCGTGTTCGATAGCTTCCAGTACCAGTGCCGGGCGGCCCTTGAGCGTGGTGGAAATCACCAAGGCATCCACGCCGGCTTCGACGATCTGGCCGATGGAGTCGAACGCCTTGAGGCCCGGGTGGTCAGTCGCCAGTAGCTGACGGCGTTCCGGTGAACGCGTCACCACGCCGACAAAGGTCGCGCCGGGCAACGTTGCAATCAATGGTGCGTGAAAGAAGCGGCCGCCATGGCCGTAGCCGACTAGTCCAATTCGCATACATACACTCCTTCTAGAACTGAAAACCCAATCAAATGTGGGAGCTGGCTTGCCTGCGATAGCAGTGTGTCAGTCAATGAACCCGTCACTGAAAGACTGCTATCGCAGGCAAGCCAGCTCCCACACTGACTGCATTCCACCTGTCTAAATATGATTAGCCGTAGAAGCGTGGGCGATCCGGCAAGCTCACCTTGACGATCTGCTCACTGCTCTGCGCTTCAATACACGCATCCGCCGCGACCGCTGCGGCGAAACCATCCCACGCCGACGGCCCACCCACTTGCCCGGCGCGCACGCTATCGATGAAGGCCTGCAACTCGACGTCATAGGCGCCGATAAAGCGGTCCTTCCAATCCATCAGAATCGCATTCGACAGCTTGGCCCCGCTGCGCAGCTGCACCTGCGAAGGCTCCGGCAGTTTGGCGATGCCGGTCTCCCCCACCACTTCGCACTGGATGTCGTAGCCGTACTGACAGTTAACAAACACCTCCACATCGATGCGCGTGCCCTTGGCGGTTTCCAGCAGCACGATCTGCGGGTCACGTAGGTGGGCCAGGGCCTTGCTCGACTTGCGCGGAAACACCACCTGCACCGACACGTAGTCGTCGTCGAGCAACCAGCGCAACACATCCAGCTCGTGGATCAAGGTGTCGGTGATCGCCATGTCGGTCTTGTAGTTCTCGCCCACCGTAGGGTTGCGGTGCGCGCAGTGCAGCATCAGCGGCTCGCCGATCTGGCCGCTGTCGATCACGGCCTTGAGGGCGCGATAGCCTTCGTCATACGGGCGCATGAAGCCCACTTGCACCAGGCGCTTGCCGAAGGCAATTTCGGCGTCGACGATCTTGCGGCAGCCTTGCGCGGTCACGGCCAAGGGTTTTTCGCAGAACACCGGCTTACCCGCAGCGATGGCGGCAAGCACGAATTCCTCGTGGCTCGGGCCCCAAGAGGTCACCAAAATGGCCTCGACTTGCGGCGAGTTGATCAACGCATGGCCGTCCGCGTACACCTCGGCGGTAAGGTTCAAATCCGCCACCACCTTGGCGGCTTGCTCAAGGTTGATGTCGGTTACCGCCACCACTTGGCTGTTGAGCAGGGTCTGGCTGCAACGACGAATATGGTCACGGCCAATCGCACCGGTACCGATGACACCGATCCGCAACGAATTAGTAAGCAAAGACATGCAAACACTCCTCTTGTTATTAGTACTGCCGGGCTTTCGCCAGCTGTTCATTGAGTTTTTTCGCCGCAGCATTCGTGCGTTCACTGGTGGACACCTGGGCCACACCCACCCGCCACCACGACAGGTAGCCGTGAATCATGGTCTTGGGCAGTACCTTGATATCAATCAGCGTCGACACCGTTTGCGTGCGCGCATCGGCCAGGGCCGCGTCGAGTTGCTCCACGGTGCTGACTTTGTAAGTCTTGCAACCATAGGCCGCCGCGCTCATGGCGAAATCCACCGGTACCAGGCCGCCGTCAAGCTTGCCGCTCTCGGGGTCGCGGAAGCGGAATTCGGTGCCGAAACTGCCCATGCCATTGCCGATCTGCAGGTTGTTGATGCAACCGAAGGCCATGTTGTCGAGCAGCACCACGTTGATCTTGCGCCGCTCTTGGATCGAGGTGGCCAGCTCCGAGTGCAGCATCATGTAGGAGCCATCGCCGACCAAGGCGTAAACCTCTTTAGACGGTTCGGCCAGCTTCACGCCGAGGGCGGCATTGATCTCGTAGCCCATGCACGAATAGCCGTACTCGACGTGGTAGGTGTTGACGCCCTTACTGCGCCAGCTGCGCTGCAAGTCACCGGGCAGGCTGCCAGCGGCGGCGACGATGATCGCGTCATCGGCCAGGCTGGCATTGAGCACGCCAAGTACGCGGCTCTGGGTCAGGCACGAGCCGGTCAGTTCGATAAATTCGCGCAGCACCGCGCGGTCCAGGTGGTCATCGACCTCGGGCACAAAGTCGTCGCCCTGGTATTGAACCTGATGCACGCGGTCCACTTCCGCATCCAACTGCGCCTTGGCGTCGCGGATCTGCTCGCCCCAGCCGGCGCGGTAGTCGCCCAAGGCATCCGCCAGCGCCTCAAGGGCGACGTGTGCGTCCGCCAGCACTTGTACACCGTCGAGTTTCAAGGCGTCGCAAGGGCTAATATTCAGGTTGAGGAACTTCACCTCGGGGTGCTTGAACAGCGACTTCGATGAGGTGGTGAAGTCGGTGTAACGCGTGCCGATACCGATGATCAGGTCCGCTTCGGGCGCCAGCAGGTTGGCCGCCAGGCAGCCGGTTTCACCGATGCCGCCGACGTTCAGCGGATGGCTGGACAGCACCGCGCTCTTGCCCGCCTGGGTCTCAGCGAAGGGAATATCAAAGCGTTCGGCAAACGCCTGCAGCGCGGCATTCGCGCCGGAGTACTTGACCCCGCCGCCACAGATGATCAGCGGCTTGCGCTTGCCCCGAAAGGCGGCCACCGCGTCAGCGATCATCGCTTTGGTCGCCGGACGCCGCTCGATACGGTGCACACGTTTTTGCAGGAAGTAGTCGGGATAGTCCCAGGCTTCGGCTTGCACATCCTGCGGCAAGGCCAAGGTGACGGCGCCGGTTTCCGCCGGGTCGGTGAGCACGCGCATGGCGTGGATCGCCGCCGTCATCAGTTGCTCGGGGCGGTTGATGCGGTCCCAGTATTTGCTCACGGAACGGAAGGCATCGTTGGTGCTGATGCTCAGGTCATGAAACTGCTCAATCTGCTGCAGCACCGGGTCAGGCTGGCGGCTGGCGTAGACATCGCCGGGCAACAGCAATAACGGAATACGGTTGGCGGTGGCGGTTGCAGCGGCGGTGAGCATATTCGCCGCGCCCGGGCCTACGGAGGCGGTGCACGCATAGATCTTGCGGCGCAGGTGCTGCTTGGCAAAGCCGATGGCAGCGTGGGCCATGCCCTGCTCATTGCGACCTTGATGCACCACCAGGTCGCCGCTGTCCTGCTCCAGCGCCTGGCCCAGGCCGAGCACGTTGCCGTGGCCGAAAATGGTAAAAACCCCGGCGACAAACTTGCTCTGCACGCCATCGACTTCGATGTATTGGTTATCCAGAAACTTCACCAGGGCCTGGGCCATGGTCAATCTTGTTGTGGTCATCACTTGCACCTTGAGTAAATGCAGATCCATTGATCAACAGAGATTATGGGCAGGTCCGGTTTTTTTGTAAATGGGCGATGCTTGCCCCAATGGCTTGCTGGATGTCGGCTAGGCCATGCACGCTCTCGGCAAACGGTTCGAACGACAGGTAGCCGCCGTACCCAGTGCTGAGCAAGGTGTCGATCTGCGCGGCATTGCCGAGGATATCGCCCTCGCCCACCAGCACGCGGTGGCCGTCGCGAATGGAGTTGAGCGGTGCTACAGCATCTTCGACGCCGGAGATATGCACCAGGCCGGTCAGCTGCGGGAAGAACGCCTGCTCGCCGGCCAGGTGATGGTGAAAGGTGTCGTGCACCAGGCGGAACACATCCAGGCCGCCGATGGACTGGATCGCGTCCACCGCCACACGCTTGCGGCGCAGCGCAGAGCCTTCGAAACCCAGCGGCTCGATAAAGCCCAGAAGCCCGTATTCGCGCAGGATCGGCGCCAACTCACTCAGCGCGGTGCGCAAACCGTCCGCGCGCTGGGCTTCGTTGCGCGTATCGCCGCGCTCATTGAACGGGCACATCACCAAGCCTTGGGCCCCGCATTCACGGGCATAAGTCGCGAGTTTGATCGCCTGGGCGCGGCGCTCGTCATTCCACACGTCAAACGGGTACAGCGCGTTGATCGACAGCACCGTGATGCCCTGCACCTCGCACAACTCGCGCACGCGGCTGGCCGGGGTGCCGTATTCGATTTCGTTGCCTTTGAGGTCGTTGCGAATCTCGATGGCATCGCACTTCAGGGCCGCCGCCAACTGAATGAAATCCGGCAGGGAAAGGTTGGGCGCGACCATGCGGTTAAGGGCAAAACGTAACGGCGACTTCATTATTGTTCTCCGTTCAAACCGGTTACAGGTTCAGCAGCCAGCTGTGCTGTGGGTCGTTATGGAAATGCCAGGCACGCTTGGGACCGGCCATCACGTTCAGGTAATAAGACTCGTAGCCGTACGGCACGCTGACCGGGTGATAACCCTTGGGCACCACCACCAAGTCGCTGTTTTCCACGGCCATGGCCTGGTCGATGCTGCGATCGTCGGTGTACACCCGCTGGAACACGAAGCCCTGGGGCGGGTTGATCTGGTGGTAGTAGGTTTCTTCAAGAAAACTCTGGTGCGGCAGGTCGTCGGTGTCGTGCTTGTGCGGCGGGTAGCTCGAGGAGTGCCCCGACGGCGTGCGCACTTCCACCACCAGCAGCGAATGGGCCGGCTCGCTGTCCGGCAGGATGTCGCACACATAACGGGTGTTGGCGCCTTTGCCGCGCACACTGCGCTTGCATTGCTCGGGGCGGATCAGGCGCGGTGCAAAACCGGCCGCTCCCGGCGCGGCGCAGACAGCGATTTGCACATCGCTCAAGGCCGTGATCTGCGCATCGGTGCCTGGCGGCAGGTAGGCGGCGAAGGGTGATTTGTCTTCGAATACCGACTGGCGATCACCGAGGTTCTGCCAGTTGAAACCCTCGCCTTCGATATTCACCCGGCCGCTGAGCAGAACCAGGCACAACTCCTGATCACCGGCCGTGACCGGCAGGGTTTCACCGAGGCTCAGGCGGTAGGCGGCAAAGCCTACGTACTCCAGGCGCCCTTCTTCCAGGGCGACCATGGTTTGCCCGCGTTTGCTGCTTTTGACCAACAGGCTCATCACTTAAGTCCTCTCGTTGAGCAGCGCGCGCAAGGTGTCATAGCCCTTTTTCGCATAGATATAGCTGGGCGCCACGGCCGGGTCCTGCTCGGCTTCCACCACCAGCCAGCCCTCGTAGTGGGCCGCCAGCAGCACATCGAGCAGTTCGCCAAAGTCGATATCGCCATCGCCGGGCACGGTGAAGGTGCCGTTGACGATGCAGTCGGGAAAGCTCCACATCTGGTTGCGCGCCAGTTGCACCACCGGTTTGCGCACGTCCTTGAAATGCACGTGGCAGATGCGCTCGATGTGTTTGCGCAGCACCTCGATGGGTTCGCCGCCGCCCATGTAGCAGTGGCCCGAATCGAACAGCAGGCCGACTTCCGGGCCCGTTCGTTTCATAAGCTGGTCAATGTCTTCGGGGGATTCGACGTAAGCGCCCATGTGGTGGTGGTAGGCCAGGCGCACGCCTTGGGACAAGGTGAAGCGCGCCAGCTCAGTGAGTTTGTCGGCGTAGTCCTGCCAGGCGTGTTCGCTATGGAAACGCGGACGTTCGATCAGGCGCACCTTGGCGCCCTGGATCGAATCGGCGACTTCGCCGTAGACCAGCACCTTGGCGCCGTTGAGTTTCAGCAGCTCGACGTGGCCGGCGATGGCCTCGATTTCTTCCGCCACCGAGCGCCGCGCCAGGCGGCTGGAGTACCAGCCGGAGACCAGCGCCAGGTCATAGGGGCGCAGCACATCGCCGACGCCTTTGGCGTCCTTGGGGAATTTGCCGTTGAGTTCAAAACCTTCGTAGCCGATCTCCTTGCCTTCGCCCAGGGCGGTGCTCAAGGGCGTTTCACCGCCCAGGGCCGGCAGGTCGTCGTTGCTCCAGGAGATCGGGTTGATGCCAATTCGGATTGCGGGCATGGCTGCACCTTTTTGTTGTTTTTCAGCTATCACTGAGGTCTGGCTTTATGTGGGGCGCCAAAAAGCAGCTCCCACATTGGATTGCATTTCAAGTTGAAGACTGTGTTTAGGTTCGGGCGCTGCGCCAGGCGTTGATGAGCTGTTCGAATGTACCCTGCACCTGCTGGATCAGGGTTTCATCATCAATTTCCCCCGCCATCCACGCGCGGCTGGGTTCCTGGAAAATCGTGCGGCCCACGGCGAACCCCCGGCAGGTGGTGCTTTGGCTGGCTTGCTGGAAGCCGTCGGCGAGAAACTCGGCCGAGGCGTTCAGGCCCAGCAGCACTACGCCACGGCAGTACGGGTCACGTTCCTGGATCAGCTCATCGAGCTTTTTCCAATCCTCGGCCGACTGCGCCTCGATCTTCCACCACGCCGGGTAGATGCCCAGGTTGTACAGGCGCTTGAGGCTGCGATAGAGCACATCAGGATAGGTCGACGGGTGATCCTTGGGCGGGATGACTTCCAGCAGCAGCTCATGGCCGCTGACCAGCGAGGCCTCGTACACCGCTTTGAGTTGCGCTTCCTGTTCCAGGCGCAGCATCGGCTCGTCATCGGGGTGGTATTGCACCAGGCACTTGATGATCTGTTCTTGGGGCCAGGCGATCAGGTTGCTGCCCACCGAACGGCCGTGCTCGAACGCCAGCGGGCGCGAGTTCTGCACTTCTACCGGGCGGGCAATCCACCAGCCGCGACCGCTGGCGGCGTTGAGCGCGTCCTGGCCGAAGCGCTGATCGGCCAACAGGCCCACATCGGCGTCGACACCTTGCTCGCGCAGTTTGCCCTCGACGCGTTCGATGGCTTGGATAAACAGCTGCTTGATGTCGCTGATACGTGCCGTGTCCTGGCCGCCTTTTTGCGCCAGGTCCACCAGTTGCCAGCGATGATCGAAGGCAAACACGAACAGCTGCTTCCAGGCTTTGCGCGGCACCGTGACGCGGTGCAGGCGTTGCAGGGTTACGTCTTGATCGGGCCGGGTGATAGGCACCGGGCTGTTGAACAGGTAATCCAGTTCGGCAGGCGTAGGCATGGCCGGTGCGCAGGCGTGGCGGGACACCACCAGGCCGCCGCAGGCATTGGCCAACTGGCTGCAACGTTCGTCGCTGGCATCCTTGAGCCAGCCGCTGAGGAAGCCCGACATGAACGCATCGCCGGCCCCCAGCACGTTGAGGACTTCAACGCGCACGCCGGGGTAGATTGCGCCGTCTTCCAGCCGCGCCGCAATTGCGCCGTGGATCACCGTGCAGCCCTGCGGGCCGAGCTTGACCACCAGGGTTGCCGGGGTCAGGTCCCGTACGGTGCGCAGCGCGGTGAGCAAATCTTCACTGCCGCCGGCGATCAAAAACTCTTCTTCGGTGCCGACGATCAAATCAAAACGAGGCAGGATTTTCTGCACGTGCTGGCTGACGTTCTGGTCGGCAACAAACCGTGTTTCGCCATCCGCCTTGCCCGCCAGGCCCCACAGCACCGGGCGGTAGTCGATATCCAGTACGCGCTGGACGTTGTGCTTGGCCGCGTAATCCAGGGCCTGAATGCTGGCCTCGTACACGCTGTCGGTGGAGAAATGCGTGCCGGTGATCAGCAAGGCTTTGCTGGAGGCAATAAAGGCTTCGCTGATGTCTTCGGCGCGCAAGGCCATGTCGGCACAGTTTTCGCGGTAGAACACCAGTGGAAAGGTTTCGCGGTCCTTGAGGCCCAACAGCACCAGGGCGGTGAGGCGTTCCGGGTCGACCTTGATGCCTCTGACATCACAGCCTTCGCGGGCCAAGGACTCCACCAGGAAACGGCCCATATGGTCGTCCCCTACCCGGCTCAGCATTGCTGACTTGAGCCCCAGCCGCGCGGTGCCGAAGGCGATATTGGCGGAGGACCCGCCGAGGTACTTGGCAAAGCTGGACACGTCCTCAAGCCGCGCACCGACTTGCTGTGCATAGAGGTCGACGCCCAGGCGCCCGAGGCAAATCAGATCCAATTGACGCCCACTGGCAAAACGAGTCTGGCCCATGCTGGCTCCTGTTATTTTTATCAGCCTGCGTGGTGCCGCCGTGGTGACGGCACACGCTCTTGGTGCAAGCAGACTAGAACGTCCGGCGGCCGCAATCAATATTTATTCCATAATTATTTTTAGTGGAATATTTTTTCCAATAAGCCAGCATAATGGCATGCCAGCCGTCCTGCATCGTTTCAGCAGGCCACGGCCGCCGTGATGCCGGGGTATTTTTTTGCGCCTACCCTGTAGACTTGCGCCCACCCATCAGCGCCTCAGAAGAACACGCCAGAAGGATTACCCATGTCCCGCACCGATCCCGAGACCACCCTGGAAGACACTATCGCCAGCCCTCCGATCAATGCCGAGCGCCTGTTGCAGCTGATCACCGACGAATACGAGAGCCTGCCGCGCCAGCTCAAGCGCATCGCCAGCTACATGAGCCAGCAGAGCGACCGGATCATGGTCGACCGCATCAGCGACATCGCCCGCGAATGCGAAGTGCACCCCTCGGCCATCGTGCGGTTTTCCCAGCGCTTCGGTTTCAGTGGGTTCAGTGAAATGCAGGCGCTGTTTCGCGAGGCCTACACCCACAAGACCACGCCGGTGCAGAACTACCAGCAGCGTATCCGCAGCATGATCGCCAACAAGTCGCAGAAGGCCAGCGGCGGTGACCTGGCGCGTGAGTGCGTGAACGCGACCCTCTCCGGCATCGAACGCCTGGGGCTGGAGCTGGATGATGTGGCCTTCGAGAAAGCCGTGGACCTGGTGGTTAACGCCGACAATATCTACGTGGTCGGTGTGCGCCGCTCCTTCGCGGTGGCCGATTACCTGGTCTACAACCTGCAGCACACCAACAAGCGCATCCATCTGATTTCCGGTTTGGGCGGCAGTTATCGCGAGCAGATGCGCAGCGTGCGCGCCAATGACCTGGTGATTGCGATCAGCTTTACGCCGTATGGCAAAGAGACTCAGCACTGCTTGCGGATTGCCCAGCATCATCAGGCCAAGACCTTGATCATTACCGACAGCAACCTGTCGCCCCTGGCCAAGCGGGCGAACGCGGTGCTGTTAGTGAATGAGGGGTCGTCGTTTGCGTTTCGCTCGTTGAGCGCCACGCTGTGCCTGTGCCAGGCACTGTTTATTGCGGTGGCGTATCGGTTGGAGTTGAAGGTCGATGAGATTCATGAGCAGGTGCACCGCGAAACVACATGTGGGAGCGGCTTGCCGCGATGGGCATAGGTATCTACACATCTTTTTATGGGTTGATTCTTTGGTTGTCGCGGGGGCGCTGGGTACATATCCGTTATTTGGGTAACGGCTGCTATGGGTTCCGCCCTTACGGCGGGTCACTTTTGAAAGAGCCCAAAGTAACCAAAAGCGCACCACTCGACACCTCGCCTCCGGCTCGGTGTGCCCTCTCTCCGGCATTACTCCGCGGGCCGCCGCGACGGGCCGTCCCTGCCCCGTCGCGGCTAAACCGGCGTCCTGCCGGTTTACCCCCGCTCCAAAGCCTGCGTTCGGCCAGCGTGGTTTAACGGGGCGCCTAAGATCAAGATCAAAAGCAAGAGCACGGCGGCCTAGTAGCCGACCTGAGTGGTTGAAGCAAATCAAAAGCAAGCCGAGGCGGCCTGACAGCCGACCTGATCTTGGAAGTGAAACTCAATCAAATGTGGGAGCTGGCTTGCCTGCGATGGCGGTCGTCAGCTCATGTGTAACTGACCCACCGCCTTCGCGAGCAAGTCGAGTCGTCGCACCGCCGCTCCCACATTGGGATCTCATTACATCAGCTAGATAGGATGTTGCTGTGCTGTTGCCCTGCTTTTGCTTCTACCACTCAGGTCGGCTACTAGGCCGCCGTGCTCTTGCTTTGATTTGATCTGAGGCGCCCCGTTAACCACGATGGCCGAACGCAGGCTTGAATCCGTGGGTAACCCGGCAGGACGCCGGGTTAGCCGCGATGGGCCAAGGATGGCCCATGGCGGCGGCCCACGGATTCAAGCCGGAGTGAGGGCATGCCGAGCCTAGCGAGGCACCGAGTGGTGGGGCAAGAGCCCTTTTGGTTACTTTTGGGGCTCTTTTCCAAAAGTGACCCGCCGTAAGGGCGGAACCTACGAAGCCGTTACCGCAGCAACGGATATGTACTCAATCTACCTAACCCCTCACAGGCTAAAGCAACACAAAAAGTTGGTAGATCCTATGCTGCGATAGCGGATCAGTACTATTTCACTCCGCTCCGCAAGCCCGCTCCCACATAAAGCCAGTTCCTACAGTTTGCTCAGTGCCTGGTTTTGGGGCGGCGTAGCAGTTTGTAGGCGGCTGGGATTACGAAGAGTGATAGCAACGGCGCGGTGAGCATGCCGCCGATCATCGGCGCGGCGATGCGGCTCATGACTTCGCTGCCGGTGCCGCCGCCCAGCAAAATCGGGAGCAAGCCGGCGATGATCACGGCCACGGTCATGGCTTTGGGGCGCACGCGCAGTACTGCGCCTTCGGTGATGGCGGCCAAAAGGTCGCCGTCCTTGCGCGCCGCCCAGGCGTTTTTCAGGTACAGCAGCATGATCACGCCGAACTCCGCCGACACACCCGCCAACGCGATAAAGCCCACGCCCGTGGCCACCGATAAGTTGAAACCCAGCCAGTACAGCAACCACACGCCTCCCGTCAGCGCAAAGGGCAGCGTGGCGATGATCAGCAATGCCTCGTCCACACGGCGGAAGGTCAGGTACAGCAAGACAAAGATGATCAACAACGTCGCCGGCACTACCAGCTTCAGGCGTTCATTGGCGCGTTCCAGGAACTCGAACTGCCCCGAATAACTGAGGCTCATGCCCGGTTGCAGTTGCACCTGCTGGTTGATTGCTTCACGCAGGTCTTTGACCACCGACGCCAAGTCGCGGTCGCGCACGTCGATGTAGACCCAGCCCGAAGGCCGTGCGTTTTCACTCTTGAGCATTGGCGGGCCGTCACTGACCCTGAGCCTGGCCACCGTGCCGAGGGTGATCTGGCTGCCTTGCGGTGTATAGATCGGCAGGTTTTCCAAAGCAGTTACCGAGTCGCGCCAAGCCTTCGGGTAGCGCAGGCTGATGGGGAAACGCGCCAGGCCTTCAACGGTCTCGCCAATGGTTTCGCCGCCAATCGCTCCCGACACAATCGACTGCACATCGGCAATGTTCAGCCCGTACTGTGCTGCGGCTGCACGGTCGATGTCCACGTCGATATAGCGCCCGCCGGTCAGCCTTTCAGCCAACGCCGAACTCACGCCGGGCACCCCCTTGGCGACCTTCTCCACGGCCTGGGTCACCGCGTCGATCTGCATCAGGCTTAAGCCTGCGACTTTCACGCCAATCGGGCTTTTCACCCCAGTGGCGAGCATGTCGATGCGGTTGCGGATCGGTGGAATCCAGATGTTGGTCAGGCCCGGCACCTGCACCGTGCGGTCCAACTCTTTGACCAGTTTGTCCGGGGTCATACCCGCGCGCCATTGGTCCCGGGGCTTGAATTCGATCGTGGTCTCGAACATCTCCAGTGGCGCCGGGTCGGTAGCGGTTTCGGCGCGACCGGCCTTGCCGAACACATGGGCGACTTCCGGCACACTTTTGATCAGGCGATCCGTGCGCTGTAGCAGTTCACCCGCGGTTTGCGTCGACAGCCCCGGTAGCGCCGAAGGCATGTAGAGCACGTCGCCTTCATCCAGCGGTGGCAGGAACTCACCGCCCAGTTTCGACAACGGCCACAGCACGCTGGCGACCATCAACAGCGACACCAGCAAGGTCGCGCGTGGCCAACGTAGCACCGCGTCGAGGGCCGGTTGATAGAGCCTGATCAGGCCGCGATTGAGCGGGTTGCGTTGCTCGTCAGGGATACGCCCGCGAATCCAATAGCCCATCAAGACCGGGACTAGGGTCACCGACAACCCGGCCGCCGCCGCCATGGCGTAGGTTTTGGTATACGCCAGCGGGCCGAACAGCCGGCCCTCCTGCGCTTGCAAGGTGAACACCGGGATAAACGACAGGGTGATGATCAACAGGCAGAAAAACAGCGCCGGCCCGACTTCCACTGCTGCATCGGTCACCACCTTCCAATGCGCGTCGCCCTTTAAATCTCGCCCTGGATTGGCGTAGTGCCAGGCTTCGATTTTCTTGTGGGCATTTTCGATCATCACCACGGCCGCATCCACCATCGCGCCGATGGCAATCGCGATGCCGCCCAGCGACATGATGTTGGCGTTGATCCCTTGGTAGCGCATGACAATAAACGCCATCAACACGCCCACCGGCAGCGAGATGATCGCCACCAGCGATGAGCGCAGATGCCAGAGGAAAATCCCGCACACCAGCGCCACCACCAGGAACTCCTCCAGCAGCTTGTGGCTGAGGTTGTCCACCGCGCGGTCGATCAGTTTGCTGCGGTCGTAGGTGGCGACGATTTCCACGCCGGGCGGCAGGCTGCTTTTCAGTTGCTCCAGCTTGGTTTTGACTGCAGCGATGGCTTCACGGGCATTTTTGCCGCTGCGCAGGATCACCACACCGCCGACCGCCTCACCTTCGCCGTCGAGTTCACTGATGCCCCGGCGCAAGTCCGGGCCGAGTTGAATCGTTGCTACATCGCCGAGGGTGACCGGCACATTGTTGCTGTCGAGGCGCAGTGGAATAGCGCGGAAATCGTTGAGCGTTTTCAAGTAACCGGACGCGCGCAGCATGTACTCGGACTCGCCCATATTCAGTACCGAACCGCCAGTTTCCTGGTTGGCCTTGCCGATGGCGTCCGCCACTTGCGCCTGGGTGATGCCACGACTGGCAAGGGCCAGCGGGTCAAGCTGCACCTGGTACTGCTTGACCTGGCCGCCGATGGTCGCGACTTCCGCCACATTCGGCAGGGTCTTGAGTTCGAACTTGAGAAACCAGTCCTGCAGCGCGCGTAACTGCGCCAGGTCGTGCCGCCCCGTGCGATCCACCAGCGCGTATTGATAAATCCAGCCAACCCCGGTGGCGTCCGGCCCCAGCGCCGGTTTAGCCGACGCCGGCAGCCGCGCCTGCAACTGGCTGAGGTATTCCAGCACCCGCGAACGCGCCCAATACAGGTCGGTGCCTTCGTCAAACAGCACGTAAACATAGCTGTCGCCAAAGAACGAAAAACCGCGCACGGTCTTCGCCCCCGGCACCGAAAGCATGGTGGTGGTCATTGGGTAGGTGACCTGGTTTTCGACAATCTGCGGCGCCTGGCCCGGGTACGGCGTGCGGATGATCACCTGCACATCCGAGAGGTCCGGCAAGGCATCGACCGGCGTGTTTTGCACGGCCCAGACGCCCCACGCAGTGATGAACAGCGTGGCGAGCAGTACCAGAAAACGGTTGGCCACCGACCAACGAATCAGCAAGGCGATCATGGCTGAGCTCCGGGCTGCATGCTCATTTCAAAAGTGCCGGACGCTGGCGATACTAATCCGCGCAAACTTGCTTCAGAGTCCAGCAAAAATTGACCGGACGCGACCACCTGCTGGCCTTCCTGCAAGCCGCTGCGGATCACGGTCTGGTCCTGGTTCTCGGCGCCCACCTCGACTTCCAGCGGTCGAAAGTGCCCGCCTTCCTCGGCCAGCATCACCAACACGCGCTTGCCGGTGCGGATCAACGCTTCGCTGGGCACCTGCAACACCGCTTGCCCGCTGGTTTGTGCCAGGCGCACCTGGGCGGTCATGCCGGGGCGCAAACTGCCGTCGGCATTGGGCAGTTCGACGCGAACCTGCACGGTGCGGCTGTCGATGGCGTTGGCCGGCAGGATCGCGCTGACGCTGGCGTTGACCGTTTTGCCCGGCAACCCGACAAACTGCGCCGCCACGCGTTGCCCCACGGCCAACGCCGCGCCTTGAGCCTGGGGCACAGCGACCTGCAACCACACCTGATCCAAGCCATTGACCCGTGCCAGGGTCTGCCCCGCCGCTACGGTCATGCCTTCGCGCACGTCCAGGGTTTGCAGCGCGCCGCCCAACGGCGTGGTGACGGTCAACACCGACTGCACCTGGCCGCTGCGTTCCATCTGGGTGATCAGCCCGGTAGGCATGCCACTCAAGCGCAGGCGTTGGCGGGCAGCCGCCAATAAACCACTGTCAGCGGTATGACGCAGGGCGAGGAATTCTTCCTGGGCTGCGGCCCATTCCGGCACCAGAATGTCCGCCAACGGCGCGCCGGCCTTGAGCACATCCCCCGGCGCCCGCGCGTAGACCCGTTCGACAAACCCGCCGACCCGCGCTTGCACCACGGCGACATCGCGCTCGTTGAAGGCGAGGATGCCGGACAGGTCCAGGGTGGACGTCATCACGCCACGGCTGACCGTCGCCAGGCGTACGCCGATGTTCTGCGTCTGGCGTGGGTCGATCTGCACACTGGGCGTGTCAGCAGAGGCACCCTCGGCGTAACGCGGCACCAACTGCATGTCCATGAAAGGCGACTTGCCGGGCTTGTCGAATTTCTGTTGCGGGAACATCGGGTCGTACCAGTACAGGGCCTGCTTGTCGTTTTTGGCCGGTTCAGGCGCGCCCGGCTGCAACTGCGCCAGCCCGTAGCCCGCGCCCAGGCCAAGAGACAACAGCACTGCCGCGATTCGATTATTCATGGGTGGGCTCCCAATAGGCGAAGTACAGCTGGGCGCCGATCAAGGCGCGCTGTTCGATGGCTTCCAGCTGTTTGAAGCGGGCTTCGACCAGCTCGCGGCGGGCGCTGACCACACTCATCAAGTCGCCCTTACCCGCGCGATAACTGGCGAGGCTCAGGGCTACCTTCTCTTGCGCCAGCGGCACCAGGCTGTCCTGGCCGCGTTGCACGGCACGGTCCAGGCGTTGGTAAACCGCCAAATCGTCATCGAGCAGCTGGGTATGTTCACGGGTGGCGGCTTCGCGTTCAGCGTCGAGTTGGTCCAGCTCAGCCTGTTTGGCGGCAATGCCCGGGGTTTGCCGACGGCCGGGAAAAATCGGTAGGTCGAAGCTCAATTGCAGGCTGACCATATCGCCGTATTCGCGGCCGCGGTGTTGGTAGTCCACTTCCCAACTCCAATCCGAAGTCTTCTGCGCCTTGGCGTCCTGCAAACGCGCTTGCGCTTCGCGGGTACGCGGCACGAAGGCTTGCAACTCGGGATGTTGATGCAGGTTGTGGCTCAAACCGTGGCTGTCGAAGGTCCAGTTGGGCAACTGGCCGCTGGGCGCTTCATTAGCGGCCGGGCCGATCCAGCGTTTGAGGGCGGCGCGAGCCTGGGCCCGTTGTTGGGTCAATTCATCTTCGCGTTCGGCCAGTTCTGCGGCTTCCTGCTTGGGAATAACCGTATCAGCGGCCTGCCCACGGCCACCGGCCAACTGCGCCCTCACGCTGTCTTGCAACAGGCGATTCTGTTGGTAGAAGTCTTTGAACAACGCCTCTTTGCGCTCCACTGCGAACGCGCGAATCCACGCCTGGGCGGTGGCTTGACGCACGTTAAGGCGTTCGATGCGGCCCTCAGCCGCCGCCCGTTCTACCGTCGCATCGGCAAACTCAATACGGGCCTTGCGT
Source organism: Pseudomonas sp. IB20 (assembly GCF_009707325.1). Lineage (NCBI taxonomy): Bacteria > Pseudomonadati > Pseudomonadota > Gammaproteobacteria > Pseudomonadales > Pseudomonadaceae > Pseudomonas > Pseudomonas gelidaquae. The sequence continues at coordinate 2,267,681 of NZ_CP046103.1, read as the reverse complement.
TTGTCTCGGCTGGGCACCTGTTGCTGGATGCCGATCATCTGCTCGGTCATGTCATCGCCATACAACGTGCCGCGATTGGGCCCGCCGACGGGGAAATTCTGCAGGCCCACCACCAATTTCGGGTCGGGCAGTTCGCCGGCCGGGATGGCGGCTTGGGTAGCCGCGTGCAGCTTGGCCGTCTCAGCGGTCAACGAAGGTGCGTTGTTTTGCGCCAGGCGTAAGGCGTCATCCAGGGTCAGCGCTGAGGCCTGCGCGGGCCATGTCAGCACGCCCACCACCAGAGCGCGCAAGTAGAGGGAATTCATGGTGAAGATTCCTGATCTGTTCGACTGCGTTCCGCTTTACGCGGCCCACAGCAAGGCCATCCCGAATACGGGATGAGTCTTCAGGTGCGACAGGAATCAGGAACGGGGTGGGCGCCAGACGCCGGACGGCGTGCGGTCGGGGATGAAATCAGAGGAGAGACCGGCAACCAGCGGATGGGCCAGGGTCAGCGGGGCCTTGAGCACCGGCATGGACAGTTGCAGCAGGCTGCCGGTCTTGCATTCCTGGCCGGGTTTGCAGGCCTTGCCATGGTCGGCGCCGTCCTGGCAGCAGTCCGGGGCCATGTCGGTCATCATCTGCATGTCCGACATCTTCATCGGGCAAGGCTCGCTGCTCGACGGCACACCCGCCATCCCAGTCAGGGGAAGCGTGAGGCTTAACAGCATGACCAGGATTAAACGCAGAAGGCGGCTCATAGAGGCGCGAGTCTAGCCAAGCGCGCGTTAAGCCGCTATTAATAATTGCGCGAGCACTCGGCCGTGATAACGGATCTGCGCCAGGGTCAGCGCGGTATAGCCGATGATCACTGTAGGCAGCAGGCTCACACCCACACAAACCTTGCCCAGCGGCTGTAGCGTCAGCCCAACGGCGGCGCGAGTGCAGAATTCGCTTTCCTCGACACCGGCCAGCAGCCACAACACACAATGCAACCCGGCTTGCTGGCCGCTCACCCTGCAATCATCCGGCTGACACTGCGCCGCTCCCACAAGGGACCGAGCCAGGCTCAGGTTTAGTGCATGAAGAAGATCGCGATCATGTTCCGGCGCCTGGTGCTGCGTTTCGAACCCGACGCTTTGATCAGCGCCGCAATCGGCCTGAACGTGCTGGGTAGCCTGATGCTCGCGGGGGCTACGGCCCTGCTGCCGGGTGATTGGCTGGCAATTGTGCTGCCGATGGTGGTGATCACGGCGCGAGTGCAGAATTCGCTTTCCTCGACACCGGCCAGCAGCCACAACACACAATGCAACCCGGCTTGCTGGCCGCTCACCCTGCAATCATCCGGCTGACACTGCGCCGCTCCCACAAGGGACCGAGCCAGGCTCAGGTTTAGTGCATGAAGATCGCGATCAGGATGATGACCGGGATAGGTACGCCGAGGAACCAAAGCAGTAATGAGCGCATGTTGTTCTCCTTAATTAACGAACGTAGTTTTCAGTTTCGACGTACACCACGGCATCCCGGCGACGGCCGCCGAAGGTTGCAGCGAAGCTGGCGAAGAACGCACCGATCAACAGTGCAATAAAGGTCCACAGCGAGGTATAAGCCGCCACCTTCGCAGCAGTATCGGCGGCCTGTTTGGCTTTCAATTTGGCGTCTTCGATGGCTTTGCGTGCGTCGGCGTAGACCTTGTCGATCCGCGCTTGAGCATCGGCCTGGCTGAGGTTGGTGCGCTGGCTGATCAACTGGGCGAGGTAAGTACGGTCTTCAGGGGCCAGTTGGCCGTCGTTGCTCAGGGTGCGGGTGAAGATGCGTGCCACTACGCCATGCACAGCGTCATCGCTGACGGCAGCTGGGCGGTCGTCACGAAACAGGCTGTCGACGTAATAGTCAAAGTCGCCACTGTTGGCGCCTTTGGCTGCGCTGCCGGCAGCCTGGGTCAAGCCACTGGCAGCACCGGCCGCGACACCTGCACCGGCTTTAACGCCGCCGCTGACTACGCTGCTGACCGAACCGACCACCAACACTGCGGTCACCAGCGTGGCCACTGCCCACGCGAGGAAACCATGGGCGGTGTCGCGAAAGTACACCTCATCGCCATGCATATTGGCCCACTTCACGCGCAAACGACCGGCGATATACCCGCCCAGCCCCGACGCGACGATCTGGGTAAATGCCAGCCAAACAATCGTGGAAATGCCAAGCCCCTTGGCGCTGATGCCGCTGTCGGCCCACGGCGACACCGCCGAAAAACCCAGGCCGAAGCCCAGCAGCACCAGGATAAGCGACAGCGCAGCCGCAGCGGCGGCACCGGCAAAAATCGCCCCCCAGGAAACCCCGGAGTGCGTGCTCGACTCTTGCAGCGTGGATGAGGATGTGATCATTGTTGTTTTGCTCCCAGCAGGAAAAATAGTGTTACAACTCTCAAAAGGGACAGTGCAGGCAGCATGCCAGTCCGCATAAAAAATAAACTCGTTACATTTCAAATAGTTAATTAAATTGAACCCACGTGAACCATGCAAGTTGCAAGAAATGACCGAACAGAGCGTGCTTTATGCAATCCCTCAACAACCCCCGCCCCCTGTGGGAGCTGGTTTACCTGCGATAGCGGTCTACCAGACAAAAAGTGAGTGAGTGGTGCACCGCCATCGCAGGCAACCCTGCCCCCACAACGGACCGCGCCCAGCATGAAAGTTGTGTCAGTTTTGCCAACATGAAGTTTAATTTAGGAAGCGTTCAGGCATTTCTTGGCAAAATGCCCCCACTTCTAGTGTGAATCGCTCACCAGGTAATCCTATGACCCGTATTTTGACTATCGAGGATGACGCCGTAACAGCCCGCGAGATCGTCGCCGAGCTGAGTAGCCATGGACTGGATGTGGATTGGGTGGACAACGGCCGTGAAGGCCTGGTCCGCGCTGTGAGTGGTGATTACGACCTGATCACCCTCGACCGTATGTTGCCGGAACTCGATGGCTTGGCCATCGTCACGACCCTGCGCACCATCGGGGTGTCGACGCCGATCCTGATGATCAGCGCCCTCTCCGACGTCGACGAGCGCGTGCGTGGCCTGCGCGCCGGTGGCGATGACTACCTGACCAAGCCGTTCGCCTCCGACGAAATGGCCGCCCGCGTCGAAGTGCTGCTGCGGCGCAAAAGCACGGTCAAGGAATTCGAAACCGCCCTGCGCGTGGCCGACCTGGAACTCAACCTGATCAGCCGCGAAGCCAGCCGCGCCGAACAGCCGCTGAGCCTGCTGCCCACCGAATACAAGCTGCTTGAGTTCCTGATGCGCAACACCGGGCAAATCCTGTCACGGATGATGATCTTCGAGGAAGTCTGGGGGTATCACTTCGACCCGGGCACCAACCTGATCGACGTGCACATCGGTCGTCTGCGCAAGAAAATCGACCCGCCGGGCCTCACGCCGCTGATCCGCACGGTACGAGGTTCCGGTTATGTCATTGCTGAACCCCTCTAAGGGCTGGCGTTCCTCCAGCAGCCGCTTGCTGGCGCTGTACAGTTCGCTGTTTGTGGCCTGGAGCTGCATCCTCATGGGGGTGCTGTACTACGAGGTGTCGGGGTACCTGGGCGACTTGTCGCGCCACTCGCTGATGCAGCGCCAGCACCTGTTCCAACGCTTCGACGGTGAAGAACTGGTGGAAGCCCTGACCACCAGCATGACCTTCGACATGAAGGGCGTGGACGCCTACGGCCTGTTCGATGAGCAATTTCGCCCGTTGAGCGGGCCGATTCGTGCGGTGCCGCCCGACCTGCCGCTGGACGGCAAGATCCACGCCCTGGCTAATTGTGTCGCCTCCAACGACCCAAAACTGCCAAAGGACAGCTGCGACGCCGTGGCCACCCACACCGATGACGGCCGCTGGCTGGTGCTGGTGCGTGCCAACGGTTCACTGTTTGGCGTGACCCGGATCATCTGGCACGCACTGTTGTGGGCGCTCTCCCTGACGATTATCCCGGGCGCTGCCGGTTGGCATTTGTTGCGCCGCCGTCCGCTGCGGCGTATTCGCGGGATCCAGGCCAGCGCCGAGGCCATCGTTGCCGGCGACCTGACGCATCGCCTGCCGCTGTCCGACCGGCGTGACGAACTGGACATGCTCGCGGCCATCGTCAACGCCATGCTCGACCGCATCGAGAAGCTGATGAACGAGGTCAAGGGTGTGTGCGACAACATCGCCCACGACCTGCGCACGCCGCTGACGCGTTTGCGCGCGCAGCTCTACCGCATCAGGCAAGAGGCAGAGCAAGACTCGGGCTACGCGGTAAAACTCGACGATGCGATTGCCGAAACCGACACCCTGATGGCGCGCTTTCGCGGGCTGTTGCGCATCTCGGAATTGGAAGACCACCAGCGCCGCTCAGGCTTTTTGGTGATGGACCCGCTGCCGTTGCTGCGCGAGCTGCATGACTTTTACCTGCCCCTGGCCGAAGAAGGCGAATTGCAGTTGCGCCTCGACGTGCCCGAGTCGCTGCCCTGGATCACCGGCGACCGCGCATTGTTGTTCGAAGCCCTGGCCAACCTGTTGAGCAACTCGATCAAGTTCTCGCCACCGGGCGGTGAAGTGATCCTGCGCGGCGTGAATGAGGCGGGAAGCACGCGCATCGAAGTGCACGACTCCGGCCCGGGCATCCCGGCAGCGGAACGCGACGCGGTGTTCCAGCGGTTCTATCGCGTGGACGAAAACGACCAGCAAGGCGGGTTCGGGTTGGGATTGTCGATTGTGGCGGCGATCATCAACTTGCACGGGTTCAAGCTGGAGGTCGGCAGCAGCCAGAGTGGTGGTGCGCGGTTGGTGCTGGAGTGTCGGCAGCAGCTGATGCCCGAATAGCCCAAACACCACAAAATAATGTGGGTACCTACGCAACTTTTTGTGTTGCGCTAAGCTTTGACGGGTGACCGCAGTGCTCTGCTTTCTGTGGGAGCTGCAGCGCCTCTTAAATCAGGCCGGGAAGTTAGCCCGCAGCGCCTCAAGCCCACCGCTGTACACGCCGGTAAACAACTCCTCCACCGCCACGTCCGTAGTCCCCACCGCCGGGGTAAACACGCCGGACCAGGTCACTTTCGCCGACGCCTCCGTCAACGCCTCAACCTGCAACGTCGCCAGGTAGGCACTCACCGGAAACGGCGACTGCTCAATGGTGTAGGTATAAGTGCGCGCCACGTTATCGAAGCTCTGCAAACGCTCAACCACGACGCCGCCATCTGCAGTTTCCAAATGACGCACACGCCCGCCGTCGCGCGCCTCGCTCTTGACGATCAACGGCAGCCAATCCGGCAGCGCGTTAAAGCCACCGACCAACTGCCAAACCTGATCGGCCGAAACCGGTACTTCAATAACAGAAGAAGCTGTTGCCACAATAAATACTCCAACAAAGTAAAAAAATCAGATCGCCATGCTGTCGACAACACCACCGTCGACCCGTAACGCGGCACCTGTGGTTGCAGAAGACAGGGGTGAAGCAATGTACGCCACCAGGTTCGCCACTTCATCCACATTCGCCGCGCGCTGGATGATCGAGGTGGGCCGCGCATGACGCACAAACACGCCTGCCTCTTCCCGCGCGCTGCGCCCAGACTGGGCTGTGGCGCCTTTAAGCATCTGTTCCAGGCCATCGAAAAAGGTCGACCCCGGCAGAATTGCATTCACCGTCACCCCAGTACCCACCAACCAGTACCGAATAAGCCAACTGACACTCCGCTTGCGCGAGCAAGCCCACTCTTACATTTGGATCGCGGCGCCTACTGCTGTGGCGCCTTTAAGCATCTGTTCCAGGCCATCGAAAAAGGTCGACCCCGGCAGAATTGCATTCACCGTCACCCCAGTACCCACCAACCAGTACCGAATAAGCCAACTGACACTCCGCTTGCGCGAGCAAGCCCACTCTTACATTTGGATCGCGGCGCCTCAGCTAACCAGCTCCCGCAGCCGGAACCACAACATCCCCAGCGCCAGCAGCGGTGAACGCAAGGCCTTGCCGCCCGGAAACGTCATGTGCGGCACCTGGCTGAAGGTATCCAGGCCTTGGCTATGACCGGCATGAATGGCTTCGGCCAAAAGCTTTGCGCACCAGTGCGTCACGTTCAGCCCATGCCCGGAATAGCCTTGGGCATAGAAGACATTCGGGTATTGCTCGAGCCGCCCAACTTGGGGAAAACGATTGGCGGTAATGCCGATCTTGCCGCCCCACTGGAACTCGATGGCGGTACCTGCCAACTGCGGGAACACCTTGAGCAGCTTCGGTTGCATATAGGCGGCGATGTCCGCCGGGTCACGCCCGGAGTAATGGCAGGCACCGCCGAACAGCAGGCGGCGGTCAGCGGAAAGCCGGTAGTAATCCAACCCGACTTTCTGGTCGCACAGCGCCAGGTTCTGCGGGATCAGTTGCTTGGCGACGTCCTTTGATAAAGGCTCGGTGGCGATGATGTAGCTGCCCGCTGGCAGTACTTTGCCGCTCAAGCGTGGCTCCAACTCTTCCAGGTGTGCATTGCAGGCCAGCACTAACTTAGCGGCACGCACCGTGCCTGCGGCGCAGCGTACTTGCACGGTGTCGCCGTGGATCAGTTCGAGGACCTGGGTGTGCTCGAAAATCCGCACCCCGAGCGACTCGGCCAACTGGGCCTCGCCGAGTACCAGGTTCAGCGGGTGCAGGTGCCCGGAGCCCATGTCCACCAGGCCACCGGCATAGGCCGTCGAGCCGACCACTTGCTGCATGTCCTGCGGTTCGACCAGCCGCGTTTCATGCGCATACCCAAGCGCCGCCAGGCTCTGCTGTTCCCCCTTGAACGCGGCGAATTGCGCCGGGGTATTGGCCAGCTCGCAAAAGCCCCAACGTAAATCGCAGTCAATGCTGTGCTGACGAATGCGCTCGCCCACCAGCGCCACCGAATCAATCCCGGACCGCTCCAGGTAACGCACGCCCTCCTCGCCTACATACTTGGCAAACCCCGACACGTCGTGGCCGATGCCGCGAATCAACTGCCCGCCGTTGCGCCCGCTGGCGCCCCAGCCGATGCGCCGGGCCTCCAGCAGAATCACCGAGAGCCCGCGCTGGGCCAGCTCAATGGCCGTGTTGACGCCGGTGAAACCACCGCCGATCACACACACATCGGCGCTGAGGTCAGCGCCCAGCGCTGGACGCTCGGGCATGGCATTCGCCGAAGCCCGATAGTAGGACTGGGCGTGGTCTTGGGACTGAGTCATTTATTGGTCTTCACTTTGCTCCAGGCGCGGGTCATCAGGCGCATGGTCGTCGGGGTCGGCGTGGTGGAAATATAGAGTTTGTCGAGCACTTCCTGGGAGGGGTAAACCTCAGGGTTATTCACCAGTTCCGGCGCCATGAAGGGTTTGGCGGCGGGGTTGGCGTTGGCATAACCCACCGACGCACTGACCTTGGCGATCACCTCAGGGTCGAGCAAATAGTTGATAAAGGCGTGGGCTTCTTTCAGGTTGCTCGCGTCGGCCGGAATGGCCAGCAGGTCGAACCACAGGTTGGAGCCCTCCTTAGGAATCGAGTAGGCGATATTCACGCCATTCTTGGCTTCCTTGGCGCGATTGGCCGCTTGGAATACGTCCCCTGAATAGCCGAAGGCCACGCAGATATCGCCGTTAGCCAAGTCCGAAATGTACTTGGAGGAATGGAAATAGGTGATGTAGGGCCGCAGCGTCAACAGCTTGGCTTCGGCCTGCTTGTAATCCTCAGGGTTCTCGCTGCGCGGGTTCTTGCCCATGTAGTTGAGGATCGCCGGGAACAGTTCATCTGCCGAGTCGAGGAAGGCGACGCCGCACTCGTGCAGCTTCTTAATGTTCTCGGGTTCGAACAGCACCGCCCACGAGTCGATGTGGTCGACGCCCAGCACCTGTTTGACCTTGTCGACGTTATAGCCAATGCCATTGGTGCCCCACAGGTACGGCACCGAGTGCGCGTTGCCCGGGTCGTTGTTCTCCAGCAACTTGAGCAGCTTGGGGTCGAGGTTCTTGAAGTTGGGCAACTGCGAGCGGTCGAGTTTCAGGAACGCCCCGGCTTTCACCTGGCGCGCCAGGAAGTGGTTGGACGGCACCACCACGTCATAGCCGGTGCGGCCTGCGAGCAGCTTGCCTTCCAGGGTCTCGTTGGAGTCGAACACGTCGTAGATCACCTTGATCCCGGTCTTGGCCTGGAAGTCAGCCAAGGTGGTCTCGCCGATATAGTCGGTCCAGTTATAGACGCTCACCGTCGGCGCGGCCTGGCCGGCACTGCTGAACGCCGCCACCAGGGCCAGCGGGAGAAGCTTTTTCGCAAGACGCATATCGACACCCCTTTTAGTTTTTTAGACGCTCAACAGCAGGAACTCACGCTCCCAGGAACTGATCACCCGCTTGAAATTCTCATGCTCGGCGCGCTTGACCGCGACGTAGCCGCGCACGAACTTTTCGCCCAGGTACTGCTTGACCGTGTCGCAGTCCTCCATCCGCGCCAGGGCATCTTCGAGGGTGAACGGCAGTCGCAGGTTGCGGCGCTCATAGGCGCGGCCTTCCACCGGCGCGCTCGGCTCGATCTTTTCGATCATGCCCAGGTAGCCACACAGCAGACTTGCGGCAATCGCCAGGTACGGATTGGCATCGGCGCCCGGCAAACGGTTTTCCACGCGCATCGCCTCGGGGCTGGAAGTTGGCACGCGCAGGCCGACAGTGCGGTTTTCTTCGCCCCACTCCACATTGACCGGCGCCGAGGTGTCGGGCAGGAAGCGGCGGAACGAGTTCACATTCGGGGCGAACATCGGCAGCAGCTTGGGGATGTACTTCTGTAAGCCGCCGATGTGATGCAAAAACAGTTGGCTCATCTTGCCGTCGGCATCGACAAACACTGGCTTACCGGTGGCGATGTCCACCACGCTCTGGTGCAAATGCATGGCGCTGCCCGGCTCATCGGCCACCGGCTTGGCCATGAACGTCGCCGCCACGTTGTGCTTCAGTGCGGCCTCGCGCAGGGTGCGTTTGAACACGGTGATCTGGTCGGCCAGATCCAGCGCATCGCCGTGGCGGAAGTTGATTTCCATCTGCGCCGGGCCGTCTTCGTGGATCAGCGTATCGAGGTCAAGGCCCTGTAATTCGCACCAGTCGTAGACATCTTCAAACAGTGGGTCGAATTCGTTGGCGGCGTCGATGGAAAACGACTGGCGGCCGGTTTCGGCGCGACCGGAGCGACCAACCGGGGTTTTCAACGGCAGGTCCGGGTCTTCGCAGCGCTGGGTCAGGTAGAACTCCATTTCCGGCGCGACAATCGGCTGCCAGCCTTGGTCGGTGTAAAGCTGCAGCACCTTCTTCAGCACGTTGCGCGGCGACAACTCGATGGGGTTGCCCTGCTTGTCGAAGGTGTCATGGATCACGATGGCGGTGGGTTCGATCGCCCAAGGGATGACGTACGTGGCGTTGGCCACCGGGCGGCAGATCATGTCGATGTCGGCCGGGTCGAGCAGGTCGTAGTAGACGTCGTCGTCGACAAAGTCCCCGGTTACCGTTTGCAGCAACACACTTTCCGGCAGGCGCATGCCTCGCTCATGCAGGAACTTATTGGTGGGCGCAATCTTGCCGCGTGCGATGCCAGTCAAATCACTGATCACGCATTCGACTTCGGTAATCTTGTGTTCTTTCAGCCAGGCGTGCAGCTGATCGAAGGGGGCGTTCATAAGGACCTCGTCATGGGTTGGATGATGCGCCGGCTTGTACTCCTGGCGCATTGAGGTCTATCTTGGGCCAGCCTTGTAACGGCATCTATCCACTTTGCACGCAGCACAACGCACCAATAGAGTGCGCACGGATCACCCATGACACAGGCAACAGCTTTGCGCGTACAGGCCTTCACCACCGGTGATGTGGCCGCTCAATGCAGTGCGACACCCGGTTGGGTGCAGCACTACCAGCAGATGTCCCCGGGGCATTTTGCCGGGCAGGTTCGCTACCTCGACCTGCAAGGCGTGCAGGTGTACGAAGAGTGCATGAACACCCGCGTGGAACAGCATTTCAACGCACCGCCAGGCTCACTGGCGTTCTGTTTCGACGGCAGCGACAACGCGCTGTACATGCTCAATGGCGAAAGCCACAACACCTGGATCACCCCGGAAAACTACCGCGAAGTGGCGGTGGTGTTCGGCCCGCAGTTCGTGCAGCGCCATGGTTTGGATGTGGCCAAACTCGAGGGCCTGTTCATGGCGCCGCTGACCTGCCAGCAGAACGCGCTGTTCACCCGCTGGCTCAGTGGCACCCTCACGCGCTTGTCTGCGACCGTCGACCCGATCAGCCGCGATGCCCTCACCCAACAGTTGCTCGACGACTGCCTGTTCATCCTCGACAACGCCTGTGTGTGCCTGGACCGCAGCTCACTGCAACGGCGCAGCGAAGAACGCCGGTTGATGGCACGCATCGGTGAATGGGCGGCGGATGCGCCGGATGAAACCGTCAACCTGCTGGAACTGGCGCAGATTGCTGGCGTGCCGTTGCGCCAATTGCAGCAAGGCTTCAAGACCTACACCGACATGAGCCCGGCGCAGTGGTTGCGCTTGCGCCGCTTGAACGGGGCGCGGCGCGAGTTGCTGAGTTCAACGGACACTACCGTGGCGGAAGTGGCGATGAATTGGTCGTTCTGGCATTTGGGGCGGTTTTCCAATAGCTATCGGGCGTTGTTCCAAGAGCTGCCGAGCGAGACCCTCAAGCGCTCCAGCTGAAATGTGCTGTGCCACTCTCAATAACTTGTAAAACCCCGTCGATCCACCTAGCTTATGCGCCCCCCCGCCCTGCGCTTTAAGGCCTTGCCCCATGGTTTTGCGTTTTCGCCCCGTCGTCACTTCACGTTTCGCCCTCGGCCTGCTGCTCAGCGGCGGTATCGGTAGCAGCCTGGCAGCTGAAATAGAACTGCCGGCAGTGAACGTCCAGGGTCAGGATGAATCGGGGTATCGCACCAACACCGCCTCGGTCGGTGGCTTCGATGAAGCGCCGTTGCTCGAAACGCCCGCTTCGATCACCGTGATCAACGCCGCCATGATCAAGGACCAGCAAGCCCGCCTGCTCAGTGAAGTGCTGCGCAACGACGCCTCGGTGGGCGACAGCTACGCCCCCATCGGCTACTACGAAAATTTTGTGGTGCGCGGCTTCTCGCTGAACGCGGCAAGCAGCTACAAGATCAACGGGCGCACCATCACCGGCGAGCAGAACGTCGCCCTGGAAAACAAGCAGCAAGTGGAAGTACTCAAAGGCCTGGCCGGTTTGCAAAGCGGGATTTCCGAGCCCAGCGGCGTGATCAACTACGTGACCAAGCGCCCAGAGGATGTGCGTTCGGTGACCGTGTCCACTGATGATCGCGGCAGCGGCTATGTCGCCACCGATGTCGGCGGTTGGTTTGGCAGCGAGCAGCAGTTCGGCCTGCGCGCCAACGTCGCCCATGAAGACCTCAATGCCTATGTGGAACACGCCAATGGCCAGCGCGATTTTGTGTCCCTGGCCTTCGACTGGAACATCAGCCCCGATGCGCTGCTGCAACTGGATGCGGAGTACCAGAACAAGCAACAGCGCTCGGTGCCGGGGTATCAGCTGTTGGGGGGAACCGAAGTACCGCATGGCGCGTCACCGAAAAAGCTGTTGGGGCACCAGAGTGGTTCCAAACAGGTCGGCATTGAGTCGCTGAACCTCAACGGCAATTTCGAGTACCGCTTCAGTGATCAGTGGAAAGGCAGCGTAAGTGCGGCGCGCAGCAAGGTGGTGATTGACGATTACAGTTCGTTTGCGTGGGGTGGCGACACCCAGGGCTTCGGCAATCACTTCACTCCCGAAGGCAACTACGACATCTACGACTACCGCAGCCCCGACGACACCCGCCGCGACGATGAAATCCAGGCAGCCATGACCGGGCTGTTCGACACCGCAGGCCTGGGCCATGAACTGACCTTTGGCACCAGCGCGTTCCGCCGGGTGATCGACAAACGCGAAGCGGTCAACGAATACATCGGCAGCGGCAACATCAACGAAGACGCACCGACTTTCAAGCCTACCGATAAACCGCTGAAAGACAGCCACCGCAACCTCGACAGCCGCCAGTACGGCCTGTTCGTCACCGACCGCATTCGTTTCAACGAACAATGGCAAACCATCCTCGGTGGTCGCGAGGTACGCCTGGATGAAAAAGCCTTCGATGTGAATGGCAACGAAAATCGCCACACGCAGCAATACGTATTCTTGCCGCAAGCCTCGCTGATCTATAAGCCAGTGGAAAACATCTCGCTGTACACCAGCTACAGCAAGGGCCTGTCACTGGGCGGTACGGCGCCGTGGTTCGCCACCCATAAAGGCGACACCCTTGCCCCAACCGTCTCACGCCAAATCGAAGCCGGCGTAAAATACGACTGGCGCCGCATCAGCTTCGCCGCCGCCGTGTTCCAGACGCGCCAGGCCTATCAATACGCCAAGCCCGAAGGTATCGAGTTCACCTACGTGCAACAGGGCCAGCAAAAGAACACCGGGATTGAATTGTCGGCCAACGGCTGGGCCACCGACCGCCTGCAAATCGCAACCAGCGTGGCGGCGATTCGCGCGCGGGTGAACGGCAGCGGCACGCCGGATTACGAAGGCCATCAGGCGATAAACGTGCCCAAACTGCGCGCCAGCGTGTACGCCGACTACGCCCTGCCGTGGGTGAACGGGTTGGCCGTGCTCGGTGGCGTGCAATACAGCGCCAAGAAGTCCGCCAACCGCACCGGCAATGTTGAGGTCGGGGATTACGCGGTGGTCAATGTCGGCAGTCGCTACACCACCAAACTCGATGGCTATGAGACGGTGTTTCGCCTGAGCGTCGACAACCTGTTCGACAAGCGCTACTGGCGCGACGCGGGCGAATACATGGGCGATGACTACCTGTTCCAGGGCGCGCCGTTGACCGCACGCCTGAGCGCCACGGTCAACTTCTGAACACACGCGGCGCTGCCAGCCACAGCGCCGCCAGACCACAGATCAACAGGCTCCAACCCAGATCCTGGGCCCAGGCTACCAAGCTGAGCCCGGCACCGATCAGCAGGTAATACATCAAGCCAAACAGCGCAGCGGCGGTGCCCAGCCGGTCGCGATAGGCGACCAACGCGGCCCCCAACACATTGGGAATCGCCATGCCGAACGCCAACACCACCAGCAACATCGGCCCTACGAATAACCAGCTGTGCTGCAGCAGCAGTACCAACAAACCACCCAGCACCGCGATAGCTGCAGCGGTCAGCACCAACTGCTCACCGTTCATGCCGCGCTTGAGCAAGCGCGTGTTCAGCCACGCGCCAAGCCCTGACCCCAGCGCCAGTAGCACGCCGCTGTAGCCGAACTCGGCGGCAGACAACCCCTGTCGCGCGAAGATAAACGGGCCCACGCTGTAATAGCCGAACAGTGCAATATTGAACGCCGCCACCAAGCCGACCGAACGCCATATTCCCGCGTCCCTGAGCATCAGGCCCAAGGTCTGGGGCAGCGATGCCGTCGGTAACGATGCAGGCCGCGTCTCGGGCAAGGCCCACAAGCACCAACCCCACAGCGCCAGTGCAAGCAGCAGCAAACCGGTGAGCACGCCGCGATAGCCAAAGTACTGCACCAGCGTCGCGCCACTGAACAGACCCAGTGCCGGGCTGGCAGCCAGGGCAATGCCCATCAGCGAAAACACCTGGGCCAGTTCGGCGCCATGGTAGCGGTCGCGCAACAGCGTCTGCGTGACGACCGAACCCACGGCCGCGCCAAACGCCGCCAAGGCCTGGGCCAGCAGCAAAGCGTTGAACGTGGTCATTTTCAAGGCCAGCGCCGAGGCGCCAACGTACAGCGCCAACCCGGCCAACATCACCGGCCGCCGCCCCCAGCGATCACACAGCCGGCCCCACACCACGACGCCAAAGGCGAACGCCAGGAAGTACACCGACAGTGTCTGCCCTGCCCGTTCAGGCCCGACCGCAAAGGCCCGGCCGATGTCACCCAGGGCCGGGCTATACAGCGTTTGGGCCAGTTGCGGAAACATCAGCAACGCCATCGCCAGCACCAGCAGGTTTTTAACGTTCATCACTCACTCCCATTTAACAGCGCAAGGAGTGTAAGGACTGGCGACTGGGGTATTATCCAAACTTCGACAGTTTATCCATCGAATCGGACAACCTATGGCCTGGCTCTCCGCCACCGCATCTTTCGATCCCGACCGCTTGACGACCCCGGTCATCGGCATCGCCGCACTGCTTGGCGACCATGACTCCGGTCTGCACCGGCACCAACGTGGGCAACTGTTGTTCACTCAGCAAGGCTGCACCCGTATCACCCTGGACAACCAACTTTGCCTGCTGCCGCCTACGCGCGCGGCGTGGATACCCTGCGGCGTACCCCATCGCGCGGTGATGCACAAAACCGTGGATTACCGTTCGATGTATGTGAGCCCGGCGTTGGCCGAGCAATTGCCGAAACAGGTACGGGTGATCGAGGTGAGCGCCTTGTTGCGCGCGGTGCTGGAACCGATGGCGATGGCGCCCTTCGAGACCGACTGGCAGGCCGGCCGGTACGCCCATTTGTTGGGGCTGTGCCTGGACGAAATCCAGGCTGCTACCGAGCAACCGATGCTCCTGCCCTTGCCGCAGGATAAACGCCTGGCACCGTTGCTGGTCGATCTCCAAACGCTGCCGCCCACCCTGCAAGAGCTGGAAAAGCAGATTGGCGCCAGCGCCAAGACCATCGGCAGGATTTTCCTGCGGGAAACCGGCCTGGGGTATCAGCAATGGCGCCAACAGTGGCGTTTGATGCGGGTCATCGAACTGCTTGCGAGCGGCCGGAGCCTGGGCTACTGCGCTTTCGAGTTGGGCTTTGCCAGTGACAGCGCGTTGATCGCTTTCTTCAAGGGCATGACCGGCACCACGCCACGCGGGTATTTCAAGTCACGCTGAGGGCTCACTTGGGCATCGCGGAACCCTAAGCCGCTGCTACCGCAGCAACGGATATGTACCCAATCACTCCGGCAAAGGAATCACCCGCAACCGCCGCACCGACTTATACGAAAAACTCGAATAAATCTCCTTAACACAAGGCAACGTCTGCAACACCTCCCGCGCAAACTCCCCAAACGACTCCAGATCCCGAGCCACCACCTCAAGCAAAAAATCATACCGCCCCGACACGTTATGGCACGCCACAATCTCAGGAATCTCCAACAGCCGCTGCTCAAACGCCCGAGCAATTTCCCGCGTATGACTGTCCATCATGATACTGACAAACGCCGTCACCCCATACCCCAACGCCTTGGGCGACAGGATCGCCTGATACCCACTGATCACCCCACTCTCCTCCAGGCTCCGCACCCGGCGCCAACACGGTGAGGTGGTCAGGGCCACCCGGTCAGCCAACTCCGCCACGGTCAGACGGGCATTGCCTTGCAACGCGTTCAAAAGAGCCTTGTCAGTGCGATCAAGATTGACGGGCATATCTTGCCTCTACTCATTATTTTTATGGACGTTCCATCCCTTAACGCGGGAAATATCGGCAAACTTTGCAACTTTCTTCCTTGGTTATGAGCATAGCATTGTAGGAAATAAGGAGCGCCCGACATGAACAATAAACATAATGCATGCGGCTTTTCCACCCGCGCCATCCACCACGGCTATGACCCCAAAGACCACCACGGCGCCCTCGTTCCGCCGATCTACCTGTCCGCCACCTTCGCCTTCCCCACCGCCGAATACGGCGCCACCTGTTTTGCCGGCGAAGCCAGCGGCCACTTCTATACACGCATCTCTAACCCAACCCTGGCCCTGCTGGAAACGCGCATGGCCGCCCTGGAAAACGGCGAGGCCGCCGTGGCCTTCAGCTCCGGCATGGGCGCGATTGCCGCGACGTTCTGGACCCTGCTGCGCCCTGGCGATGAAGTGATCGTCAGCCAGACCCTCTACGGTTGCACCTTCGCCCTGCTGCACCATGGCATTGGCGAGTTCGGCATCAAGGTGCGCCATGTCGACCTCACCGACCTGGCCGCCTTACGTGCGGCACTCTCCCCCGCCACCCGCATGATCTACTGCGAAACCCCAGCCAACCCCAACCTGCGTCTGGTGGACATTGCCGCCGTGGCCGAACTTGCGCACCAGCAACCGAATGTCACGGTGGTAGTCGACAACACCTACTGCACGCCTTACCTGCAACGCCCTCTGGAACTGGGTGCCGACGTGGTGGTGCACTCAGCCACCAAGTACCTCAGCGGCCACGGCGATATCACTGCGGGTATCGCCGTGAGCAGCCAGGCCCTGGCGCAACGCATCCGCCTGCAAGGGCTCAAGGACCTGACCGGCGCGGTGATGTCGCCACAGGATGCGTCCTTGCTGATGCGCGGCCTCAAGACGTTGGCGCTGCGCATGGATCGCCATTGCAGCAATGCCCAGGCAGTGGCCGAAGCTTTGCAGGCGCACCCGGCCGTGCAGTGGGTGACCTACCCCGGGCTGCGTTCTTTCCCACAGTACGAACTGGCGGCGCGGCAGATGAAGCAGTCCGGCGGCATGATCGCCTTCGAACTCAAGGGCGGGATTGAGACCGGGCGGCGCTTCATGAATGCCCTCAAGCTGTTCACCCGCGCGGTGAGCCTGGGCGATGCCGAGTCACTGGCCCAGCACCCGGCGAGCATGACCCATTCCACCTACACCCCGGAAGAACGCGCGCAACACGGTATCAGTGAAGGCCTGGTGCGATTGTCGGTGGGGCTGGAAGACATCGCCGACCTGCTGGCGGATGTGCAGCAGGCGCTGGCCAAGTGCACCCGCGCCGCCCCGCGTCAGGCGATGATAGAAGAGCACGCAGTAAAATAAGGCCTACATGCCAAGTAATACTTTCCCACACACGGTGAGTCGGACAGGTCCGACCATCGTTATGCGTTTTTAATCTGATTTTTCCAGATTGGATCCCCCTCAGCTCGCAATGCTGTACTAGCATAGGTCTCGGCGGGAGGATTATCACCGTAGGTTATTCACCCTGGTTACCTTATTAAACCCCGTCGCTATAAGGCTGAATACCTGCACTCGAAACTCATGGAAGAACTGATGAACTCACACCTGTTCCCACATATAGGCAAGGTCATCGCCAGCACCGGCAGTCGCCACTTCCCACGTATGCTGCATGACCTCATCCTTACCCAACTGGCAGTGGACGCTACCCATATCACGCAGCTGCGGGTGGGTGCCGAAGGCCATACCCGCCGCCGGATCAGCCCGGTCTACACCGATTCGGTAGTGGCCTTAGGCGCAGAACAACCGGCAGCCCAACTGCACCTCACGCGCCGCAAGGACGATGTAAGCTACGTGTTGTCGGTGTACCGCTCGCACCAGTCGGAAAGTTTTTCGCCGCAAGAACGCAGCATGCTGCAGGACTTCTCCACGCTGCTGCTGCCGATGGTGGAAAAACACATCACCGCGATCCAGCCGTGCCGCCAGAACAACGACCCGGCAATGCCGGAAAACCAGGGCATCGAAACCCTGCGCCGACGCATTGAAGAACGCCTGGTGCAATCGGGGCTGACCTTGTCCAACCGCGAACTCGAGGTGTGCGTTGGTCTGCTAGCCGGGCGCACTGCACCGGAGTTGGCGGAGCAACTGACGCTGAAGGTCAACACCATCGAGAGTTACCTCAAGCGCGCCGCAATCAAGCTGGGGATCAGTGGGCGGCATTCGTTATTGCGGTGGATGTATGCGACTGAGGAAGGAACGGTCACAATCCTCTGAATCACCAAAAAACCCTGTGGGAGCGGGCTTGCTCGCGAATGCGGTGTGTCAGCGCCAAATGTACTGCTGACCCACCGCTTTCGCGAGCAGCCCGCTCCCACATTTGATCTAAAGTGTCAGTGATACCTGATCCAGTCAGTCCCGTGCCAACGCCTCAATCGGGTCCAGCCGCGCCGCATTCCTGGCCGGCACAAAGCCAAACACAATGCCGATCAGGGTCGAGCAGGCAAACGCGGTCACGATCGAGCCTAAGGAAAACACCATCTCCCACTCCTTCACAAACAACGAAAACAGATAGCCGATCGCAAAGGACAACGAGATCCCGATCATCCCGCCGATCAAGCACACCATCACCGCCTCCACCAGAAACTGCTGGCGGATATCCGACTGACGCGCCCCCACCGCCATGCGAATGCCGATCTCGCGGGTACGCTCGGTGACCGACACCAGCATGATGTTCATCACCCCGATGCCGCCCACCAACAACGAGATCACCGCGATCAGCGACAACAGCAGCGCCAGCGAGCGGCTGGTTTTCTGAACCGTCTGCATGATGCTGTCGAGGTTATTGGTGAAAAAATCCTTGGTGCCATGGCGTTGCAGCATGAGCTTATTGACGTTTTCTTCCACCACCTTGCTCGGCTGGCCGTCCTTGATACGCACGGTGATGCTGTCCAGATGGCGCTGGCCCAGAAGGCGTCCGGCCGCGGTTTCGTAAGGCACCCACACGTTCAGCGCCTTGCTGGCGGCGAACATGTTCTTATTGTCGGCCGTCACACCAATCACCGTACACGGCAGGTTGCCGACCAGGATCACCTGGCCCAACGGGTCCACATTCGGCCCGAACAGGCGATGCCGGGTGTTGTGGTCGATCACCACCACCTGCGCCTGGCGCCGCGCGTCGTTTTCGCTGAAGGCAATCCCGGCTTCCAGCTTCAGCCCTTTGACTTTGAAGTAGCGGTCGCTGACACCATTGACCTGTGCATCCAGGTCGATATTGCCAAAACGCAGCAGCAGGTTACGCCCCACCACCGGCGTGGCACTGTCGACGTAATACAGCTGATTCAATGCCTCCACATCCGACGGCATCAGCGTCTCGATGGCTGACGCGCGGCTGTCACCAAAACTGGTACCGGAAAAGATGTCGATGGTGTTGCTGCCGATGGCCTGGATGTCCTTGAGCACATAACGCTTGGCACCTTCGCCGATGGCCGAGATCGACACCACCGAGGTGATACCGATGACGATACCGAGCATGGTCAGCAAGGTGCGCATGCGATGGGAAATCAGCGCGACCCAGGCCATGTTGAACGCTTCCTTGAACAAACCCAGGCTCGCCACCAACCGTCGGGCGCCGCTGCGCCGGGTCTCGATGGGCGCCTCAGTGGGCGCGTCCAGCCCGACACGGTCATTGGCCTTGTCGCTGACAATCTCGCCGTCACACACCTCGACAATGCGCTGGGCATTCGCCGCGACCTTCGGGTCGTGGGTCACAATAATCACCGTGTGCCCGGCGGCGTGCAGCTCGGCTAGGATGCGCATCACCTCCTTGCCGCTGTGGGTGTCGAGGGCACCGGTGGGCTCGTCGGCGAGGATCACCTCACCGCCGTTCATCAACGCGCGGGCAATACTCACCCGCTGTTGCTGCCCACCGGACAACTGGCTCGGCCGGTGACTGGTGTGCCCCGCCAGGCCCAGGCGCGTGAGCAAATCGCGTGCGCGGCTGTGGCGTTGTGCCTCGGGAGTACCGGCGTAAATCGCCGGCATTTCCACGTTGTGCAAAGCACTCAGGTGCGCGAGCAAGTGGTAGCGCTGGAAGATAAAGCCGAAGTAATCGCGGCGCAGTTCCGCCAGTTGCTCATCGCCCAGCGAGCGAGTTTCGATGCCATTGATCTTGTAGCTGCCGGCAGTGGCGTAATCCAGGCCGCCAAGGATGTTCATCAGCGTCGATTTACCCGAGCCGGAAGCGCCGATAATCGCGAGCATTTCCCCGGCGTGAATGGTCAGGTCGATACCCTTGAGCGCAATGAACTCACGCTCGCCGGCCATGAAACTGCGGGTGATGCCCTTGAGTTCCAACAGTGGCTGGGTCATGGGTCAACTCCCCGCCACAACAGGCGATGCGTCACCGATCACCACTTTATCGCCCTCGACCAGGCCGTCCAGAATCTGCACTTTGACGTTGTTATTGATGCCGGTCTGCACATCGCGCGACACGGCCTTGCCCTTGGCATCCAGCACGCGCAGCGGATAGCTGCCATTGGCATTACGCGCACCGAGCGCCGCCACCGGCACCATCAAGGCGGCCTGGGCAGTATCGAGCACGATCCGCACCTGGGCGGTCATAGCGATGCGCAGACGGTGGTCGGGGTTGGGCACGTCGAACAGCGCGTTGTAAAACACCGCCGTGTTCTGCTTGGGCGTGCCGGCGGTCGGGGTCTCGAGGAAGCTCTGCGGCGCCGGCTCCGTGCCACGCAGCTTGGCGTAGTAGCGCTTGTCGGCCTCGCCGAGGATGGTGAAATACACCTGCTGGCCGGGGCTGATGTGAATCACATCCGCCTCGGACACCTGGGCCTTGACGGTCATGGTGTCCAGGTCCGCCAGCTTGAGCAGTACCGGCGCCAACTGGCTGGCAATCACCGTCTGGCCTTCCTGGGTGACGATGCCGACCACATCACCGTCGATGGGCGCGACGATGCGAGTATAGGCCAGGTTGACCTTGGCGGTGTCGATCTGGATATGCGCGCTTTTGATCTGCGCATCCAGGGACAACAGGTTGGCTTGCTGCACCTGAAAGGTCGACTCGGCGTCCTCAAAATCCTGGCGCGACACCGATTCGTCGACCTGCAAGCCTTTGTAGCGCTCATAGACAGACTTGGCCTGCTTGAGCTGCGCCGCCGTGGCACGTCGCTGAGCCTGCAGGTTTTCTTCATCAACCTGGGCTTTGCGCAGGGTATTTTGCAGGATCAACGGGTCAATTTCGGCGAGCCATTGGCCCTTCTTCACCTTGTCGCCGACCTTGACCTTGAGCGACTTCAACTGCCCGGAAACCTGGGCACCGACGTCAACCTGCTTGATGCCTTCCAGCACGCCAGTAGCCAGGACGGCATTTTCAATATCACCCCGTTCAGCCGTGGCGGTGAGGTATTGCGGCGCGTCGGCGGGTGCTTGAACGGTGTAGACGACAAGGCCGATGGCAACCGCCAATACCGCGAGCATTCCGAGTTTGCGAAACGTTACACTCCCCAATCACCACCCCCTCAACCCACCACCGCGCCAACCCCAACACATTCGGCGCCTTAAGCAACGTAAAGTGGTTCCCCGGCCCATACCAAACCTGCAACCCGCTCCCCTGCCGCCGCCACCCCTCAACCATCAACCCCTGCTCCCGCTGATTCCCCGCCGCATCCAGCGAAGGATCCTCAGCCAACACCAACCGCACCACCCCGTTATAACGCTGCAAAGGTCGATACACCGTGCGCAACGCCGCCGCATACGTGCGCGCCGGCCCATCCATGGCATCCACCGCAGAGCGCCCCGGCAACAACCCCACGCCCACCATCCCTGCATGCAGCCATTGGCGCTGCGCCACTTCATCACGCTCGGCAAACTCCACCGGGTCTATGCCCAACGGCTTCCCAGCCGCCAACTGCATCGCCTCGATCAACCGCAACAACGCCGCCGTGGTCGTATAAGGCTTACCCAAACCCCCAGGCGATTCACTGTCAATAACCGTCAACGACGCCACCTCACGGCCCATCGCCTGCAGCCGCAGCGCCATCTCCAACGCCACCCAGCCGCCAAACGAATGCCCAACCAAATGCACCGGCCCCTGCGGGCACTCCTGCGCCAGCGCCGCCAGATAACACTGCGCCGCCGCTTCCACCTGGCTATGCGGCACCGCCTCGCCATCCAAGCCTCGTGGCTGCAAACCCAACAAAGGCCAGTCGCGCCCCAGGGCCTCGCTCAACCCCACAAACCCGGTGACGCTGTCCCCCGCGCCGGGCACACAAAACACCGGCGCATACCCCGCCCGCCCACTCTGAATACGCAACAACGGTTGATGCGCCGCCTCAGCGACCGGCACACCCACCGCCAACACCTCAGTCATCGCACGGCCCAACGCCTGGATATGCGGCGCCTGCATCATGCTCTGGTGATCCCCCGGCACCTGCACCTGGCGCAATTGCCCCGGCGCCAACGCGTCCTGCCAACCCAGCGTGTCACTGCGCCGGGACAACTCGGTCGTCCGTTGCATAGCGCTGAACAGGTGCACCGCAACCGGCAATGGGAACAGGCTGTAATGCGCCAACGCATGCCCATGCCCGACCTCTCGCTCGATAAAACTCAAGAGGTCCGCGTCCGCAGCCGCTGCCATTTGCGCGTATAGCAAACCTTCATCGCGACAGCGTTGCAGCAGACCCGCAAAGTCCAGCTGTCCAATGCCCGCCTCCAAGTGTTCAAGCCTCGCCAGCTCATCCACACCTCCTTGTGCTGTCCAATACGCCGTGCACTGCAACAGCAAATGCCGCTTGAGCGCATCCGGCCCGTGCCAACGCGCCTTGCCTTGGTCGGTCATGCGCGGCACGTAACTGTCGATCAAACCGAGGAAGGCCACCGCCTCATCCAGCCCCAACAACTGCATCGCCACTTCATAGGCCAACACGCCGCCAAACGACCAGCCTGCGAGCCGGTACGGCCCATGGGGCTGGATACCCCGAATCAGCCCGACCATGCGCGCCGCCAGGCCTTCCATGGTGTTCAGGTGCGAGTCGCCAAGCGCCGCGCCCGGCAAGCCGTAGATGGGATAGTCACCGGGCAGGTGCTGACCCAGCGCCGGGAAGTACACGTCCATGCCACTGAATTCGTGGACCAGGAACAGCGGCGGTTGCGCGCCACGGCTGCGCACGGTGATCACCGAGGTGTCACGCACCGGTTCATCCGTACGTTGTTGCAGCATCGCGGCGACCGAGGCCACGCTGGCATGCTCGAACAGCTCAGCCAGGGACACCTGCAACCCCGCCGCTTCCATCAGGTTGACCAGCCGAATCGCCAGCAACGAATGCCCGCCCAGTTCAAAGAAGCTGTCATGCCGCCCAACCTGTTCCAGCTTCAAGACCTCAGCCCACAGCTGCGCCAGGGTCAGCTCCAACGCATCGCTCGGTGCTTCAAACTCGCGACTATTCATCGCGTCAACGCTGGGGGCCGGCAACGCTTTACGGTCAATCTTGCCATTGGCCGTCAGCGGCAAATGCGCCAGCGGCACATACGCCGACGGCAGCATGTAGTCCGGTAATTGGCCTTGCAGATGCGCGCGCACGCTGTCGATGCCGACGGGTTCGCCAGCCCAGGTGAAATACGCCACCAGGCGCTTGTCGCCCGGCACGTCCTCACGCGCCAGCACCACCACGTCTGGATGCCCGCACAGGTCGCCAGGCGCGCTTCGATCTCACCCACTCAATGCGGAAACCACGATTTTGACCTGATCGTCATTGCGCCCAAGGCACTCAAGCAAGCCGTCCGCCGTCCAGCGACCGAGGTCGCCGGTGCGGTACATCAAGGCGCCTGGGTTGAACGGGTCTTGCACAATTTTCAGCGGTCAGTCAGGCGGTTCAGATACCCTTGGCCACGCCGTCGCCGCCGATGCAGATTTCACCGCTCACCCCCAGTGGCACCGGCTGCTGCCAAGCATCCAACAGATAATTTGCGTGTTGGAAATCGGCCGCCCCACGGGCACGCTGTCGGCGTCATCGGCAATCGCGCGCACTCATAGGTGGTGGCGTAAGTGGTGTTTCCGTGGCCGTAGCAATGCACCAAACGCAACTCGGGCGCCTGCGCCAACAGTGCGGAACGCCGCCGGGTCGGCACGTCCCGCCGCACAGCAGGATGCGCAGGCCGGCCAACGCCTCAGGAATCATCTGCACGTATTGGTTGAACAGCGCCGTGGTGACAAACAGCACCGTCGCACCCTCCAAGGCTTCACGAATGCCGCTGGGTCGAGCAAGGTGGCGTGGTCGATCACCTGCACCTGGCCGCCATTGAGCAACGCGCCCCACACGTCCATGGTGCTGGCGTCGAACGCCGGGTTGGAGGCGAAGGCCACACAATCCGCGGCGTTGAAGTCGGCGTAGCCGTTGTTGAGCACCAGCCGCGTGATACCGCGATGCGGCACCAAGACGCCCTTGGGCGTGCCGGTGGAGCCGGAGGTGTACATGATGTACGCCACGCTCTCGGAAGACTGCGACAAGTCCGGGTTATGGCTCGGTTGCGGGTCGAGGGCCAGGGTGTCCAGGTCCAGGCGCCGGGCCGGATATTCAACGAGCGCCTCGCTGCGCGTCAACAGCCACGTCGCGCCGCTGTCCTGCAGCATAAAGCCCTGGCGTTCGGCCGGTGCGTTGATGTCCAGCGGCACATAGGCCGCCGCGCATTTGAGCACGGCCAGTTGGCTGACCAGCAGGTCGATGCAGCGCGGCAGCAGGATCGCCACGTTATCGGCGGGGCGCACACCCAAGCCCAGCAGGTGATGGGCCAGACGGTTGGCGCGGGTGTTGAGTTCACCGTAGCGCCACACCTGCTCGCCATGCAGCACTGCCACGGCGCCGGGGCGCGCCTGGGCCTGGGCTTCGAACAGGCGCTGCACCGTGTGTTCACGGGGGAACGTGCGGGTGGTGGCGTTGAAGCCCGCCAGCTGGCTGCGCTCTGCGGCCGCCAGGATCGGCAGGCGGCTGATGGCGATTTCACGGTTGTGTTCCAGCGCCTCAACCACCTGCTCAAGTGCAGTGTGCAGGTAGTCACACAACCGCCGGGCGCCCTGCCCCATGGCTTCCAGACTGAAACCCTCACCGAGGTCATCCACACTCACCGACAAGCCGTAATTGGTCTGTTCCTGCGCCTTGAGCAGCTCAATACCCTGCCACGCTTCGGCCACGCCAGCGGTTTGCGGCGCACTGTGGCGGTAGTTGAACAGCACGCTGAACAACGGCGTCGCCACCGGCACCGCGCTGCAACGCTGGGCCACTGCCAGCGGCGCGTGCTCATGGCTGAGCAGTTGAGTCAGGCGGGCATGGGTGGCGCGTAAGGCTGTACGCACCGAGTGTTCCCCTAGGTCGACTCGCAACGGCAAGGTGTTGATAAACACCCCCATGGCGCGCTCGGCGCCTTCGCCACCTTGCAGGCGGCCAAGCATCACGGTGCCGAATACCACCTGCTCGCGGCCGCTGACCTTGCCCAGCACATGGGCCCAGGCCAGGTGCATCAGGCTGGCGGCGCTCACGCCCGCTTGGCGGGCCTGGGTACGCAGGCGCCGGCTTAACTCAAGGTCAATCGCTAGATGGGCTGCTTCATCGCCGCCCAGGTTTTCGACCTCGGTGGGTTCGTCGATCTCAGCGAGCATTTCGCGAAAGAACGTTTCGTGATCGTCAACACCCAAACGGGTCTGGGCCACGTAATTGCGGTACGGCACCGCAGCGCCCAACTCATCCTCTCGGCCCAACAAAAACGCCTGCATTTCGTGCTGCAGGATGTCCAGTGCGATGTGGTCCATCACCAGGTGATGGAACAGCAAAGTTGCGACCACCCGCTGCGGTTCCTGGGTGTAAACCAAGCGCATCAGCGGGGCTTGAGCCAGGTCGAGACGCTGCGGCAGCGGCCCGGTTTCGACGCTTAACAAGGCTTCACGCCAAACCACCTGCACCGGTTCTTCCAGGCCGTCCCAGTGCAAGGATGAACGCAGCACATCATGGCGCTGGATCACCGCCTGCAACGCCCGGGCAAACGCTTGCAGCCGTACGAGGCTGTCGAACGCAAACTGCGCCTGCAGCAGGTACGCATCGCCTTCCACTACTGCGCGATGGTGATAGAGAATGCCGGCCTGCAACGGCGCCAGCGGGTAGATGTCCTGCACATTCGCCGCGCCGCCTGGGATACAGGCGACAATGCGCTCGATAGCCGGCTGATCCAACTGGACCAGCGCCAACATGTCCGGGGTGATGTAGGTGCAGTCGGGTGCAATGCCATTCGCCGGCACCGCCACTTCACGCCCACCACCCAGCGCCGCCGCCAACGCAGACAAGGTCGGCTGGCCAAACAGCACTTTGACGTCCGCCGACAACCCAAGGCGGCGCATGCGCCCCATCAGGCTGACGGCCAGCAGCGAATGCCCACCCAATTCGAAGAAGTTGTCGTGGCGGCCCACGCGTTCCACGTTGAGCAACTCGGCCCACAGGCTGGCCAGGGCAATTTCGGTATCGCCCTGAGGCGCCTCGTACTCGCGCACCACCATCGAATCCAGGTCCGGTTCGGGCAAGGCTTTACGGTCGAGCTTGCCGTTGGGGCTCAGCGGCAAGGCGTCGAGATGGACAAACATCGCCGGTACCATAAACTCCGGCAGGTGCCGCAGCAGGTGACTGCGCAGCGCATCGATTTCGCTGTATGCGCCGGTGTAATAAGCCACCAGGCGTTGTTCACGGGCGACAACCGCTGCTTCATTAATCGACGGATACTCGGTCAGGCGGGCTTGGATCTCACCCAACTCGATGCGTAAACCACGGATCTTCACCTGGTCATCATTGCGCCCCAAATACTCGATGTTACCGTCCGGCAAGTAGCGCCCGACGTCACCGGTGCGGTACATCCGCCCATTGATAAACGGGTCGTCAAGGAAGCGCTCGGCCGTCAGTTCAGGCCGGTTCAGATAACCGCGCGCCACTTGCACACCACCGATAAACAACTCACCGACCACACCCAACGGCACCGGCTGCAACTGGCTGTCGAGCAGGTACATGCGCGTGTTGGCGATGGGCTTGCCAATCGGCGTGTTGTCCGGCGTCACCACGCCCGCGCAATTCCACGCCGTCACGTCCACCGCCGCTTCCGTCGGGCCATACAGGTTATGCAACGCACTGCCCGGCAACTGCTGCTTGAAACGCCGCACCAGGCTGCCCGGCAAAGCTTCGCCGCTGCACATCACACGCACCAGCCCGGCCGCCTGGCGCACATCACCGTGGGCCAGGAATACATCCAGCATCGACGGCACAAAGTGCAGCGTGGTGATCTGTTCGGCCTCGATCACGTCGCACAGGTACTGCGGGTCTTTGTGCCCGCCTGGGCGCGCCATCACCAGGCGCGCGCCGGTAAACAGCGGCCAGAAGAACTCCCACACCGACACGTCGAAGCTGAATGGGGTTTTCTGCAGCACCGCGTCATGCGCCTTGAGGCCGTATTCGTCCTGCATCCACAGCAACCGGTTGACCACCCCGGCGTGTTCGTTGATCACGCCTTTGGGCTGGCCGGTGGAGCCGGAGGTGTAGATCACATAAGCCGTCGCGCCCGCTGCATCGGGGTTAGCGACCGGCTGGTGCTGCCAGCAGGGCTGGTCCAGATCGACCACCGGCACCGCGCCCAGCAACCCGCGCGTGGAGCCCTGCGCCAACACCACCAGCGGCGCGCTATCTTCCAGCATGTAGGCAAGGCGCTCTTGCGGATAAGCCGGGTCCAGCGGCACATACGCGGCGCCGGCCTTGAGGATCGCGTACAGGCCAACGACCATGTCCAAGCCCCGCTCCACGCAGATCGCCACCCGCGAATCCGGTTGCACGCCCAACGCCTGCAGGTGATGGGCCAACTGGTTGGCCCGCGCATTCAGCTCGGCATAGGTCATCTGCTGCTCGCCAGCCTTGACCGCAATCGCCTGCGGCGTGCGCGTGACCTGCGCCTCGAACATCCCGTGCAGGGTTTGGTCGAGGTTGTAATTGACGTCAGTGGCATTCAAATCAAACAGCAACTGCTGACGCTCACGCGGATCCACCAGCGGCGTGTGTTCAAGCACGGCCTGATCGTTATCGACCATCGCCTGTAGGGTGCGCGTGAAATAGCCGACGTAACGCTGCACGGTCGATTGATCAAACAACGCCACCGCATATTCCAACGCGCCCAAAATACTGCCCTGCACTTCGCCGAGGTTCAGCGACAGGTCGAACTTGGCAAAGTGGCTACTCTCGACGATGCCTTCCAGGGCCAGGTCACCCAACGCCAGGGTCGGCGCGCTGCTGTCCTGCCAGCTCAGCAAGGTCTGGAACAACGGGCTGTGGGCCAGGCTACGCACCGGCCGGGTGATTTCCACCACCTGCTCGAACGGCAGGTCCTGATGGGCTTGGGCTTCAAGCGTCAACGCCCTGACCCGCGCCAACAGTGCCTCGGTGCTCAACGCGCCCGAGGTGTCGATGCGCACCGCCAGGGTGTTGACGAACAGGCCGATCAGCCCTTCGACTTCGCTGCGTGTACGGTTGGCCACCGGCGAGCCGATCACCAGGTCCGGCTGCCCGGACAGCCGCGCCAATAGCGAGGCCCAGGCGCTCATCAAGGTCATGTACAGCGTGGTGCCATGGCGTTGGCTCAAGGCCTTGAGCCCGGCGGTGAGGCGTTCATCCAGGCGCACTTCGACGCTGCTGCCGGCGTAGTCCTGTTGCGCCGGGCGCGGGCGGTCCGTTGGTAGCGTGAGCAGCGCCGGCGCCCCGGCCAGGGCCTGTTGCCAATACGTGCTTTGGCGCTGCAGCACTTCGCCGCTCAGCCACAAACGCTGCCACACGGCAAAGTCGCCGTACTGGATCGGCAGTGCCGGCAACGGGTCGGGCAGGCCGTGGCTGAAGGCTTGGTACAGCGCCATCAGCTCACGGGTGAGCACGCCCATCGACCAGCCATCGGAGACGATGTGGTGCAGGGTCAGCAACAGCACATGGTGATCGTCGGCCATCACCACCAACCGCCCGCGCAGCAACGGGCCGCGCTCCAGGTCGAACGGTGCCGAGGCTTCGCCTTGGATCAAGGCGTCCAGCGCCTGCTGGGGTTGTGGATGGCGGCGCAGGTCCTGCACTTGCAACGGCAGCACGTCTTCGGCGGGCACAATCAGCACCTGAGCGTCGTCGCCGTGTTGGGCGAAGCGACTGCGCAGGGTTTCGTGGCGCGCGACGATACGCGCCAGCGCCCGTTGCAGCGCCTCGACATGCAGCTGCCCGCGCAAACGCAGGCCGATGGGAATGTTGTAGGCGGTGTTGGCGCCGTCCATCAGTGCCAGGAACCACAGGCGCTGCTGGGCGAAGGACAGCGGCACGTCTTCATCACGGTTAGCGGGCAAGATATCCGGCAACGTGCTGCGCCCCGCCCGGGCGAGCACTTCGGCGACCGCCGCCAGCTCGGCATTGGCAAACAGGTCGCCGAGGCTCAGCTCGACACCCAGGCGCTGACGCACCTGGGAAACCATGCGCATCGCCAGCAGCGAATGCCCGCCCAATTCAAAGAAATGATCGCGACGCCCAACGCGCTCTACTTGCAGCACATCAGCCCAGATGTGTGCGAGCACGGTTTCGATCTCGCCTTGGGGCGCCTGGTACTCGCGGGTAAATACGGCGGCCATGTCCGGCGCCGGCAAGGCCTTGCGGTCGAGTTTGCCGTTGGCGGTGAGCGGCAATGCATCGAGTTTCACGTAGGCGACCGGAACCATATAGTCCGGCAAATGCGCGACCAGATGGGCGCGGATATCGCCGACGGCCAGTGGGTCGAGCTGGGGGTTTGCAGTGAAGTAGGCGATCAACCGCTCTTCACGGACCCACACCACCGCCTCCTGAATGCCCGGCAGTTGGTTGAGTTGGGTTTCAATCTCGCCCAACTCGATGCGCACGCCACGGACCTTCACCTGGTCGTCGTTACGCCCCAGGTATTCAATGTTGCCGTCCGGCAACCAGCGCGCCAGGTCGCCAGTGCGGTACATGCGCCCGGCGTTGAACGGGTCTTGCAGGAAGCGCTCGGCCGTCAGCTCCGGGCGATTCAGGTAACCGCGCGCCACGCCTTTGCCGCCCACATACAGCTCACCGGCGACACCCAACGGCACCGGGCGTTGCTGTTCGTCCAGCAGGTACACCGTGGCATTCGCGATAGGTGTGCCGATATGCAACGGCTGGCCCACTTCGACCTTGCCGGAAGTGGCGACCACCGTGGCTTCGGTCGGCCCGTAGTTGTTGATCAACTCGAAACGCTGGGCCCGCGCGAACTGGCGCAGACGATCGCCGCCGATCAGCAAGGTACGCAGCGTGGGGTGTTCGATCTGCTGGCTGAAGGCGTACTCGGCCACCGGCGTGGGCAGGAAGCACACGTCCAACGGTTGCGCGCACCACCAGGCGAGCAAGGCGTCGATGTCTTCGGCGCCGTCATTGGCCGGCGGCAGGTGCAAGGTCGCGCCGACACACAGCGCCGGCCACACTTCCCAGGCCATCGCGTCAAAGCCGAAACCGGCGACGCTGGCGGTGTGGCGCCCGGCGCACAGGTCAAACGCGCGGCAATGCCAGTCCACCAGGTTGGCCACGGTGTGGTGTTCGACCATCACGCCTTTGGGCAGGCCGGTGGAGCCGGAGGTGTAAATCACATAGGCGAGGTTCGATGGCGTGACATTGACCTTGGGGTTACTCGCCGAATGGTGCTGCCAGGTGAAGCGGTCGAGGTTGATCACCGGCACGTCCAGCGCGGGCAGGCGATCCAGCAGCGCCTGTTGGGTCAGCACCGCCACCGGGTCACTGTCGGTCAGCAGGTAATTCAGACGCTCGGCCGGGTGGGACGGGTCCACCGGCACATAGCAGGCGCCGGCCTTGAGGATCGCCAGCAACCCGGCCAGGGTGTCCAGGCCACGGCGGGCGACGATGGCCACGCGGTCGTCGGGCTTGACCCCCAGCGCCAGCAGGTGATGGGCCAACAGGTTGGCTTGCTGGTTCAGCTCGGCGTAAGTCAGTTGGCGGCCTTGGTGCACGGCGGCGATGGCCTCGGGCGTGCGCGCGGCCTGGGCTTCGATACGCCCGTGCAAGGTGGTGCCTTGGGGGAACTCGACCTGGGTCGCGTTGAACTGCTGCAGCAGCTGTTGTTGCTCGGCGGCGGGTACTACCGAGACGTGATTGAGCGGCGTGTGCGGCGCCTGCTCCAGGGCGGTCACGAGGTTTTCCAGGGCGGTTTGCAGGTAGGCGCAGACACGCTGCGGGTCCACCAAAGTGCTGGCGAGCACGCTCAAGCCAAAGCCTTCGCCGAGGTCATCCACGCTCAAGGTCAGCGGGTAGTTGGTGCGTTCTTCGGCGCTGAGCGCCGCGATGCCTTGCCAGGCCGATACGGCGGCGGCACTGGCGGCCGGGGCACTGTGGCGGTAATTGAGCAACGCACTGAACAGCGGTGTCGGCGCCACCACGCCACTGCAACGCTGGGCGAGTGCCAAGGCGGCGTGCTCGTGGCGCAGCAAGGTAGTCAACCGCGCGTGGGTGGCCTTGACCCCGGCGCGCACGTCTTCGGCGCCTACGTCCACGCGAAACGGCAGCGTGTTGATGAAGATCCCCAGCGCCCGATCCGTGTCATGGCTGCCTTGCATACGGCCCATCAAGACCGTGCCGAACACCACCTGTTGTTTACCGGCCAGCACAGCCAACACTTGCGCCCACCCCATGTGGAACAGGCTGGCGGCGCTCACGCCCAGCAGCCGAGCTTGTGCACGCAAACGCAGCCCGAGCGCTGGCGCCAGCGGCAGGCTGACTTCGGCAATCCCACGGGCATCGCCTTGCACGTCCTGCAAACCAAACGGCAAGGTCGGCTCACTGATGTCGCCGAGCATTTGGCGGAAGAAACTTTCGTGTTCCTGCTCGCTGATCCCCAACCGCGCCTGCGCCACATAGTTGCGAAACGGCACCGCCTGGCCCAGCGCGGCGCCCTGCCCCAGCAGGCACGCCTGCAGTTCATGGCACACCACTTCGAGGGCGCTGTGGTCGAGGGCCATGTGGTGGAACAGCAAGGTGGCGACGATGCGCTGATGGGCCGGATCTTCGGCACGCACCAGGCGCAGCAGCGGCGCCTGGGTCACGTCGAGGCGATAGTGGCGCGCATCAAACAACGCGTGCAGCTGCGCGGCGATATCGCCGTCAGCCGGGTCCAACACCAACGCCTGCACCGGCAGTTGCGCTTGGCGCCAGACCACTTGCGACGGTTGCTGCAAACCGTCCCAGACCACGCCGGTACGCAGGATGTCGTGGCGGTTCATCACCTGTTGCAGGGCTTGGGCGAAGGCCTCGAAGCGCGCCAGGCTGTCGAACGCAAACTGCGACTGCATCACGTACGGGTCGCCCTGCTCGGCGCTGACATGGTGGAACAGAATGCCTTCCTGCAACGGCGCCAGCGGGTAGATATCCTGGATATTCGCCACACCGCCCTCCACCGTGACGACGATGCGGTCGATCTCCTCCTGGCTCAGGGTCGACAGGGTCAGCATGGCCGGCGTGATGCGCTCGGCGCCCGCCGGGATGCCATTGGCGGGCACTTGCACTTCGCCGGCCTTGGTCGTCGAGTACTCGCCGGCCTTGATCAACGCGATCAACGCCGGTTTGTGCTCGCGCAACGCGGCGAGGGTCGCCGGGTCGCTCAGTGCTTGTTTATTGCCTTGCACCGACAACTGCTCGCCTTTGAGCGCCAGTTGGATGTCCTTGGTTTTCAGCGTCGCCAACAGCTCAGAAATGCTCACAGGACGATCTCCATTCGTTCGGTTATGGCGGCATAGCCGGCCAGGGTCGGCTGCTCGAACAGCGCCCGCACGTCAGCTTCCTGGCCTTCCTGGCGCAGGCGGCCGATCAAGCTCACGGCCAGCAGCGAGTGCCCGCCCAGTTCAAAGAAGTTGTCGTGCCGCCCGACCCGCTCGACGTTGAGCAACTCAGCCCACAGCTTGGCCAGGAGGGTTTCGGTGTCACCTTCGGGGGCCACGTACTCGCGCACGATCAGCGCGTCCATGCCCGGCGCAGGCAAAGCCTTGCGGTCGAGCTTGCCGTTGGGGCTCAGCGGCAGCGCGTCGAGGTGCATGAACAGCGCGGGCACCATGAAGTCCGGCAGGTGCTGCAGCAGATGCGCGCGCAGCTGTTCGATGTCGGTGGCTATGCCGGTGTAGTACGCGACCAGCCGGTCTTCGCGGGCGACCACGGCCGCCTCGTTGACCTGCGCATGCTCCAGCAGCCGCGCCTGGATTTCACCCAGCTCGATGCGCAGGCCACGGATCTTCACCTGGTCGTCGTTACGGCCCAGGTACTCGATATTGCCGTCAGGCAAGTAGCGGCCAACGTCACCAGTGCGGTACATGCGCCCATGGGTGAATGGGTCCTTGAGGAAGCGTTCGGCGGTCAGTTCAGGGCGATTCAAGTAGCCACGCGCCACTTGCACACCGCCGATAAACAGCTCGCCGACCACGCCCAACGGCACCGGCTGCAACTGCGCATCCAGCAGGTACATGCGCGTGTTGGCAATCGGTTTGCCGATCGGCGTGTTGTCCGGCACGTCGGGGCGCGCGCAGTTCCAGGCGGTCACGTCCACCGCCGCTTCGGTCGGGCCATACAGGTTGTACAGGCCGATCCCCGGCAATTGCTGCTTGAAGCGCCGCACCAAGCTGCCCGGCAAAGCTTCGCCACTGCACATCACGCGCACAAGCACAGCTGCCTGGCTGACATCGCCGTGGGCCAGGAACACATCGAGCATCGACGGTA
Source organism: Pseudomonas sp. IB20 (assembly GCF_009707325.1). Classification (NCBI taxonomy): domain Bacteria; kingdom Pseudomonadati; phylum Pseudomonadota; class Gammaproteobacteria; order Pseudomonadales; family Pseudomonadaceae; genus Pseudomonas; species Pseudomonas gelidaquae. Next base: position 2,234,406 of record NZ_CP046103.1, on the reverse strand, counting down.
CAAAGTGCAGCGTGGTGATCTGTTCGGCCTCGATCACCGCGCACAGGTACTCAGGCTCTTTATGGCCACCTGGGCGCGCCATGACCAGGCGTGCGCCGGTAAACAGCGGCCAGAAGAACTCCCACACTGACACGTCGAAGCTGAACGGGGTTTTCTGCAGCACCGCGTCATGGGCCTTAAGGCCATAGGCGTCCTGCATCCACAGCAGGCGATTGACCACTCCGGCGTGTTCGTTGATCACGCCTTTGGGCTGGCCGGTGGAGCCGGAGGTGTAGATCACATAAGCCTGATGCTGGGCGGTAAGGCCCGGCACCCGCGGATTGCTGGCGAGCTGGTGCTGCCAAGTGCTGTGGTCCAGGTTGATCACCGGCACATCACCCAGCAACTCGCGGGTTGCGCCTTGCGCCAGTACCACCACGGGCGCGCTGTCTTGCAGCATGTAGGCCAGACGTTCGCGTGGATACGCCGGGTCCAGCGGCACATAACCGCCGCCGGCCTTGAGGATGGCAAACAGGCCGATGACCATGTCCAGGCCACGCTCGACGCAGATGCCCACCCGCGAATCCGGCCGCACGCCGAGTTCACGCAAGTAGTGGGCCAGGCGGTTGGCGCGTTCGTTGAGCTCGCTGTAGGTCAGGTGCTGGTCACCGGCCTTGACCGCCACGGCCTGCGGCGTGCGCTCGACCTGGGCTTCGAACAGGCCGTGCAGGGTTTGCTCAAGGTTGTAGTTCACCTCGGTCGCATTGAACTCCACCAGCAGTTTTTGCCGTTCCTCACTGCCCAGAATCGGCAAACGATTGAGCGCCTGGTGCGGCGCCTGCTCCAAGGCTTCGACCAATCCGGACAAAGCAACCTGCAGGTAACCGCACACCCGTTGCGCGTCGACTTGGGCCAGGGCGGTGACGTCGTAACCATCACCCAGGTCATCCACGTTCAAGGTCAGCGGGTAGTTGGTGCGCCCGTCGTTGACCAGCGTCTGCATGCCTTCCCAGGCCTGCTGCGCCTCAGCCGATCGCGTGGCGGCGCCGCGATGGCGGTAGTTGAGCATCGAGCTGAACAGCGGCGCCGGTGCCGCCACGCCGCTGCAACGCTGGGCCAAGGCCAGGGACGCGTGTTCATGCCCGAGCAACGCGGTCAGCCGCGCATGGGTGGCACGCACGGCAGCGCGTGCGCCTTGCGCGTCGATGTCCAGGCGCAGCGGCAAGGTATTGATGAACACGCCCAGCGCACGGTCGGCGCCCTCGCCACCTTGCATTCGACCAACCAGCACGGTGCCGAACACCACGCTTTGGCGCCCCGACGTGGCCGCCAGCACCTGGCCCCAGGCCAGGTGGAACAGGCTCGCCGTACTCACACCGAGCAAGCGCGCCTGGGCGCGCAGGCGGCGGTTGAGGTCGCTGCCCAGGCGCAGGCGATGCTCTTTGATCGCGTTGCCGTCGCCGCGCACATCCTGCAGGCCGAACGGCAAGGTGGGTTCATCGACATCACCGAGCATCTCGCAAAAGAACGCTTCGTGCTCCCGCTCGCTCACACCCAAGCGCGCCTGCGCCACGTAGTTGCGGTACGGCATCGGCGGCGCCGTTGGGGCTTGGTGGCCGAGCAAGTGGCCCTGCATTTCGCGCAGCACCACGTCGAATGCGGTGTGGTCGAGGGCGATATGGTGATAGAGCAACACCACCACCACACGCTGATTGGCCGGGTCCTGGGCGTACTTCAAGCTGATCAAGGGTGCCTGACTGATGTCCAGGCGATAGCGTCGCGCATCGAAACGCGCATGCAAGCCGGCCAGTACATCACCTTGCAGGTGCAGCTCTTCAAGCGGCAATTGAGCCTGACGCCACACCACTTGCAGCGGTTGCGCCAGGCCTTCCCAGACCACGCCGGTACGCAGGATGTCATGGCGATTGATGACCTGTTGCAGCGCCTGGGTGAAGGCATTCAGGCGCTCGATGCTTTCGAAAGCCAGGTGCGATTGCAGCAGGTACGGGTCGCCCTGCTCGGCGGTGATGTAGTGGTAAAGAATGCCCTCCTGCAACGGCGCCAGTGGGTAGATGTCCTGCACATTGGCGGCGCCACCGGGTACGCGGCTGACGACCTCGTCGAGGGTTGCTGGGTCCAGATCCACCAACGGCAACATGTCCGGGGTGATGCGCTGGCAGTCGGCGGCGATGCGGTTGGCGGGCACCGAAACTTCGCGACCACTGCCCACGGCAGCGGCCAACGCTGCGAGGGTTGGCTGGCTGAACAACACACGCACATCGGCGCTGAGGCCGACCTGGCGCATGCGTTCGATCAGGCTGACAGCCAGTAACGAATGGCCGCCCAATTCAAAGAAGTGGTCATGGCGGCCGACTTGCTCCACCTGCAACACCTCGGCCCAGATCCGCGCCAGGGCGGTCTCCACTGAACCTTCAGGCGCTGCATAGTCGCGACTCAGCAACGCCGACTGATCAGGTTGCGGCAGGGCCTTGCGGTCCAGCTTGCCGTTGGCGGTCAGCGGCAGCGTGTCGAGTTTGACGTAGGCCGCCGGCACCAGCGCCTCGGGCAGCTGCGCTTGCAGTTGCGCACGCAGGGTTTCAATCGCCAGTGGGTAGTGTTCGGTGAACCAGGCCACCAGACGGCCCTCGCGCACCAGCACCACCGCTTCGGCGATGCCGTCGAGTGCCGCCAGGCGGCTTTCGATTTCGCCGAGTTCAACGCGCACACCGCGCACTTTGACTTGGTCGTCGTTACGGCCCAGGTACTCGATATTGCCGTCAGGCAACCAGCGCGCCAGGTCGCCGGTGCGGTACATGCGCCCGCTGTTAAACGGGTCTTGCAGGAAGCGTTCGGCGGTCAAGTCCTGGCGGTTCAAATAACCCCGCGCCACACCGCTGCCGCCCACATACAGCTCACCGGCAACGCCCACCGGCACTGGGCGCAGTTGCGCATCCAGCACGTACACGCGGGTATTGGCGATAGGCTGGCCGATATGCAACGCCTGCCCGGCGCGCACACGGCCGGAGGTGGCGACCACCGTGGCCTCGGTAGGCCCGTAGTTGTTGACCACTGCAAAGCGCCGCTCCTGGGCAAACTGACGCAGGCGATCACCGCCGATCAACAGGATGCGCAAGGTCGGGTGGTGCAGGTTCTGGCTGAAGGCGTACTCGGCGACGGGTGTGGGCAGAAAGCTCACGTGCAGCGGTTGCGCCATCCACCAGGCGAGCAATTCGTCGATAGTTTCATTGCCCACGTGCGCGGGCGGCAGGTGCAGGGTGGCGCCTGCGCAGAGTGCCGGCCAGACCTCCCAGGCCATCGCGTCGAAACCAAACCCGGCGACGCTGCTGGTGTGGCTGCGCGTGTCCAGGCCGAAGGCTTCGCAGTGCCAGTGCACCAGGTTTTCCACCGTGCGGTGTTCCACCATCACACCTTTGGGCTGGCCGGTGGAGCCGGAGGTGTAGATCACGTAGGCCAGGTGTGCCGGGGTCAGGGTTGCCAGCCGCGGGTTGCTGACGGGGTGGTGTTGCAAGCGCTCGTCGAACAGGTCGACAGCGGCATGCGCGCCCAACAGGTCGCGGGTGCTTGCCTCGGCCAATACCGCTGCCGGAGCGCTGTCCTGCAGCAAGTAGGCGATACGCTCGGCGGGGTAAGCCGGGTCGATGGGCACGTAGCCTGCGCCGGCTTTGAGAATGCCCAGCAGACCCACCAGCATCTGCGGGCCACGGCGGCAGCAGATCGCCACGCGATCATCCGGCTGCACGCCGAGCGCCAGCAGGTGGTGGGCCAACTGGTTGGCGCGCTGGTTGAGTTGCTGATAGGTCAGAACTTCGCCGTCTTGCTGCACGGCAATCGCATGGGGTTGGCGTTCGACCTGGGCTTCCAAGGCGCCATGCACGGTATGCCCGGTGGGGAAGTCGGCGGCGGTCGCGTTGAATTCACGCAGCAGGGTTTCGCACTCCGCCTGGGGCAAAACAGGCAGTTGGTTGAGCGCGGTTTTCGCCGCGCTTTCCAAGGCCGCAACCAGCTGCTCCACGGCGCTGTGCATGTAGCCACACAGGCGCTGGGCGCCGATCTGCGGCAGCGCCAGCACACTCAGGCCAAAACCTGCGCCAAAGTCATCGACGCTGAGGGTCAGCGGGTAGTTGCTGCGTTCCTCACCGCCCAGCAGCTGCACACCTTCCCAGATGCCCTGGCCGTCGCGGGCCATTTCACCGGGCGTGCTGTGGCGGTAATTGAGCAAGGCGCTGAACAACGGCACGGCCGTCGATACGCCACTGCAACGCTGGGCGAGCGCCAGGGACGCGTGCTCGTGACCGAGCAATGCACTCAGCCGCGCATGGGTGGCCTTGACCGCAACGGCGGCGCTGGCGCCCACATCGACGCGCAGCGGCAAGGTGTTGATGAACATGCCCAACGCGCGATCAGCGCCCTCGCCGGCCTGCATGCGGCCCATCAATACGGTGCCGAACACCACGTCGTCACGCCCGGACACCAACCCCAGCACTTGCGCCCAGGCCAGGTGCATCAGGCTGGCCGCGCTGACGCCCAACACCCGCGCCTGTTCACGCACACGCACCGCCAGCGCCGCGTCCAGCTGCCGCTCGGCTTCTTCGATAGCGCGGCCGTCGCCCTGCACATCCTGCACGCCAAACGGCAAGGTCGGCTCATCGACATCAGCGAGCATCTCGCGGAAGAACTGCTCATGCTCAGCCACGCTGACACCCAGGCGGGCCTGGGCGACATAGTTGCGAAACGGTGCCGCTGCGGGCAACGCATCGGCCTGGTTGAACAGGAACGCGCGCATCTCCTGGCCGACCACTTCCATGGCGGTATGGTCGAGTGCCAAGTGATGGAACAACAGGATCGCCGCGACTCGGTTATTCGCCGAGTCCTGGGCGTAGACCATGCGCAGCAGCGGCGCCTGGGTGATGTCCAGCCGGTAGTGGCGAGCATCGAAGCGTGTGTGCAGCTGTTCAAGGATGCCACCGTCGGCTGGGTCCAGGGCGACTTCCTGCACCACCAACTGCGCGTCACGCCAGACCACTTGCACCGGGCTGTCCAAGCCTTCCCAGACCACGCCGGTGCGCAGGATGTCGTGACGGGCCACGACCTGTTGCAGCGCGCCCATGAACGCGTGCAAACGCTCAAGGCTGTCGAACGCCATGCGCGATTGCAGCAGGTACGGGTCGCCCTGCTCGGCGCTGATATGGTGATAGAGAATGCCTTCCTGCAACGGCGCCAGCGGGTAGATATCCTGCACATTCGCTGCGCCGCCCGGCACCGTGGCGACAATACGGTCGATAGCTGCCTGGCCGAGCGGCACCAGAGGCAGCATCGACGGCGTAATCTGCGTGCAGCCCGAAGGAATGCCATTCACCGGCACCACAACTTCACGCCCGCTGCCCACCGCCGCCGCCAGCGCCGCCAGGCTTGGCTGGCTGAACAGTGCGCGCACGTCACAGCTCAGGCCGACTTGGCGCATGCGTTCAATCAGGCTCACCGCGAGCAGCGAATGCCCGCCCAACTCGAAGAAATGATCATGGCGCCCCACGCGTTCAAGCTTGAGCACGTCCTGCCAGATCTGCGCCAGCAGGGTTTCCACCTCGCCTTGCGGTGCTTCAAACTCGCGACTGCTCAGCGCGTCTACGCTGGGTGCCGGCAACGCTTTACGGTCAATCTTGCCATTGGCCGTCAGCGGCAAATGCGCCAGCGGCACATACGCCGACGGCAGCATGTAGTCCGGCAATTGGCCTTGCAGATGCGCGCGCACGCTGTCGATGCCGACACCGAATGCCGCTGGGTCGAGCAAGGTGGCGTGGTCGATCACCTGCACCTGGCCGCCATTGAGCAACGCGCCCCACACGTCCATGGTGCTGGCGTCGAACGCCGGGTTGGAGGCGAAGGCCACACGGTCTGCGGCGTTGAAGTCGGCGTAGCCGTTGTTGAGCACCAGCCGCGTGATACCGCGATGCGGCACTTGCACACCTTTGGGTGCGCCGGTGGAGCCGGAGGTGTACATGATGTACGCCACGCTTTCCGAGGACTGGACCCGCTCAGGGTTGCGCGGCGATTGCGCGTCCAGGTTCAGGTCGGCCAGGCTATTGAGTACCCGATGCGCGCCGCTGTCCTGCACGATGAACGCCTGGCGCTCAACCGGCGCATTGACGTCCAGCGGCACATACACCGCCGCGCACTTGAGGATCGCCAGCTGGCACACGAGTAAATCCAGGCAGCGCGGCAGTGCAATCGCCACGCTTTCACCCGGCTGCACGCCTTGGTTGATCAGGTGATGAGCCAGGCGATTGGCGCGGCGGTTGAGGTCGCGATAGCTCAAGGATAACGCGCCATGCACCGCCGCCACGGCTTCGGGACGCGCCAGCGCCTGGGCTTCGAACAGTTGCTGCACGGTGAGCTGCGAGGGGTAGTCGCGGGCGGTGGCGTTGAACGCGACCAGCAGTTGGTGGCGTTCGGCGGCCGGCAGAATCGACACCGCCTGCAAGGGCGTGGTCGGCGCTTGTTGCAGCGCGGTCATCAAGTGCTGCAATGCGGTGAGCATGTACTCGCCCACGCGCTGTACATCCAGCATGGCCAGGCCTTGTACCGTCAGCGAAAAACCTGCGCCCAGGTCATCGACGCTGAGCACCAGCGGGTAGTTGCTGCGTTCTTCGGAACTGAGAATTTCGATACCAGAGGCGGCAAACGGGCTGTCTCCCGGGGCTTCACCCGGCGCGCTGTGACGGTAGTTGAGCAAGGTGCTGAACAACGGCAACGACCCCGGTACGCCACTGCAACGCTGGGCCAGTGACAGCGAGGCATGTTCATGCCCGAGCAACTGCGCCAGGCGCGCGTGGGTGGCGCGCACGCCGGCTTGTACGCTGACGGCGCCCAGGCTAACGCGCAGCGGCAAGGTATTGATGAACATCCCCAGCGCACGGTCGGCGCCCTTGCCGCCTTGCATGCGGCCCAGCAACACGGTGCCGAACACCACGTCCTGCTGGCCGGAAACCTGCGCCAATACCTGGGCCCAGGCCAGGTGTACCAGGCTGGCGGTGCTCACACCGAGTTGCCGCGCCTGTTCACGCAGGCCGTGACTGAGCGCCGCTGGCAACGGCAAGTGCGCCTCGACGATGCCGCTGCCGTCGCCATTTACATCCTGCAAGCCGAACGCTAACGTCGGCTCGTCGATATCGCCGAGCATGTCGCTGAAGAACGCTTCGTGTTGCGCCTGGGTAACCCCCAGACGCGCCTGGGCTACGTAGTTGCGGTACTGCACCGCGTCCGGCAGGTGCGCGCTGTTTCCGGCCAGGCTGGCGCTCATTTCTTCGACCAGCACTTGCAAGGCGGTATGGTCGAGCAGGATGTGGTGCAGCAGCAAAATGCCGACGTAGCCGCTCGACTGTTGCGCGTAGCCAAAATGCATCAGCGAGGCGCGGGACAGATCGAGGCGATAATGGCGTGGGTCGAAGCGTTGTTGCAGCTGTGCCAAGGCTTCACCACCCTGTACGTCGACACGTTCCACGGCCAATGGCGCTTGGCGCAGCACCACTTGCACCGGCTCATCCAGGCCCTCCCAGAGGATGCAGGTGCGCAAGATGTCATTGCGTTCGATCACGCTGTGCAACGCGCGGATAAACGCATCCACCGCCGCTTGGTCAGCGAAGCTGAACTGCACTTGCAACACGTAGGGGTCGCCCTCGGTGGTTGCCAGGTGGTGGTAAAGAATGCCCGCCTGCAGGGGCGCCAGGCCGTAGATGTCCTGCACGTTGGCGATGCCGCCGGGCACAGTCTTGAGGATGTGGTCGATGGCGGCCTGGTCCAGCTCCACCAGCGCCAGCATGTCCGGCGTGATGCGCTCGCTCGTCTCGCTGATCAGGTTGGCCGGAACCTGCACTTCCTGCTGCCCGCCCACCGCTGCGGCAAGTGCAGCCAGCGTGGGTTGACCGAACAGCACGCGCACATCGGCGCTCAAGTCCACCTGGCGCATGCGTTCGATCAGCTTGACCGCCAGCAGTGAGTGGCCGCCAAGTTCGAAGAAATTGTCGTCGCGGCCGACCTTGTCGAGCTTCAATAGCGCCTGCCAGATCGCAGCGATGGCGGTTTCGACTGCACCTTGCGGGGCGGCATAGTCACGTCGCGCCAGCGCGTCGGCATCCGGTGCGGGCAACGCCTTGCGGTCGAGTTTGCCGTTGGTGGTCAGCGGGAATTTATCCAGCAGTACAAACGCGCTGGGCACCATGTACTCGGCCAGGCTCAGCAGCAGGTGGTCACGCAGTTCGGCTGCACCGATGTCACGCTCGGCGATCACATAAGCCACCAGGCGCTTGTCACCCGGCGCGTCTTCACGGGCGATCACCACGGCGTCACGCACGCCGCTGGCGGTGGCCAGGCGTGCTTGGATTTCACCCAGTTCGATACGGAAACCACGGATCTTCACTTGGTCGTCGTTACGCCCCAGGTACTCGACGTTACCGTTAGCCAGCAAGCGGCCAAGGTCGCCGGTCTTGTACATGCGCAAACCGGTGGCCGGGTCGGCCAGGAAGCGTTCGGCGTTGAGCGCGTCACGGTTCAGGTAACCGCGCGCCACGCCGGCACCGCCGACGTACAACTCGCCGACCACGCCGATCGGCAGCGGCTCGCGGCGCTCATCGAGCACGTACAGCTGCAGGTCGGGAATGCGCACGCCAATCGGGCTGACGCCGACCAACTGCGCGTCCGCCGCCTCCAGCGCGCGATAGGTCACGTGCACGGTGGTTTCGGTGATGCCGTACATGTTCACCAGTTGCGTACCGGCGTTGATGGCGCGGGCGTACCAGGGTTTGAGCATGCCCGGTTCCAGCGCTTCGCCGCCGAAAATCACCTGGCGCAGGGAATGCACCTGCGAGCTCTGCGCCTGGGCCGCAATCAACTGGCGAAACGCGCTGGGCGTCTGATTGAGGATGCTCACGCCGGCCTCACAGATCAGCGCGTAGCACTCATCCGGCGAGCGGCTGACCAGTTGCGGCACGATCAGCAATTGGCCGCCGTGCATCAGCGCGCCCCAGATCTCCCACACGGAGAAGTCGAACGCAAAGGAATGGAACAGCGCCCACACATCGTTGCGGTTGAAGCCGAACCAGTGGTCGGTGGCGCTGAACAGCCGTGCGACCTGGCGGTGCTCGATCATCACGCCTTTGGGCAGGCCGGTGGAACCAGAGGTGTAGATCACGTAGGCCAGGCTGGCGGGGCTGAGAGGGATGCGCGGGTTGACGATGGGCTCGCTACCGAGGCTATTAAGGTCGATTTGCGCCAGCGCGCCCACCAAGTGGCGGGTGTTGGCTTGCACCAGCACGGCCAGCGGTTGGCTGTCGGCCAGGGTGTAGGCGATGCGTTCCAGCGGGTAAGCCGGGTCAATCGGCACATAACCGGCGCCGGCTTTGAGGATGCCCAGCAGGCCGATGATCATTTCCGGGCCACGCTCTACGCAGATGGCCACACGGTCATCCGGACTCACGCCTTGGGCGAGCAGGTGGTGGGCGACCTGGTTGGCGCGTTCGTTGAGTTGGCGGTAGGTGAGGCACAGATGCTCGAAGCGCAAGGCGATGGCTTCAGGCTGGGCGGCGGCGTGGGTTTCGACGCAACGGTGGATCAGGGCGGTGTCGGTGTAGTGCGCGGGGCTTTGGTTGAGGCTGTGCAGCAGGTGGTGGCGCTCAGTGTCGGGCAGGATGTTCAGGCCGCAGAGCGGCTGATCCGGTCGATGTTCCAAGGCATCGGCCAGGCTTTCCAGCGCGGTATGCAGGTAACCGGCGACACGTTGCGCGTCGATGGACGCGTCGACCATCACCGTCAGCGCAAACTCTTCACCCAGGTCATCCACGTTGACGGTCAGTGGGTAGTTAGTGCGCTCCTCGGCGCCCAGCACCTGGATGCCTTCGGCCACGTCGATGACGGCGGCCATGTCGGTGGCGGCGCTGTGGCGGTAGTTGAGCATCGCGCTGAACAGTGGCGTGGGTGCGGCTACACCGCTGCAACGCTGGGCCAGTGCCAGCGAGGCATGTTCGTGATTGAGCAAGGTGGTCAGGCGCTCATGGGTGGCTTTGACCCCGGCGCGCACGCCCTGCTCGCCCACATCCACGCGCAGCGGCAAGGTGTTGATGAACATGCCCAAGGCGCGGTCACCGCCCTCGCCTGCACCCATGCGGCCAAGCATCACGGTGCCGAACACCACGGCGTCGCGACCAGACACCACGCCCAACACGCGCGCCAGGGCCAGGTGCATCATGCTCGCCACGCTCACGCCCAGCGGTCGTGCCAGGCGGCGCAGGCGGCGGCTGAGTGCGCTGTCGACGAGCACGCGCGCTTCGTTGATGCCCTGGCCATCGCCCTGCACATCCTGCAAACCGAACGGCAAGGTTGGCTCATCGATATCCGCCAGCATCGCGCGGAAGAACGCCTCATGCGCCTGCTCACTGACGCCATGGCGCACCTGGGCGATGTAGCTGCGAAACGCAACCGGCTCACCGGCCTGGGCTTGCTCACCGGCCAGGTACAGCTGGATTTCATGGCGCACCACATCGAGGGCGGTGTGGTCGAGAATGGTGTGGTGGAACAGCAGCATCGCCACCACGCGCTGGTTGGCCGGGTCGTCGGCAAACACCAGGCGCAGCAGCGGCGCCTGGCCCAGGGCCATGCGGTAGGTGCGGGCGTCGTAGCGTGCCAGCAACTGGGCCAGGGCGTCACCGCCGTTCAAATGGGCTTCTTCGCAAGCCAGGGTCGCCTTGCGCCACACCACTTGCAACGGCTCGTCGAGGCGCTCCCAGACCATGGACGTACGCAGGATATCGTGGCGGTCGATCACCCATTGCAGCGCTTGCGCGAAGGCGTGGAGGCGTGCGCGGCTGTCGAATACAAACTGCGCGTGCAGCACGTAAGGGTCGCCCTGCTGCGCCGAAAGATGGTGGTAGAGCATGCCTTCTTGCAGCGGCGCCAGCGGGTAGATGTCCTGCACGTTCGCCGCGCCGCCGGGGATGGCGGCGACGATGCGGTCGATGGCCGGTTGATCGAGGTTGACCAGTGGCAGCATGTCCGGGGTGATCCGATAGGCCGGGCTCAGCCAGTCGCCGCCGTGCTCGGCCACCCACTCAAGCAGGCGGGGTTTGTGGGCGATCAGTTGATCCCACAGCGCGTCATCCAGCGCTTCGTCGTCGCCCAGGATAATCAGGTCGCCCTCTTCCAGTTGCAGACGGATCGCGTGGGTGGAAATCGCTGCCAATAATTCGCTGAACTGCATGGGGGTAACCTGCTGAAAAGTCACGGTTGAGGAGAAAGTCCGTCTTCATCTGCCGCTTGCATAGGGTGTGCTGGGCGCCCTGAAAAAACTGCGGGCGCAGCCGGGGGCCTGAAGAGGCTTCCAGCAGGCTTGGAAAATTAAGGGATTTGGCAGGTAGGGGGTGACATGGGAAGCGGGGACAAGCGGGAATCAAGCAGCGTTCACTTTTATTGCAGTTACACGGCGTCGATATGCCGATAGTCCAGGTGCAATTGCAGCGCCAGCTGTTTGGCCCGGCCGAGAGTGATCGGCCCGCGCTCGATATCCACCAGCACACCCGGGCAATCGAGCAGCGGCAGGCCGTCGATAGCCTTGAGCCGCCCATCGGTAATCACCAGCAAACGCTGCTGCTCGGCGGGGTAACGCTGGCGCCGCGCGTGCAGCCACTGCCCGGCTTCGGACAAGGCCGCCAGCAACGGCGTGCCGCCGCCGGCGCCGAGCTGAGCGAGCCAACCGGCCAAGCCTTTGGCGGCCTTGAGGCCCTGCACTTGCCACTTCGGCGAGTGGCCGCTGGCCGTGAGTAACGCCATGCGCGCGCGTTGCCGGTAAGCGTCATCAAACAACTGGGCGAGCAGGCCTTTGGCGTCGGTCAACGCGCCATGGCGCCGCGTAGACGCCGAGGCGTCTACGATCACCAGCCACAACTCATGGGCCGCGCGGTTGCGCAGGTGGAACAGTAGATCCTCACGGCACTGCGGCCGGCCGCCGAGCAAGGTGCCGGGCCAGTTGATCGCGCCGTGTTTGGCGCTGCGCGCCTTGCCGTGCCTGCCTTTGTCCAGTCGCCCCGCCTTGGGCCGGGCATCCGCCCCCGCGTCAGGTCGGGGGCGAATGCCTAGGGCTTTTTTGGCCAGGTGGGTACTTCCCGGCGTGCGCCCGTGGGCAAGGCCGGCGCGGGCATGTCGCCCCACTGGCCCTGGCCAGGTGAAGTGTCTGAAGCCTGGGGCGCCTGGCCTTGATTGGGCGGGCTTGCCGGCGGGGTTTGCGCTTGACGACGATGGCGCAAGGCAAATTCGGCCACCGCTTCGATGTCTTCCTCGGCGATGGCGGTAGCGCCACGCCAGGCCGCATGGGCGCGGGCGCCGCGCAACCAGACGAGGTCAGCGCGCAAGCCATCGACCCCGGCGGCAAAACAGCGCTCGGTGATCTGTGCCAGCGCCTGGTCATCCAGCTCAATGCCGTCGAGCTGTGTCCGCGCCTGGGTGCAGCGTTCACGCAAGGCGGCTTGCGGCTCGGCCCACTGCGTGCAGAACGCGGCGGGATCGCTGTCGAAATCCAGCCGACGCCGGATGATTTGCCCGCGCTCGGTGGGCAGCGTTTGCCCGCTTAATGCCACGTTGAAACCGAAACGGTCGAGCAGCTGCGGTCGCAACTCCCCCTCCTCCGGGTTCATGGTGCCGATCAACACAAAACGTGCCGAGTGGCGATGGGAAATGCCATCGCGCTCGATCAGGTTGGTGCCGCTGGCGGCCACATCCAGCAGCAGGTCCACCAAGTGGTCGGGCAGCAAGTTGACTTCATCGACGTACAACACGCCGCCATCGGCCTTGGCCAGTACGCCGGGGGAAAACTGCGCACGGCCTTCGCCCAGTGCGGCGTCCAGGTCCAGGGTGCCGACCAGGCGTTCTTCGGTGGCGCCCAACGGCAAAGTGACGAACTGACCACTGGCGAGCAGGTCCGCCAGGCCACGTGCCAGGGTGGACTTGGCCATGCCGCGCGGGCCTTCGATCAGCACACCGCCGATTTTCGGGTCGATGGCGGTGAGGCACAGCGCCAGTTTCAGGTCGTCGGCGCCGACCACGGCGGACAGTGGGAAATGTGGAATATCAGTCACCTTTATCAACAACAGGTTTTCCAACGCCTCGCGATAGGCGCCCGGCTCTTGCCACATGCCACGCTGCTGGGCTTCGAGCATGCGCTCGGTCATGTCGCGCAGGGCATCGGGGTTGTGCTGCTGCACAAAGGCCCGGGTGTCAGGATCGAGCAGATACGCGTCAGCGAGCAAGGCGTATTGGTGATCATCGATCAGTGCGGTGGTGGCGTCGAACGCGAACAGGTTGTCCACGGTTGCGGCCATTTCGAACGCACCTTTATAGCCATGACGCTTCACGCCGTCGATCCACTTGGGGTTGGCGGCGCGGGAACGGATCACCCGGTTCAGCTCTTCCTTCAAGGTGCGGATCTTCGGCAAGTCGGGCTGGCTATGGTCGCCATGGTAGCTGGCGGCCTTATCGCCGCTCAGGGTTTCCACGGCGGCGAGCATACCGCCCTGGAATTGGTAATAGTCGTTGGAGTCGAGCAAGTCGTGCTCGCGGTTGTCCTGGTTTTGCAGGACCGCCTGCACCAGGCTCAGGCGCTGGGCGAACTGTTCGCGGGCAGCGGTGCCTTCATCGGAACCACCGTAGGCGTAGCCACCCCAGTTCAAGTAGACCTCGGCCAAGTCCTCGCGGCTCTGCCACAGACGACCGTCAATCGCGCCCTGCACGCCCGCGCCATACGCCCCCGGCTTGGCGCCAAAGATGCGCCAGCCGGCTTGTTTAGCTGCGGCTTCTGCGTCCAGGCCCGAGAGGCGCAAGGCCTCACGCTCACTGCGCACCTTGGCCGCCAGCGGGTTCATATCATCCGGTTCATCCAGGGCCGCCACCGCCTGCACCGCCGCATCGAACAGGCGGATCAGGTTGGCGAACGCGTCACGGAAGAACCCGGACACGCGCAGCGTCACGTCAACACGCGGGCGGTCGAGCAAACTGATCGGCAGGATCTCAAAGTCATCCACCCGCTGGCTGCCCGTGGCCCAGACCGGGCGCACGCCCATCAACGCCATGGCCTGGGCGATGTCGTCGCCGCCGGTGCGCATGGTGGCCGTGCCCCAGACCGACAGGCCAAGCTGGCGCAAGTGATCGCCATGGTCTTGCAGGTGCCGTTCAAGGATCAGGTTGGCGGATTGGAAGCCAATGCGCCAGGCCGTGGTGGTGGGCAGGTTGCGCACGTCCACGGTAAAGAAATTGCGCCCGGTGGGCAGCACATCCAGGCGCCCGCGACTTGGCGCGCCGCTGGGGCCGGCCGGTACGAAAAGGCCGCTCAAAGCATCCAGCAAACCGCGCATTTCCGCCGGCCCGCACGCGTCCAGGCGTGGCGCGACGACGATGCGCAGGCTCTCAATGACCGACTTCACATCCTCCCAACCGGGCTCTTCAAGTTGCTCAAGCGGCCCTTCCAGCGCTTGCTCGATCAAACGCGCGGCATACAACTCCAGGCGCTCGCGGGTATCACCGGCGGTGCGCCAGCGCTGTTGATCGATTTGCTGCAACACCTCGGGGCGGCGCCCGGTCCAGGGCTCGGCCAGCGCACAATCAAGCGGGTCAAAACCCAGCTCGAAGGCCTTGGCCAATACGCGCAGCAAACTCGATTGCGGGCCACGGCCATCGCCGCGCGGGATGCGCAGCAAGGCCAGCAAGGTGTCGATGCGCAAGCGGCCTTCGGGCGACTCGCCAAAGATATGCAGGCCGTCGCGGATCTGCGACTCCTTCAAGTCGCACAGGTAGGTGTCCAGGCGCGGCAGCCAGACCGCCGCGTCGGCGTCGTTATCCAGCTCAAGTTCCTGGTCGATACGGGTCTCGCGCACCAGCTTGAGAATGTCTTTTTGCAGTTCGAGCGCGCGGCGCGGGTCGAGCAATTGCGCCTCGTAATACTCGTCCGCCAACAGCTCAAGATTGCGCAGCGGGCCGTAGGTTTCGGCGCGGGTCAGCGGCGGCATCAAGTGGTCGATGATCACCGCCTGGGTGCGGCGCTTGGCCTGGGCGCCCTCACCCGGATCGTTGACGATAAACGGGTAAATGTTCGGCAGCGGCCCGAGCAGCGCATCAGGCCAGCAGTTTTCCGACAGCCCCACGCCTTTGCCCGGCAGCCATTCGAGGTTGCCGTGCTTGCCTACGTGGATCACGGCGTGGGCGCCGTAGGTGTGGCGCAACCAGAAGTAGAACGCCAGGTAACCGTGAGGCGGCACCAGGTCCGGGTCGTGGTACACCGCGCTGTGGTCGACCTGATAACCGCGCGCCGGCTGGATGCCGACGAAGGTCAGGCCAAAACGCAGGCCGGCGATCATCAGGCGGCCGTCGCGGCACATCGGGTCGGTGTGGGGTGCGCCCCAGCGCTCCAGCACGGCTTGGCGATTGGCTTCGGGCAAGCGCTTGAACAGCGCCTCGTAATCATCCAGGCCCAGGCTTTGATGGCACGGGCGCAGGTCGAGGCTGTCGAGGTCGTTGGTCACGCCACCGAGCAATTCGTGGATCAGGGCGGTGCCGCTGTCGGGCAACTCACGGGGCAGCGGATAGCCTTCGGCTTGCAGCGCGCGCAGGATATTCAGCGCCGCCGCCGGCGTATCCAGACCCACGCCGTTGCCGATACGGCCGTCGCGGGTCGGGTAGTTGGCGAGGATCAGCGCGATGCGTTTATCCGCGTTCGGCACCCGCGCCAGTTCGACCCAACGGCGTGCCAGCTCAGCGACGAAATCCATGCGCTCGGGCGCGGCGCGGTAGCACACCACGTCGGACTGGCTGCGCTCGCTGCGCCAGGCCAGGTCCTTGAAGCTGATCGGGCGGCTGATAATGCGCCCGTCCAGCTCCGGCAAGGCGATGTGCATCGCCAAGTCGCGCGGGCCGAGGCCTTGTTCGCTGGCCTCCCAGCCGGGCTGGTTGTCCTGGGCGCAAATTGCCTGGATTACCGGGATATTGCGGCGAAACGGGCGCAAATGCGGCGCTTCGGGGCTGGATTGGGCAAACCCGGTGGTGTTCAGAATCACCGCCGCCTGCACTTCATCCAGCAAGTCCTCGACCACCGTCAGGCAGCCAGGCTCTTTCAAACTGGCCACCGCCATCGGCAACGGGTTAAGGCCCGCCGCCTGCAAGCGCTGGCAGAACACATCGATAAAACCGGTATTGGCCGCCTGCAGGTGCGAGCGGTAAAACAGTACCGCCGCCACGGGGAAATCCGGCTGCCAATCCGCCTGCCAATCATTCAGGCGTGCGTTGGCTATGTGCGGGTGATAAATCGCGGTGCGCGGCAAGGTTTGCGGCTCGGCCCAGGCGTAGTCGCGGCCCAGGTAGCGGCTTGCCAAACAGCGATAAAAATCCAAGGCATTGCCCAGCCCGCCCTGGCGCAGGAAGTGCCAGAGGCGATCACGATCGTCTACGCCTACGGTGCTGAGGCTGCTGAGTTCCGGGTCCGGGCGGTCATCGCCCGGCACCAGGATCAGTTGCACGCCGCGCTCGGCCAATTCCACCAGGCGCTCGATGCCGTAGCGCCAGTAACCGATGCCGCCGTGCAGCGAAATCAGGATGACCTTGGCGTGGCGCAGCACCTCATCGACGTACAGGTCGACCGAGGCGTGGTTTTGCACCTGCATCGGGTTGGCCAGGCGAACGCTTGGGTAGTCGTCGGGCAGCTGTTGAGCCGCTTCGGCCAACAACGCCAGGCTGGAATCACCGCTGCACAGGATCACCAGTTCAGCGGGGGTTTGGCCTAAGTCGGCAATATTGTCGTCGGAGACGAAACCACCGGGCTGGGTCCTGAGCAGGTGCATGGGTTAAACGCTGAGCGCTGCGCGCAGCTGCGCTTCGAGGCCCGCCGCGTCCAGTTCCTGACCGATCAGCACCAGGCGCGTGATGCGTGCTTCGTCGGCGCCCCAGGCACGGTCAAAGTGCTTGTCGAAACGCGTACCCACGCCCTGGATCAGCAGGCGCATCGGCTTGTTCGGGATCGCGGCGAAACCTTTGACGCGCAGGATGCCGTGCTGCACCACCAACTGAGTCAAGGCGTCGAGCAGCAACGCTTCGTCGGCTTGCGGCAGGTCGATGGAGATGGAGTCGAAGGCGTCGTGATCGTGGTCATGCTCGCCTTCATCGTCGTGGTGATGGTCGTGGTGGCTGTGGCGGCCGTCGATGTGTTCTTCGGAGCCGGCGCCCAGGCCGATCAGCACGTCCAGCGGCAGGCGACCGCTGCTGGCTTCGATGACCTTCACGGCGGGCGGCAGCTCTTCGGCGACTTCCAGGCGCACGCGGGCCAAGTCTTCAGGGCTGATCAGGTCGGCTTTGTTGAGGATCACCAGGTCAGCGCTGGCCAGTTGGTCGGCGAACAGCTCGTGCAGCGGCGATTCGTGATCCAGATTCGGGTCGAGTTTGCGCATGGCGTCGACCTGGTCCGGGAACGCCGCAAAAGTGCCAGCGGCCACGGCTGGGCTGTCGACCACGGTGATCACTGCGTCAACGGTGCAGGCGCTGCGGATTTCCGGCCACTGGAAGGCTTGTACCAGCGGTTTTGGCAGGGCCAGGCCGGAGGTTTCGATGAGGATATGGTCGAGGTCGCCGCGACGGGCAACCAGTTCGCGCATCACCGGGAAGAACTCTTCCTGCACGGTGCAGCACAGACAGCCGTTGGCCAGTTCGTACACGCGGCCGTTGGCTTCTTCTTCGGTGCAACCGATGGAACACTGCTTGAGAATTTCACCGTCGATGCCCAACTCACCGAACTCGTTGACGATCACGGCGATGCGACGGCCCTGGGCGTTGTCGAGCATGTGGCGTAGCAAGGTGGTTTTGCCCGAGCCGAGAAAGCCGGTAACGATGGTGACGGGGAGTTTGGCCAGTGTTTTCATCGGATGCCCTTTGGGGCGGGCATACGGGACGATAGGCCCTGCGACGGCGCGCAGCAGCGGATTTCGTCACCGGATCACCCCGCCCGGTTGAAGTAGAAAATCGGTTGCGAGGCAGGTCTCCTGGCTTGGGGCGTGCGGGTCTTGCGACCGGCGCTGGCTGCGCCTTCCCGCCGTATTGGCAGTGGCGTGGCAGTCAGCTAAACCCTTTACAGTTGCGGGGGCAGCCGCGGCTTGGACCGCGTTCCCTTCTTAGCTTCGGCGTGGGCCGAAGAACCTCGAAGGTGCAAGGCTACGCAGTGCGTGGGGGATGGTCAATGATGGGGTTGGGTTGGGTTGGTTGGTTGGTTGGTTGGTGTACATATCCGTTCTTGCCGTAACGGCCACTAATGGTTCCGCTCTTACAGCGGCTCACTTTGGAAAAGCCCCAAAGTAAGCAAAGGGCTCTTGCCCCACCCTCGCCCCGCCGGGAACAGGGTTGCACGTCGATGATCAGCAGTACCTGGCGCATGGGGTTCCTGGTGGCGGCTTGGGGCTGCCTATTGTGCACCATAGACCTGATCCTGGAAGCTGAACTCAATCAAATGTGGGTGCTGGCTTACCTGCGATGCAGCCCCCTCGGTTTATCAGTGACCCACAGTCGATGCCATCGCAGGAAGTCTCTGTTCTGCTCTGCTTCTGCTCTGCTTTGCCTGCTTTTGCTTCTACCACTCAGGTCGGCTACTAGGCCGCCGTGCTCTTGCTTTTGATCTTGATCTTAGGCGCCCCGTTAAACCACGATGGCCGAACGCAGGCTTGAATCCGTGGGTAACCCGGCAGGACGCCGGGTTAGCCGCGATGGGCCAAGGATGGCCCATGGCGGCGGCCCACGGATTCAAGCCGGAGTGAGGGCATGCCGAGCCTAGGCGAGGCAACGAGTGGTGGGGCAAGAGCCCTTTTGGTTACTTTTGGGGCTCTTTTCCAAAAGTGACCCGCTGTAAGAGCGGAACCATTAGTGGCCGTTACCGCAGCAACGGATATGTACCCCAAAAAAACTCCCAATTGACTCCCCTCCCACCCCCATGCTCTCCTACACATCTTGTTTCGGGTGCCCTTCACAGGGTGAAACGGGAAACCGGTAAGTCATGCATACATGACCAGTCCGGTGCTGCCCCCGCAACGGTAAGCGAGCGAAGCGTCACAGCCACTGTGCCTGCAAGGCATGGGAAGGCGATGCTTTTTAGACCCAGTGTCCCTCGCAGCCCGGAGACCGGCCCGAAAAATCAGATAACAAACCCGCGGTGGGCGGGCGCTGTTCAGAACCCCGCGTGCCCGGCTCGCGGGGTTTCCATGCGCCCGTTTCACCCTGACACCCAGAAGGGACGCGCCATGTCGATCATCAGCAGCACCTCGCACACCGCCAGCAGCACCAGCACCCTGAGCCAACGCCTGACCGCCGCCATCGGTGCGTCGATCCTCGGCGCGTGCCTGGTGTATTTCGCCGGTTTCTCGCATATCGAAGCGGTGCACAACGCCGCCCACGATACCCGCCACAGCGCCGCGTTCCCGTGCCACTGAGACCTGCCGACATGATCAAGCGTATCGCCCAAACCGCAGGCTTCACCGGCTTGCTGGCCGCCCTGTTGCTGACTCTGCTGCAAAGCTTCTGGGTCGCCCCGCTGATTCTGCAGGCGGAAACCTTTGAAAACGCCCCGGCCGCTGCCGAAGTAATACCCCATGAACATGCACAAGGCGCCGCCGCTCACACCCACGACGCGGAAGCCTGGGAGCCGGAAAACGGCTGGCAACGTGTGTTGTCGACTACCGGCGGTAATCTGGTGGTGGCGGTTGGTTTTGCCCTGATGCTGGCCGGTCTCTATACCTTGCGCGCACCGACCCGCACGGCTCAAGGCTTGCTGTGGGGCTTGGCCGGTTACGCGACGTTTGTACTCGCGCCGACCCTGGGCCTGCCGCCGGAGTTGCCGGGCACCGCCGCCGCTGACCTGGCCCAACGTCAGGTCTGGTGGATTGGCACGGCTGCGTCCACCGCTACCGGTATCGCGCTGCTGGTGTTTGGCCGCAGCTGGCTGCTCAAAGTGTTGGGCTTGGCGATCCTGGCCGTGCCGCATCTGATCGGTGCGCCGCAGCCTGAAGTGCATTCGATGCTGGCTCCAGAAGCGTTGGAAGCACAATTCAAAATCGCTTCGCAGCTGACCAACGTCGCCTTCTGGCTGGCCTTGGGTCTGATCAGCGCTTGGCTGTTCCGCCGCAACCGCGACGGTCAATACTCGGCATGACCCTGGTGGTCGGCCTGGGTTGCCAGCGGGGCTGTGATGTTCACACCCTGCTGGGCCTGCTCGATACTGCCCTCGCCGAGGGCAGTATCGAACGCCATCGCATCACCGCGCTGGCCAGTCTTGACCGCAAGCAGAATGAACCTGGGCTGCTCGCTCTAGCAAAGGTGCTGAACCTGCCATTGCACTGTTTCAGCGCCACACAATTGACGGTTTTTGAACACCGTCTTAGCCACAAATCAGAGGTCGCTTTTGCCCATACCGGCTGTTACGGCATCGCCGAAAGCGCCGCGCTGGCCTTGGCTGAACAGCTCTCCCACGGCCCTGCCCGCCTGCTGATCACGCGCAAAAAAGTCGCCCAGGCCACCTTTGCATTAGCCTGCGCCGACTAAAAACCCGATAATCGCCCTTCTCGATCATGAGCAATCTTCATGCTCGCCCGATTTTCAACAGGAACTCCCATGACCGTCTACTTCATCGGCGCTGGCCCCGGCGACCCGGAATTGATCACCGTCAAAGGCCAGCGGCTGATCCGCAGCTGCCCGGTGATCATCTATGCCGGCTCGCTGGTGCCGGCGGCGGTATTGGAGGGCCATCAGGCGAAACAGGTGGTTAACAGCGCCGAATTGCACCTCGAGCAAATCATCGACTTGATCACGGCAGCCCATGCCAAGGGCCATGATGTGGCGCGCGTACACTCCGGCGACCCCAGCCTGTATGGGGCGATTGGTGAGCAAATCCGTCATTTGCGTGAGTTGAATATCCCCTTTCAGATCATTCCAGGCGTCACGGCGGTGGCGGCCTGCGCGGCATTGCTGGAGACGGAACTGACCCTGCCGGATATCGCCCAAAGCGTGATCCTGACCCGCTACGCCGATAAAACCAGCATGCCGGCCGGTGAGGATTTCGACAGCCTGGCGCGCCACGGCACGACCATGGCGATTCACTTGGGGGTTAATCATCTGGAGAAGATCGTTGCTGAGCTGCTGCCGCATTACGGTGCGGATTGCCCGATTGCCGTGGTGCACCGCGCGACGTGGCCGGATCAGGATTGGGTGGTGGGTACGTTGGTGGACATTGCCGAGAAAGTGGCCGCCAAGGGTTTCCGTCGTACGGCGCTGATTGTGGTGGGTCGGGTGCTGGCGAACGACAGCTTCAGCGAGTCGTCGCTGTATCGCGCGGGTCACGCGCACCTCTATCGGCCCTGATAAAACACAGTTGATTATCTTTGTTAGATATATATTGCAAAGTATTGTATCGCGGGTCACGCGCACCTCTATCGGCCCTGATAAAACACAGTTGATTATCTTTGTTAGATATATATTGCAAAGTATTGAATTACATACATAAAAAACGGCGCTCACGGGGCGCCGTTTTTTGTTCGCAGTGAACACCTTACTCAGTAGTAGGCGTTTTCTTTCTGCGTGTGGTCGGTCACGTCACGTACGCCCTTGAGCTCAGGAATGCGCTCAAGCAGGGTGCGCTCGATGCCTTCGCGCAGGGTCACGTCCGCCTGGCCGCAGCCTTGGCAGCCACCGCCGAATTTGAGTACGGCGATACCGTCTTCCACGACGTCGATCAAGCTGACCTGCCCGCCGTGGCTGGCCAGCCCCGGGTTGATTTCGGTTTGCAGGTAGTAGTTGATGCGCTCGTTGACCGGGCTGTCGGCGTTGACGTTTGGCACCTTGGCGTTGGGCGCCTTGATGGTCAACTGGCCGCCCATGCGGTCGGTGGCGTAGTCGACCACGGCGTCGTCGAGGAAAGCTTCGCTGAAGTTGTCGATGTACGCGGTGAAGCTTTTGAGCCCCAGGGCGGTGTCTTCAGGTTTTTCTTCCCCAGGCTTGCAGTAGGCGATGCAAGTCTCGGCGTATTGGGTGCCGGGCTGGGTGATGAAGACGCGGATGCCGATACCCGGGGTGTTCTGCTTGGACAGCAGGTCAGCCAGGTAATCGTGGGCGGCGTCGGTAATGGTTATGGCAGTCATGGAAACTCCTCACAGGCTTGCGGGCAGTTTACGCCAAACATTACAGAGGCACAAAGTCCTAGTGTTTTTGTCGGGAAAGGCGTGTCGGGTCATCCATGCCAAACCAACGCTTGAACACGCGATAGCTGCCCTTTTCCAGCCATTGGTAGCTCGCAAATGCACACAATGCCGTCACTGCGATGCAAACGGGCAGGATCGCATAGGCGTCCATGCCCGTGTGTTCCGCAGCCCATCGCCCAGCGTACAGCACCATCGTGTGGATCAAATACACTGAACTGATCTCTGAAACTGAACTCAATCTAATGTGGGAGCTGGCTTGCCTGCGATGGCATCAACTCGGTGTACTTGATGGACCGAGGTGTCTGCATCGCAGGCAAGCCAGCTCCCACAGAAAAGCAGATCTGCTTTTGCTGTGCTTTTGCCCTGCTTTTGCTTCAACCACTCAGGTCGGCTACTAGGCCGCCGTGCTCTTGCTTTTGATCTTGATCTTGATCTTGAATACACCGGTTGCCGCAGCAAGCCCGCTCCCACATTTAGATCTCGGTACATCAGACAGAGAGTGTGCTGCTCTGCTGTGCTTTTGCCCTGCTTTTGCTTCACCACTCAGGTCGGCTACTAGGCCGCCGTGCTCTTGCTTTTGATCTTGATCTGAGGCGCCCCGTTAAACCACGCTGGCCGAACGCAGGCTTTGGAGCGTGGGTAAACCGGCAGGACGCCGGTTTAGCCGCGATGGGCCAAGGATGGCCCATGGCGGCGGCCCACGGATTCAAGCCTTCGTTCTGGCATGCCGAGCCTAGGCGAGGCACCGAGTGGTGGGGCAAGAGCCCTTTTGGTTGCATCATCGGAATACCTGTTCCAATCCCGCAAGATAGATACCCGACTGCTTCAGCACTCGCTTAGAGAGATGACTGAGTCACTGCAATACTTATAGGTTCTCATACCGGTTCATGTCCAGAACCCCCTCTTCCATCGGCGTGGTTTCGCGGATGTACTGTGACAAGTCGTGAAAGTACTGCCAGAACTGCGGATGGCTGCGGCGTATGCCCCAACGGTCGACAATCTTCTCAAACCGCTTGGCATCCTTGGCATTCTCCATCGCTGCCACAAACTCCGGCACTTGCTGCGCCGGAATATTGAACATGAAGTTCGGGTAACTGCTCAGCACGCCCGGATAGACAGTCAACGTGTCCAACCCCGGCTGATAGCGATAAGCCTCACCCAACAAAAACGCCACATTACTGTGCGCCCGATTACGCAGCAGGCTGTAAAACACCCGCTGACCATTGGCCGTCTCAACCCGCAGCATCGTAGCCTCAGGCAACTGATCAATCACCTTGAGCCCCGCCGCCGGCCGCGACGTCAGACGGCTCAGCGCCTGCTCCGCATCCTGTAACGCTGGATCAATCCCATCGCGCGAGCAATAGGCCCCGGTACAGCGGTTGATCGGATCCGGACTAGCGTTCAGGTTGCCATAGCGCGTCAACAACTGGTTGGCAAAATCTCGCTTCGGATCCTTTTCATCCAAATGCAGCCCGCTCGGTTTGTCGTCATCAATAGCTTCATAGTCCAGCCACAGCTTGAGTTTGCCGCTGTTCTGGTACCAATCATCCATAAAATCATCGCGAGTATCCGCCGGCATCAGGCGCAGGAAGTTCTGCTCGGCGCCATTGCGGATCAGGTCGAAGTACAGCCGGGTCTGGGCTTGATGGGACACGTTGCCGAACACATCGAAGTTCACCGCCAACTGATAATAGGTGCGCTCCAGCAGCGGATAGTCAAACAGCCACATCGTCTGCGGTACCTCACCGATCAAGCCCTTGTTCACCGAAGCGCTGTCGAAGTGGCGGAAAATGCTCAACAAGGCATTGTCATTACCGGCCCACAGGCTGGACCAACTCGGTGGCGGCAAATCAGCGTAGCTGTCACGGCGCAAGGCTTCGTATTGGTTGCGCTTGTCGCGATACGCCAACCACAGGCTGAGCACGCTGCCCACGTCGTCGTTCTGCCCCGGCATCGCCAGCAATGGCGTGGCCTGGCCGCGATAACGCGCATCGGTGATGTACAGGTCGTGGTCCGGGTCCTGGAACAGGGCCCAGAAGTTGTCGCGAATCACATCCGTAGCAATCTGCCCACGGCACACCGGCCCACGAATAAAGGTGCGCACGAAGTATTCGGCGTTATCGAGCATAAATTGGTAGCGCGCTTTGGCCGGAATCGCCTCGAACGTCTCGAACGGATTGGCCCGGCGCCCGGGGCCGTAGCCCGGCAAGGCGTTGACTTGCCAGTCACCGGCGTAGAACAGCGCTTTGATCCGCGTCATTTTTGCCGCGCTGAACGGGTACGTGATGTGGGTTTTATGCACGATCACACCCTGCACCGGCCACAGGCGGTAATACACCTGGGTGCCCGGGTCATCGTTGGGGCGGCGGGTGGCGATCAGGTCGATCGGCTGGCCGCTTGGCGTGCGCGAACGTACCCATTGGAAGAAATGCCCCGGCTCGCCGTTCTCAAAGTAAATGTGCGCCAGGTATAGATGCTCATACAACCAGCGCGCCACCAGGCTTTCGCGGGCGCCGGGCTGGTTGAACAGGTTTTCCCACTGCTGCACTTGCAAGGCTTCCTTGGCGCTGGGCGCCAGGCCTTGCTCATCAATCGGCGCACCGGAGCCGAGCCAACGTTGCAGGGTCTGGTATTGCTGGTCGGTCAGGCCGGTGACCGCCAGCGGCATGCCTTCCTTGGGATGGCTGCCTGCGTAGGCATTGAACTCGCCGGGCATGGCGCACAGGTTCTCGCGATTCAGGCCCAGCACGATCTCGTCGGGCAGCTTGGCATTCGGTTGCAGCGGCGCGTTATGCCCCAACTCCAGCATGCGCGCCATCAAGGCGGCCTGGCTGCCTTGGGCGTCGAGTACCGAATAGAAGCCCTTCTGCTGCCAGGCTTGTTTGCCGAACGCGTCATAGAACAGCCGCGTGGTCGGCGCGGCCTGGCTGCGCTCGCCGTCGTAAACCGGTGTTTTGCTCGCACCACGGGCCGCGCCCTCGGCGCTGCCCAGGTTGAGCTGGCAGGCTGAGTCGTAGCAGGCGTGGCAGGCCACGCACTTTTCGGTGAAGATCGGCTGCACGTCACGGGTATAGGAAATCGCCGGGGCGGGGCTGTTGACCGGTAAAGCGTCTGCCTGGGCAGTACTGGCAATCAAGGCCAGTACGGCGCTGACGATAAGACGAAGTGACATGTATCCGGTCCCGATTCAATGCGAGCGATAGAGAAGTGCCGGCGATTCTACCGGGCCATGACCGCCTCCAACATGAACGATATTCATGCAAAACCTAGGCATGCTGTAAATCGGCACAGGTTTGCTATGATTCACCCCCTCCGAAATGCCTGACCAGAGTAGTCCCATGTCCGATCGTAGCGCTCGTCTGCAAGCCCTTCACCAAGCCCTCAAGGAACGTATCCTGATCCTCGACGGCGGTATGGGCACGATGATCCAGAGCTACAAGCTTGAGGAAAACGACTACCGCGGCAAACGCTTCGCCGACTGGCCGAGCGACGTCAAGGGCAACAACGACCTGCTGGTGCTCACCCGTCCGGACGTGATCGGCGGCATCGAAAAAGCCTACCTGGATGCCGGCGCCGACATTCTGGAAACCAACACGTTCAACGCCACGCGCATTTCCATGGCCGATTACGGCATGGAAGAACTGGCCTTTGAGCTGAACGTAGAAGGCGCGCGACTGGCGCGCAAAGTCGCCGACGCCAAGACCCTGGAAAACCCGGCCAAGCCGCGTTTCGTCGCCGGCGTGCTCGGCCCTACCAGCCGTACTTGCTCGCTGTCGCCGGACGTGAACAACCCCGGCTACCGCAACGTGACCTTTGATGAACTGGTGGAAAACTACACCGAGGCCACCAAAGGCCTGATCGAGGGCGGCGCCGACCTGATCCTGATCGAAACCATCTTCGACACCCTCAACGCCAAAGCAGCGATCTTCGCCGTGCAAGGTGTGTTCGAAGAACTGAATGTCGAACTGCCGATCATGATCTCCGGGACCATCACCGATGCCTCCGGCCGGACCCTGTCGGGCCAGACCACCGAAGCGTTCTGGAACTCGGTCAGCCACGCCAAGCCACTGTCGGTGGGCCTGAACTGCGCCTTGGGTGCCAGCGAACTGCGTCCGTACCTGGAAGAGCTGTCGAACAAGGCCAACACCCACGTTTCCGCGCACCCGAACGCCGGCCTGCCCAACGAGTTCGGCGAGTACGACGAATTGCCGTCGGAAACGGCCAAGGTCATCGAAGAATTCGCCCAGAGTGGCTTCTTGAACATCGTCGGCGGCTGCTGCGGCACCACACCGGGCCACATTGAAGCCATCGCCAAGGCCGTTGCCGGTTATGCGCCGCGCCCGATTCCGGACATTCCCAAGGCGTGCCGCCTGTCGGGCCTGGAGCCGTTCACGATTGATCGCAGCTCGTTGTTCGTCAACGTCGGCGAGCGCACCAACATCACCGGTTCCGCGCGTTTTGCCCGCCTGATCCGTGAAGACAACTACACCGAAGCCCTGGAAGTCGCCCTGCAACAGGTGGAAGCCGGCGCCCAGGTGATCGACATCAACATGGACGAGGGCATGCTCGATTCGAAGAAGGCCATGGTCACCTTCCTCAATCTGATTGCCGGCGAACCGGATATCTCCCGCGTACCGATCATGATCGACTCCTCCAAGTGGGAAGTGATCGAGGCCGGCCTCAAATGCATCCAGGGCAAGGGCATCGTCAACTCCATCAGCATGAAGGAAGGCGTCGAGCAGTTCATTTACCACGCCAAGCTGTGCAAGCGCTATGGCGCCGCCGTGGTGGTGATGGCCTTTGACGAAGCCGGCCAGGCCGACACCGAAGCGCGCAAAAAAGAGATCTGCAAACGTTCCTACGACATCCTGGTGAATGAAGTCGGCTTCCCGCCGGAAGACATCATCTTCGACCCGAACATCTTCGCGGTCGCCACCGGTATCGAAGAGCACAACAACTACGCCGTCGACTTTATCAACGCCTGTGCCTACATCC
Organism: Pseudomonas sp. IB20; assembly: GCF_009707325.1. Taxonomy (NCBI): domain Bacteria; kingdom Pseudomonadati; phylum Pseudomonadota; class Gammaproteobacteria; order Pseudomonadales; family Pseudomonadaceae; genus Pseudomonas; species Pseudomonas gelidaquae. Next base: position 2,207,164 of record NZ_CP046103.1, on the reverse strand, counting down.
GCGACGAACTGCCGTATGCGCTGACCTCGGGTGGCGTGTCCAACGTGTCGTTCTCGTTCCGGGGCAACAACCCGGTGCGGGAGGCGATCCACTCGGTGTTCCTGCTGTATGCGATCCGCAACGGCCTGAGCATGGGTATCGTCAACGCCGGGCAGCTGGAGATCTACGACCAGATCCCGGCCGAGCTGCGCGATGCGGTGGAAGACGTGGTGCTCAACCGCACCCCGGAAGGCACCGACGCCCTCCTCGCCATCGCCGACAAGTACAAGGGCGACGGCAGCGTAAAAGAAGCCGAGACCGAAGAATGGCGCGGCTGGCCGGTGAACAAGCGCCTGGAACATGCGCTGGTCAAAGGCATCACCACGCACATCGTCGAAGATACCGAAGAATCGCGGCAGTCGTTCGCGCGCCCAATCGAAGTGATCGAAGGCCCGCTGATGTCCGGCATGAACATCGTCGGCGACCTGTTTGGCGCCGGCAAAATGTTCCTGCCCCAGGTGGTCAAATCCGCGCGGGTGATGAAGCAGGCCGTGGCCCACTTGATCCCGTTTATCGAGCTGGAAAAAGGCGACAAGCCCGAAGCCAAGGGCAAGATCCTCATGGCGACGGTAAAAGGTGACGTGCACGACATCGGCAAGAACATTGTCGGCGTGGTGCTCGGTTGCAACGGCTATGACATCGTCGATTTGGGCGTGATGGTACCGGCGGAGAAGATCCTGCAGGTGGCCAAGGAACAGAAGTGCGACATCATCGGGCTGTCCGGCCTGATCACGCCGTCGCTGGACGAAATGGTCCACGTGGCCCGTGAGATGCAGCGCCAGGACTTCCACCTGCCGTTGATGATCGGTGGCGCGACCACCTCAAAAGCGCACACGGCGGTGAAGATCGAGCCTAAGTACAGCAATGACGCGGTGATTTACGTGACTGACGCCTCGCGCGCAGTGGGCGTGGCCACGCAGTTGCTGTCCAAGGAATTGAAGCCCGGCTTCGTCGAGAAAACCCGCTTGGAATACATCGACGTGCGCGAGCGTACCTCGAACCGCAGCGCGCGCACCGAGCGCCTGAGCTACCCCGCCGCCATCGCCAAGAAGCCGCAGTTCGACTGGAGCACCTACACGCCGGTCAAGCCGACGTTTACCGGTGCCAAGGTGCTGGACAATATCGACCTCAAGGTGCTGGCCGAGTACATCGACTGGACGCCGTTCTTTATCTCCTGGGACCTGGCCGGCAAGTTCCCGCGCATCCTTGACGACGAAGTGGTCGGTGAAGCCGCCACCGCGCTGTACGCCGATGCCCAGGAAATGCTCAAGAAGCTGATCGACGAGAAGCTTATCAGCGCCCGCGCGGTGTTCGGTTTCTGGCCAACCAACCAGGTGCAGGAAGATGACCTGGAGGTCTACGGCGAAGACGGTCAGCCGATTGCCAAACTGCACCACCTGCGCCAGCAAATCATCAAAACCGACGGCAAGCCGAACTTCTCCCTGGCCGACTTCGTCGCGCCAAAAGACAGCGGCGTGACCGACTACATCGGTGGCTTCATCACCACCGCCGGCATCGGTGCCGAAGAAGTCGCCAAGGCCTACCAGGACGCGGGCGATGACTACAACTCGATCATGGTCAAGGCCCTGGCCGACCGCCTCGCCGAAGCCTGCGCCGAATGGCTGCACCAGCAGGTGCGCAAAGAGCATTGGGGCTACGCCAAGGACGAGCAACTGGACAACGAGGCGCTGATCAAAGAGCAATACAGCGGCATCCGCCCTGCCCCGGGCTACCCGGCGTGCCCGGATCACACCGAGAAAGCCCAGCTGTTCCAACTGCTCGACCCTGAGGCACGCGAAATGCAGGCCGGGCGCAGTGGCGTGTTCCTCACCGAGCACTACGCGATGTTCCCGGCGGCAGCAGTCAGCGGCTGGTACTTCGCCCACCCACAGGCGCAGTACTTTGCCGTGGGCAAAGTCGACAAGGACCAGGTCACAAGCTACACCGCCCGTAAAGCCCAGGACCTGGCTGTGACCGAGCGCTGGCTGGCGCCGAACCTGGGTTACGACAACTAAACACCTGGAGCAGGGTTGCGGTATCCCAATGCCGCACGTGTGACGACGAAATCCGCTTTTCTGTGCAGGACCTCTACAGAAAAAGGATTTCGTCATGCCCGAACACCCAACGGCCCTGAGCCCATTGCCCAGCCAGGCCATTCATGCCCATTTCGCCGCGCGCCCCACCTTGTTTTCAGTGGTGTTAAGCACTGCCCACCGCCACCGGTGCCTTCCCACTGCTGGTCAACGTCGCCGTTGCGCATGTCCTGAACCCGCAATTGCTGAACCTGCGACCCCGTGGCGAAATGCCGTTCTACCTCTCGCCCGCGCCAGGCAGTGGCCTGGCCGACATCGACATGCAGGCGGTTGCGCAACTCATCGCCGAGCTGCCTGGCTCGCTTTACCTGTACTTCCAGCAGGACCTGGCAGACTTCTGGAGCGCCACCGACAGCCACGGCAGCAGTCGCTGGCAATGGCTCGGCGAGTTTCTCCAGGGGCAAATGAGCGCAACCGCAAGCAGCCCCTCAACGTTGAGCGATACCCAACGGGACATGCTGGCGGTCACCTGCGCCTGGCCGGGGCGCCTGGAACGCCTGCCCCGCTCCACCCCTACTACGTATGCATATTTCATTGAGACCACGCTGTCGACAGGCGCACAGGAGGTGTGCCTGCTGACGCCGGACTTGCTGCTGATACGCGACAGGCAGGTGTTGCTGTGCAGCGTCGCCGGGGCAATCACACCGTTTGCCTCACTGGATGCCTTTGGCGAAAGCTGGGGCGCGCGGATGCAGGCTGAGTTGCAGTTCGACACCCTCACCTGGCGGCTTAATGAACCGGACGGCAATGTGTTCGAACAGCAAGCCGGGCTTATTCTCAACCAGCAACTGGAAGACCTGGCAACCTTGTCATTTCAAGGTCAAGGCGAAGAAGCGCTTGCACGCACGCTGGATAAACTCACCGATCCGGCCCTGCTGTTCACGCTCGCCCCCAAGGCCGCTCCGCAGCGTTTGCAAACGGTTAACGCGCAACTTCCGCAGTGGCTCAAACACGCCAGCGCCGATGACCGCTTTGCCTACCATCGCCATTTGCAAGACATGGCGCAGGTGATCAAACAGAACCAGGGACGCTCTTTCAACGAAGGCATCGAAAACATCCACGCCTTCAGCCGCGCCGCGTTGCGCAAGCAGATGCAAACCGACCATGGGGATTACGATCCCGATGACCTGGTACTGGACTTCGCCGTGGCTGCTGGTTATCCAGGCACCACGGGCATTATCGAACATGTGCGGATGTCGCTGACCGAACTGGCCCTGAAAAACCTCGCCGGCAAGCCAAAGGGCACGCTGACGCTGTCTTCAAAAAGCGCCACGACGATTCCCGCCTGGCTGAACGAAGCCTATCTGCTGGGCAGCCAAGGCTTGATCCAGCGGGTGGACATTGGCACAACCTACCCGCAGACGATCAAGGACCTGTTGCTGTCCGACAGTGTTGACGCGCGCCGCCGGGAACAACTGTTTGCCCGCGAACTCAAGGTCCAACTGCCGATGCTGGCGCTGGAATATGCGATCAGGCAGCAATACGGCGTCACCACCACTGGCTATCGGTATGTGAAAGCCTTGATGGGCGAAACCCCAGCAGACAGAGTCGTCGACGGCCAGGAGATCGTGCTGCGCCCCCTGGCCCTGTGCCGCAAAACCGGTGCCGCGCCGGATACCGTCAACAACGTTTTCATCATCGAGCCCCGGGACGCCCACACCGGCCCGCACCTGCTGTATCGACCCCTGTATGGCGCGGCCTTGTATCAATACCCGACACGCCAAGCCTTGCTGAATGCGCTGGCCGCCCCCGGCGAGTTGCAGACCAGTGTGCTGGCGTGGCTGAGCGACAAGGCGCGGCCGGTCTACGATAACGGTGGCTTCAAAGAGCCGCACATCATTCACTTTCTGCCGGGGGATGAGTTCTCCCCGCCGGAGCATCCCGCGCCGGCGACGCTGGCCGTCGATGAAGGCGCCGATGAATGGTTGCAGTCGCAAGTCAACGGCCAACTGCTCAACCACGTGTTCGGCAGCACCGCGCGGGCCCTGGTGGACCTGGCGGATCGCGAGTCGGTGTCCAACAGCGAAAGCCGCTGGGCCATTGTGATGGAAGGCGCCTGGCTGCTGTTCAACACCTTGGTATTGCCACTGGTACGCGGCCCGGCCATGTTGGCCGGCTGGCTGCTGGTACTGGTCGCCAGCCTGGAACAGGACCTGACAGGCCTGGACAGCAGCGATTCGACCACCCGCGAGCTGGCGCTAATTGACCTGCTGCTCAATGCCGCCATGGTGTTGTTGCACGCCGCGACACCCACCCCCCAAACCCGTCAGCCACTCGCGGCCCAAGACACCGTGCTACGCCTGGCGCCCTGGCGGCGTGCTGCGGCCCAAGCCCATCAGCCCGGCACGCCGTTGATTCGCAAGGGCGCAGTGGCGCTGCCCGGCGAGCCGCCGGCCACCGGCCACACGCCTTTGGATTTCAGCCGCTCGATTGCCGCCCCAAAGGCCAGCGCACGGTTGCTGAAGGCGTTGCTCGATGTGCACGTGCCCTGGCCCGACGCCTTGCCGCCTCCCGAGGCAGGCGGCGCGTTCAAAGGGCTGTACCGCATTGGCGCTACCTGGCACGCCAGCCTCGGCGGGCTGCTGTTCCAGGTCAGCGTGGTGCCGGGTTTCGGCGAGGTGTATCTGGTTGACCCACAGCACCCGCTGCGCCCCGGGTTCAAGCTGGCCAGCGACGGTCAAGGGCATTGGCGGCTGGAGCGCAAGGCCCGGCTGGAGGGCGGTATGCCCAGGGAAAAACTGGATAAATGGCAGCGCAAACACCGCGATCGGATCGCCGCGCTCAAGCGAGAGTTGCAGAGCCTCAATAAGGAAATGCTGCCGTTGGCGAATGCTTCAGTTGGGTTAAACAAAACCATGGAGCTTGCCCGTGCCGAGTGGGTCAAGTGCAAAAGAGCCCTGCGCGAGGATTGGATAAGGCTCAACACCCCGAGCACAATTGCCGGGCTGCAAGCCAGCATCGCCGTGCGCCATGAGCAAAGGCGCGGGTTAACCGCTAAAGCCATGGTCGAGTGGGAAATTGCCTTCGATAAGTACCGGCAAAACGCCGAGACCGTCAATGCCCAAATGCGGCTGATCGAAGCCAAGGCAGGCGAACTGATGGAAGCCGACAAGACCGATCCCAAGCATACACACGACCGCAATATCGCCGCAAAAAGCCTCTATGCCTTGATCCAGACGTACCTCGACGAGGCGACCGACACACAGAAGCAGGCCCGTCAGATGTGCAGTGAAGGCTACCTGCAGCAGCGCCCCCAAGCCTACAAAGTCGACTACCTGTGGAGACATGGGTTTGTTGATATCAACTTGGCAAAACGGCGCAAGTTACTCAAGACGGGCGACTATATCGACGAATATACCGTGCGCGATAAAAGCAAAGTTGAGGCTAAGAAACCGCCTGAGGAAACCCTCTTGTGGTACGCACATTTCCATTACCTACGCGTCGATACACCGATATTACAAAGCAGCTTCGGGCACCTGAAGACCAAAGAGGAGCAGCTCTTTACGCGTAGAGAGTTGATCGATCAGGCCAAGGCAGACAACCGCGCCGTGATCAATCTGGATAAAGCCGAGATCAAACCGCCGCTGGATTACGATCTGTTCCTCAAGCTGGGAGAAGAGCAGGCTAAAAATCAGTAGGCGCACCTTGAGTAAGCGCTAACGTCACAAAAAATCCGAGTCTTGAGAAGCTCGAACGACGATATTTCCACTTCGGCCACACTGACCGCCAGCGGGCGCCGCAGGCAAAGGAAGGTCTTGTCGACATCGACTTCCACTTGGTACTGGTCTTTCAACGCCTTGAGCAGCAACGGCCGGGCGAATGCATCGACGTCCAGGAACGTCGCCATGCTTGTGTCCAGTTGCACCTGAGCGATAGCGCTGGCCTTAAGGCTCGCATTGAGGGCCGTGCGTCGCTCGGGCGAGGCGTTTTTGTATCCGCTCGGCAGGACCGGCGCGGCGCGTTTAAGCGCCGAGCGGCGGGCGGGCGTCGCGTCGACCAGCCATTGAGGCACGGCTTTTTCGAGAAAATCGCCGTGAACACTTCGGGTCGCCGCCAGCGGTTCGCCAGCGTCGGAACGGGGGGGTAAATCGGACATGCTGTGACTCCTGTTAAATGGAGTGACAGCACATCACCGTTCAGCAGCGTTCAACGCCAGACCGGTGGTGCATAGATACAGGGCGTCTATGCTCTGTAGGACAGTCATCCTGACGAGGGTTTTATGGACGATCCACTCGACAACAAGCCGCCCACCTTCTGGCAAATGCTGCACAGCGTGATGGCGGCGGCTTTTGGCGTGCAGAGCGGGAAAAATCGCGCACGCGACTTCACTCATGGCAAGCCCAGCCATTTTGTCGTACTGGGCATTCTGTTCACGGCAGTGTTTGCGCTGATGCTGTTCGGCATCGTCAAGCTGGTGCTGCACCTGGCCGGGGTTTAGCGCAGCAGCAGTTGCAGGCTGAACGGGTAACGGTAGGACGCGGGCTTGCCTTGGGCGGAGAGCGCACGAAAATCCACCGGCGGCGCTGGCCCCAGCAACCGTTGCGCCTGGCTGGCATCAATCAGTTGGAACAGCGCCTCCTGCCGATCCCGCCCACCGTAGGCGCTGATGTCGACGCCCTTGGCATCATCATTAATCAGCACCATCGCCCAGCCGCCCAAGGTGAAATGCCCGGCGACCAGCGTGGTCAACCGCCCATCCAGGTAGGCCCGCAATATGCCCGGCGAACTGTTGACCGCGCTGAATAGCGCGTCCTTGCCCGGTACTCGCCCGCTGTCTTGCAGCGCCTGCATAGCGCCCAGGGCCATCTCATCATTGGCCGACCACACCAACGCCGTCTGTGGGTAGCGCTTGAACAACTGCGAGGCTTGTTCAAAGGCGCGCTGGCGGCTCCACTCCCCGTAAACCAACTGGCGCAGGCGCACTTGCGGATGCTCGGTCAAGGCGCGGCGCAAACCCAGTTCACGGCGTTGCGCGGCCGGGGTGTTCTTGGCGCCGGAAAACGCCAGCAGGTCAAGGGATTCACCCGGTGCAACCGGCCCGTGCTGGCGCAGCAGGTCGGTGAGCATCAGGTAACCGGCCTGCTCGTCGTCGGCCACCAGGCTGCACACCCAGTTGGCGTCGCTGCGGGCATTGAGCAATTGCACTTGGTCGGGGGTCAACGCGTTATTCACGATCAGCAACTTAACCCCACTGCCCTGGGCCATGCGCAAAATCTGCGGGGCGACGTATTGCTCATTCACCAGCACCAGGTAATCGGGGCGCTCACTGCCTTGCAGCGCTTCGCGGGCCTGGGCCAGGGTGTTCTGGGCGTCGCGCTCGGAATAACGCACGCGCAAATCCAGGCCGAGGTCCTTGGCAGCGGCCTGCATGAATTGCGCGTAGCTGACCCAGAAGGTCTCGGTGGATGTGCCCGGGTTGAGAAATACCACTGACGTCGCATGGGCCATCGCCCCGTACGCCGATCCCACTAACCACACACACGCAATCAGAACCTTCAACATGATTGTTTGAGCCTTAAGCATTAACCCACAGGATAATGGCAATGCGACATTGAATCGAGGCTCAATCAAGCGGTTTACTGGTGGCTGACCCAGAATACGGCTGTGCCCACCACCAGGATTATCAAGAACAGAATGGCCCAGGCATCAACGGTACTGTCGGGTTTACGGGCTTTAGTCGAATTGCTCATCGCATCGCCTCTTGTCGGTTTTATAGGTGATTGCACTAAGACTCGACGACAGTAAAGATCATGATTGCCCGCATGACAAATGTGGGTATCGCGATAACCCTTCTCATTAGTCATTTTGGTTATGTGCATATACTCAAACATCACTTTTGCGCATAAACGCAAACTGGTATCGTGCGCCGGCTCCGTTGGGAGTGCGCGGCCGTGCGCGCAGATTTGCCGAGAACAGGACCTATATGTACGTATACGACGAATACGATCAGCGCATCATCGAGGACCGCGTCAAGCAGTTCCGTGATCAGACCCGACGCTACCTGGCTGGTGAGCTGAGCGAAGAAGAGTTCCGCCCTCTGCGCCTGCAAAATGGCCTTTATGTTCAGCGCTTTGCGCCGATGCTGCGGGTTGCCGTGCCCTATGGCCAACTGACTTCGCGCCAGACGCGCATGATGGCCAAGATTGCCCGCGACTTCGACAAAGGCTACGCCCACATCAGTACCCGCCAGAACGTACAGTTCAACTGGCCGGCGCTGGAGGACGTGCCGGACATCCTGGCTGAGTTGGCGACCGTGCAGATGCACGCCATTCAGACCAGTGGTAACTGCCTGCGCAACGTGACCACCGACCAATTTGCCGGGGTTGCCGCCGACGAATTGATCGACCCGCGCCCCTGGTGTGAAATCGTCCGTCAATGGACCACCTTCCACCCTGAATTCGCCTACTTGCCACGTAAGTTCAAGATCGCCATCAATGGCTCGACCTCGGACCGCGCGGCGATCGAAGTGCACGATATCGGGCTGGAGCCGGTGCACAACGCGGCCGGCGAGCTGGGCTTCCGTGTGCTGGTCGGTGGCGGCCTTGGTCGTACGCCGGTGGTTGGCGCATTCATCAACCAATTCCTGCCCTGGCAGGACCTGTTGAGCTACCTCGACGCCATCCTGCGGGTCTACAACCGCTACGGCCGTCGCGACAACAAATACAAGGCCCGGATCAAGATCCTGGTCAAAGCGCTGAGGCCTGAGGTATTTGCCCAGAAAGTCGACGCTGAAATGGAACACCTGCGCGGCGGCCAGACCACCCTGACCGAAGCCGAAGTACACCGTGTGGCCAAGCACTTCGTCGACCCGCAATACAAAGCCCTGAGCAATCAGGATGCTGAGTTGGCAGCCCTCGACCAGCAGCACCCAGGTTTCGCCCGCTGGCGTACCCGCAACACCCTGGCGCACAAAAAACCAGGCTATGTGGCCGTGACCCTGTCGCTCAAACCCACGGGTGTAGCACCGGGCGATATCACCGATAAGCAGCTGGACGGCGTGGCCGACCTGGCCGAGCGCTACAGTTTCGGCCAACTGCGTACCTCCCACGAGCAGAACATCATCCTCGCGGACGTTGAGCAGAGCCAACTGTTCACGCTGTGGGGCGAGCTGCGCGAAGGCGGTTTCGCCACGCCGAACATCGGCCTGCTGACCGACATCATCTGCTGCCCGGGTGGCGACTTCTGCTCCCTGGCCAACGCCAAATCGATCCCGATTGCCGAATCGATCCAGCGCCGTTTCGACGACCTGGACTACCTGTTCGACATCGGCGAGCTGGACCTGAACATCTCCGGTTGCATGAACGCCTGTGGTCACCACCACGTCGGCCACATCGGCATCCTGGGCGTGGACAAGAAAGGCGAAGAATTCTACCAAGTGTCCCTGGGTGGCAGCGCCAGCCGCGATGCGAGCCTGGGCAAGATCCTCGGCCCGTCCTTCGCCCAGGAAGCCATGCCCGAGGTGATCGGCAAGCTGATCGATGTGTACATCGAACAGCGCACCGAAGATGAGCGTTTCATCGACACCTACCAGCGCATCGGCATCGACCTGTTCAAGGAGCGCGTCTATGCAGCGAATCATTAAGAACAACGAAGTCCTCGATGAAACCTGGCACCTGCTGCCCAAGGACGCGAGCTTCGACGGCATTTCCAACTGCGACGACCTGATCGTGCCGTTGGCCCTGTGGCGCGAACACGGCCATGCGCTCAAGGCCCGCGACGGCGGCCTGGGTGTGTGGCTGGACGCCGATGAAGAAGCCGAAGAAATCGGTGATGACGTGCAGCACTTCCAAGTCATCGCCCTGAACTTCCCGGCCTTCACCGACGGTCGCAACTACTCCAACGCGCGCCTGCTGCGTGACCGTTACGGTTACAAGGGCGAGCTGCGCGCGATTGGCGACGTGCTGCGCGACCAACTGTTCTACCTGCGCCGCTGCGGGTTCGATGCCTTCGCCTTGCGCGCCGACAAAGACCCGTACGAAGCCTTGGAAAGCCTCAAGGACTTCTCGGTGACGTACCAGGCGGCCACGGATCAACCGTTGCCGCTGTTCCGCCGCCGCTAAGCGTCAGCCTATAAAAAAGCCCTGGCATGCAATCATGCGTTGAGTTTGATCGACGCCAGCACCTGCTTCTGGCCCATGGAACACGGCAGATCTTGCGGCTGCGCACGCACTGCCTCGATCACCCCCAGCAATTGCGCCTTGCTGTGCGCCAACTGCGCCTGCATCACTTCGATCTGCTGCGCCTTGCGCTCCAACGCCTCGATCAGCTCATCGCGCTTGTGCTCGCCCGGCGCCGGCATCAACGCCTTGAGCTCCTGCAAGGTAAACCCGGCCTGCTGCGCACTCTGAATCAGTTGCAGCGTTTGCAACGCCTGCGGTGCATACCGCCGATAGCCATTGGCCTGGCGCCCCACCTGGCTGATCAGCCCTTGAGCTTCATAAAAGCGAATGCGTGATGCCGCCAGCCCACTTTGTTTTGCCAGCTCGCCAATATTCATCGCCACGCCCCGCTTGACATTAAAGTTAACTTTAAGCTTAGCCTGAGGCCTCCCCCGCTCAGGAGTCAACCCATGTCACCTTTTGAAGCTCTGCAACTGCCTAACGGCCAAGTCCTCGCCAACCGCATCGCCAAGGCGGCGATGGAAGAGAACATGGCCGACGCCCGTCAAGCGCCGTCGCGCGAATTGAAGCAGCTGTACCAGGCCTGGGCCGAGGGTGAGCCTGGCTTGCTGCTGACCGGCAACGTGATGATCGACCGCCGCGCCATGACCGGCCCCGGCGGCGTTGTGCTTGAGGACGAGCAGCAGTTGGACAGCTTCCGTGAGTGGGCCGATGTCGCGCGAGCCAAGCAGGTGCACTTTTGGCTGCAACTCAGCCACCCGGGGCGCCAGACGCCCGCCAACCTGCGCCAGCAAGCCTTGGCGCCCTCTGCGGTAGCACTCGACCTGGGCGGCTTCTCGAAGATGTTCGCCAAGCCCAAAGCCATGACCGAGGCGGATATTCAAGACGTGATCGAGCGCTTCGCCACCAGCGCACGCCTGGCCGAGAAAGCCGGGTTTACCGGGGTGCAGATCCACGCTGCACACGGCTACTTGATCAGCCAGTTTCTCTCACCGCTCAGCAACCAACGCACCGACCGCTGGGGCGGTTCGCTGGAGAACCGTGCGCGCCTGCTGCTGGAGGTGATTAACGCGGTACGCGCCACTGTCAGCCCGTCGTTTTGCGTGTCGGTCAAGCTCAACTCGGCGGACTTCCAGCGCGGCGGGTTTGCAGAGGCCGATGCGCGTGCCGTGGTCGAGATGCTCAACCCGTTGCCCATCGACCTGCTGGAATTGTCCGGCGGCAGCTACGAAGCGCCGGCCATGCAGGGCGAAGCTCGGGACGGTCGCACCTTGGCGCGTGAAGCGTACTTTCTGGCATTTGCCCAGGAAGTGGCGACCCTCGCCAGCATGCCACTGATGGTCACCGGCGGCATTCGGCGCCTGCCGGTGGTGCAACACGTGCTCGACAGCGGCATCGCCATGGCCGGCATCGCCACCGCCCTGACCCTGGAGCCGCAGTTGATCAAACACTGGCGCGCAGGCCGCGACCTCAACCCGCAACTCAAACCCATCAACTGGCAACGCAAGCCCCTGGCCGCCCTCGCCACCCTGGCCGTGGTGCGCTACCAGATGCGCCAATTGAGCCGCGGCCACCGGCCCAACGCCAAGGTGGCCCCGTGCATCGCGCTGGTCCGCGATCAGTGGTTTCTCGCCCGCCGCACCCGCCAATACCGCGCCGCCATGACGCAATCTTCACATTAAGCGCGGAGCATTCGCCGTGATCGAACTGTCCTCTACTGATCAGCAGCTTTTAACCTCACTGACGATTGGAGTTCTTCATGGCGAAAATCAACCTGGCCCAGCAATTGGCGACCACCCTTGAACAGGCGGGCATCAAGCGCATCTGGGGCCTGACCGGCGACAGCCTCAACGGCCTGACCGACGCCCTGCGCACCATGGACAGCATCGAGTGGATGCACGTGCGCCACGAAGAGGTCGCCGCGTTCGCCGCCGGTGCCGAAGCCGCCGCCACCGGCGAATTGACGGTGTGCGCCGGCAGCTGCGGGCCGGGTAACCTGCACTTGATCAATGGCCTGTTCGACTGCCATCGCAACCATGTGCCGGTGCTGGCGATTGCGGCGCAAATTCCGTCCTCGGAGATCGGCCTGAACTACTTTCAGGAAACCCATCCTCAGGAGCTGTTCAAGGAGTGCAGCCACTTTATCGAGCTGGTGACCAACCCCGAGCAGATGCCCCAGGTGCTGCACCGCGCGATGCGCTCGGCGATCCTCAACCGTGGCGTGGCGGTGGTGGTGATTCCAGGCGACGTATCGTTGCTGGAAGTGGAAGACAAACTCAAGCCTTGGCCAGCCCTGCACGCACCGCGCACCTTGCCGGCGGAACAGGACCTGCAACGCCTCACCGAGATCCTGCAGAGCAGCCAGAAAGTCACCCTGCTGTGCGGCAGTGGCTGCGCCGGTGCCCACGACCAAGTGGTAGCCCTGGCCGATGCCCTCGGCGCGCCAGTGGTGCACGCCTTGCGCGGTAAAGAGCACGTGGAATGGGACAACCCGTTTGATGTGGGCATGACCGGCCTGATCGGTTTCAGCTCGGGTTACCACGCCATGCTCAACTGCGACACGCTGATCATGCTCGGCACCGACTTCCCCTATCGCCAGTTCTACCCCACCGACGCGAAAATCATCCAGGTCGACCGCAACCCGCAGGCGCTCGGGCGCCGGGCCACGCTGGACCTGGGCATCGCAGCCGACGTCAGCGAGACCCTCGACGCGCTGCTGCCACGCCTGACCCGCAAGGCTGATCGCAGCTTCCTCGACACCTCGTTGAAGCATTACGAGAAAGCCCGCCAAGGCCTGGACGACTTGGCGCAGCCGTCGAAACCCGACCGGCCGATCCACCCGCAATACGTCGCGCGGTTGCTCAGCGAATTGGCGGATGACGATGCCATCTTCACTGCCGACGTCGGCTCACCCACCGTGTGGGCTGCGCGCTATTTAAAGATGAATGGCAAACGCCGCCTGATCGGCTCGTTCAACCACGGCTCGATGGCCAATGCCATGCCGCAGGCCATTGGCGCCCAGGCAGCCTTTCCTGGGCGACAGGTGATTTCGATGTCCGGCGACGGTGGCTTCGCCATGTTAATGGGCGACTTCATCTCGTTGGCGCAATTGAAACTGCCAGTCAAAGTCATCGTGTTCGATAACTCGTCACTGGGTTTCGTCGCCATGGAAATGAAAGCCGCCGGTTACCTGGACACCGGTACCGAGCTGAAAAACCCGGATTTCGCTGCCATGTCCAACGCCATGGGCATCCTCGGCATTCGCGTGGAGCAGTCCGAAGACCTCGAACCGGCCTTACGCCGTGCCCTCGCCCATGACGGCCCGGTGCTGGTCGACGTGGTCACAGCCACTCAGGAACTGGTGATGCCGCCGACAATCAAGCTCGAACAGGCCAAGGGGTTCAGCCTGTATATGCTCAAGGCGGTGATGAGCGGGCGCGGCGATGAAGTGATCGAACTGGCGCGCACCAACTGGTTGCGCTGAGTTTTAGTAACGGCGAACAGCCCCGTAGCGGACTACCGACTGTAGGGTTCCGCCCTTACGGCGGGTCACTTTGGAAAAGCCCCAAAGTAACCAAAGGGCTCTTGCCCCACCACTCGGCACCTCGCTAGGCTCGGTGTGCCCTCACGCAGGCTTTGGACCGTGGGCCGCCGCCATGGGCCATCCTTGGCCCATCGCGGCTAAACCGGCGTCCTGCCGGTTTACCCACGCTCCAAAGCCTGCGTTCGGCCAGCGTGGTTTAACGGGGCGCCTAAGATCAAGATCAAGATCAAAAGCAAGAGCACGGCGGCCTAGTAGCCGACCTGAGTGGTTAAATCAAAAGCAAAGCCGAGGCGGCCTGACAGCCGACCTGATCTTGGCTGAACTCAATCAATGTGGGAGCGGGCTTGCCGCGAAGGCGGTGGGTCAGTTACAATGAGCTGACTGACACACTGAAGTGCGCCCCAGAAGTTGGACACTCGTCCAACTCCTGAGGCTTTTCATGAGCAAATACACGACGCAGTTCAAGCTTTGCTTACCACTCAGGTCGGCTACTAGGCCGCCGTGCTGTAGATTTTGATCTTGATCTGACAGGCCCCGTTAACCACGATGGCCGAACGCAGGCACGGTGGAGCGGGTAAACCGGCAGGGATGCCGGTTTAGCCGCGCTGGCCTGTGATCTTGATTTTAGGCGCCCCGTTAAACCACGCTGGCCTGCGTGCGGGCACCCGAGCCTAGGCGAGGCCGAGTGGTGGGGCAAGAGCCCTTTTGGTTACTTTTGGGGCTCTTTTCCAAAATGACCCGCCGTAAGGGCGGAACCCTAAGCAGCCGTTACCGCAGCAACGGATATGTACTCAAAAAAGCCCCCCCATCACCCCAACTGCTTCTCCACCCACACCCCATAGGCATCAACAAACGCCTGCAAAAACGGCTTGGTCTTCTCCGACAATTTACCCGCCTCATCAAAGGCACTCCCCGCCCCACCCAGATAAGCCTCCGGCTGTTGCATACAAGGCACATTGAGAAACACCAGGGACTGGCGCAAATGGTGGTTAGCACCAAACCCACCAATGGCCCCCGGCGACACACTGATGACCGCCCCAGGCTTACCACTCCAGGCACTTTGCCCATAAGGCCGCGACCCCACATCAATCGCATTCTTCAACGCCGCCGGCACTGAGCGGTTATATTCCGGGGTCACAAACAACACCGCGTCGGATGAACTCACCTGTTTGCGCAAAGTACTGTAGGCTGCGGGCGGTGATGCCCCGTCGAGGTCCTCGTTGTAGAGCGGCAAATCGCCAATTTCCACAATGTTCAACTTCAGATTGGCTGGGGCCAGTTCGGCCAAGGCCAGGGCGACCTTGCGGTTGATCGACTCTTTTCTCAAGCTGCCAACCAGTACGGCAATCGTGTAGACCTTGCTCATTGAGGTTTTCCCGACGTCTGACTAAGGAGCTTGTAGTTATAAAGTCTTCACGGCAGGTTCACCAGCAGGTTTTGATAATCCCCAAGAGGTTTTCTACGCGATCACCTGCGTAGGAAGCGTCTGAAAAGATCAACGAATAGTATTTTTTTTCCATAGGTAAACTACCCCGCTCCATGACGGTCTACAGAACCGCAAATCGAGTGTTTATCTCCAGAGGTTCTAAACAGATGGCTGCAGTACTTGTCGGACAGTTCCATGCCAGAGACGCGGAAGGACGCGTGTATTCCGTGCATGAGTTCCAGGAATCCAACCCGGTGCAAGGCGACCAGGCTGGTTCGGCGCCCACCACTACCTACAAGCTGGCCATTGGCGATCGCGTAGAAAAAATGGAAGGCGATGAATTCAGACTGATCCAGTCGGACAAAATTATCACCCGCGAATCCCCAACGTTCCAGGCTTAATAAGCTCTCACCTTATCGACCTGCTCAGTCCTGGCCATTGACGGCATTGACTGGGCTGGTGATCAAGACCGGCGAATCTCTGTCACCTCCACGCCCTGCCCGCCATCCACGTGCTTGAGCGTCACCATCAACCTCCCCCGCTCTCCTTCAACGGCATACAACGAACGTTTGTAGCCCGTCGTGCCATACGCGGGATAGGCCACCACCTGCCTGACCAACGCAATCTCCAGCACCGCGCCCACCTGCGCATCCACCTGTTCCTGGGAACGGATAAACGCCTCGAGGGCGAGGTTTTCCGGCGTGTGTTCATCGGGAGTATTGAAGAGATAAGCAGCCACGCACCCCACGGTCACCAAGACCAGCAGTTGCTTGGCCGTTACCCCGAAGAAGATCGAGGGTAGAGGCATGTGAGACCAGACCTGTTTTTGTTGTATTGGTGTTTGTCTGATGATCAGAGCAGCCATTCTAATCAGGTCGATGGGTATTGCCAGATCTATCAGTTGTCGCCGTAGGTAATATCCTTGTTGTCGCCTACGCCGCCCAGGGTGCGGTCTTTGCCGAATGAAAACAGGTCGAAGGGCGTGTTCGGCTGGGTTGGCGGGTAGTGGTACTGGTAGGCAATGCCCCAAGGGTCATTCAGCAAGTCTTCGTTAACGTAGGGGCCTTTCCATTTCGCCTCGCCAACAAGTCGCGTGGTCAATGCCTCCAATCCCTCTTCATCCGTGGGGTAGCGACCGGTGTCTTGATGAAACCGTTCGACCGCCCTGCCCAATTCGCTCACCTGGGCCTTCGCCTGGGCTATTTCTGCCAGCGTGACATCGCCGAACAGCCGTGGCCCCACCGCCAGGGCCAGCAACCCGATAATGACCAACACCACCAGCACCGCCCAACGCGTAAAGCCATGCTGGGTGTGCACGCTGCCAATTGTTGCGGTATTGCCGGACATCGCAAGGCTCCCTGAAGGTTGGTCAGTTATTACACGTTTTGTATGACCCGCAGGTTGCAGTGGCGAGCACGCTTAACGGTAGCCGACCCGCGCTGTTTTTTCCCAAGCCATTGAAACCCCACCGTACTGAACATAGACTCCGGCGATGCGTTTACGTCATATCGAAGTGATTCAGGCCATCTTGCAGACCGGACACCTCGGCACGGCCGCCGAATGGTTGCAACTCCCCGTGGGCGACGTGGATGCAACCCTCAAGGACGCCGAGCAGCAATTGGGCTTCATGCTGTTTGCCAGTGTGCGCGGGCGTTTGCAGGCAACCCGTGAAACCCTTGAGCTGCAGGCACAAATCGCCCACCTCTACGAAGCACTGGAACCGGTACAACGCTTGGCCAGTCGCTTGAAACACCACCATGCCCCCACACTGCGCGCCTTGTGCACCCCGCCCCTGGCCAATCAACTGTTGCCGCAAAGTATCGCGCTGCTGCGTCGACGGTTCCAGGACACGCCGTGCAACCTGTCGAGCCAACCGACGCGGGAAATTGTCAGGAGCCTGCTCCTGCACGAAGCCGATGTGGGCCTGAGCCTGCATGACCCGCAACACCCGCAAATCCAAAGCACTGTGCTGGCCGAGGGCAAACTGCAACTGCTCGCGCCCCATGGCTGGCTCAAACCCAAGCAAAAGTACATCGCGCTGCAGGACCTGGCCGGGCAGTCGATGATCGGGCTTGAGGGGCATGACCCGCTGAGCCGCCTGCTGGACGCCAAGCTGCACGCTCTGCGCCCACTGCCAGTGGTGCAGACGCGGGTGCAGACCTACCAGATGATGCGCAGCATGGTGGAAGCCGGGGAAGGCCTGGCGGTTGTCGACCCGTTCACCGCTTTTGGCGCGCGGGAGGTCGGGCTGGATAGTTGCCCGTTATCGCCACCCATTCCTGTCATCCTCTACGCATTGACGTTGAAGGACGCTGAACCCACGCCTGCGCTGAACGCGCTCGCGCCAAACGTCAGCCAACAGCGACGTTCAGGCCGTTTCCAACTCTGACTTGAATAACCGATACCAAAAGATCGCCACTTCGCGGGTTTGTGGATCAATCCCGCGATAACGCAGTTGATCAATCCCGCCCATCACGTACCCGCAACGCTCATACAGGCGGCACGCGCCGAGGTTGTTGTTCTGGGTTTCGAGCATCATGCCCGGCAGGTTTTTCTTGCGGCTCCAGAACTGCGCCACGTCCAGCAACGCTTTCGCCACACCATGGCGCCGCGCCGGCAAGGCCACCGCCAGTTCGTCGACGTGGGCAAAGCCATTCCAGTTGGTGCTGACCACAACATGCCCCACCGCACGGTCATCCAGATAGGCCATGAAGATCGCACTGTCCGGTGCATCGCGGAAACTGGCGAATTCTTCCGGGTCGATGCCATAACACTTGCGATACGGCACGATGCGCTCCACGGGCCATTGTTCCACGCGCTGGCCCATCTGTGGCACGCCGTAGGCGTTGACTTCAAAGCTGAAATCATTGCCCCACACGTAGGCATCAAAGCCTTCGTCAGCGACCCGCACACTGAGCCCCGGGTACTTCGGGTTCATTACAGCTTGCATAAACATCCTTAACCCTTGATGCAATCGACGGTGTAACAACGACCATTGCCATCGTCTTCGTGTTGCAACCCATGAACATCAGCGACAAAACCGGGAAAGCTGCTATCGAACGTCCGGGCAAAAGCCAGGTAGTCGATGATCGATCGCGTCGACTCGGTAAAGCGCTCGCCCGGCATGATCAACGGAATGCCCGGCGGATAAGGCACCAGCATCACGGCAGCGATGCGCCCTGGCAAGGCATCGATGGAAACCGCCTCCACTTCCCCCCTGACCAATTGGTCGTAGGCGTCGGCCGGCTTCATGGCGATTTCCGGCAATACCGTGTACATCCGCTTGAGGTGTTTGGCCGTGGCATTGCCACGGTAACAGCCGTGTAATTGATCGCACAGGTTGCGTAAGCCCAGGCCTTGATAGCGCGCTGGGCCCTGGGCAAACACCGATGGCAAGCAGCTTGCCAAGCTCACATTCGCGTCATAGCTGCGCTTGAACTCCAGTAATTCGGTGAGCAAGGTACTCCATTTACCTTTGGTTATGCCCATGGAAAACAACACGAGGAAGGAATACAGCCCGGTCTTTTCCACCACCAGCCCACGCTCCCAGAGGAATTTACTGACCACTGCGGCGGGAATCCCGCAGTCGCTCAAGGCGCCATCGGCGCTCAGGCCGGGCATCACCAGGGTCACTTTGATCGGGTCGAGCAGTACGTAATCTTCGGCCACATCGCCAAAGCCATGCCAGTCATCCTGCGGGTGCAGCAGCCAGTCAGCCGTAACGACCCGGTCGATGCCCGCCACCGAAGGCGGCTGCCAGATGGAGAACCACCAATCCTCAGCAGCGATGTGCTGGCGCAAGTTGGCCAGGGCACGCCGAAAGCTCAGGGCCTCGTCAAACATTTCCTGCAACAACGAACGCCCGGCCGGGCCTTCCATCATTGCCGAGGCCACGTCCAGCGAGGCAATGATGCTGTATTGCGGCGAGGTGGAGATGTGCATCATGAACGCTTCGTTGAAGCGGTCGCGGTCCAGTTGCCGTGCGCCGCCATCCTGCACATGGATCATCGAGGCCTGGCTGAAGGCGGCCAGCAACTTGTGGGTCGAGTGGGTGGTAAACACCAGCGGGCTGTCCGGGGTGCGCGAGGTGCCCATGCCATAACGCCCGGCAAAGAACTCGTGAAAGGCCGCGTAGGCGTACCAGGCCTCGTCGAAGTGCAACACCTCGACACTGTTGCCCAATTGTTGCTTGATCAGCTCGGCGTTGTAGCACAGGCCGTCGTAGGTGGAATTGGTGACCACCGCCATCTTCACTTTGGTTGGCCGGCCACGGGTCAAGGGGCTGGCATCGATCTTGGCGCGGATCGACTCGGGGCTGAACTCACTCAAGGGAATCGGGCCGATGATCCCCAGTTCATTGCGTTCCGGGCACAGGTACAGCGGGATCGCGCCGGTCATGATGATCGAGTGCAACACCGACTTGTGGCAGTTGCGGTCGACCAGCACCAAGTCGTCGCGGCCGACCATGGAGTGCCAGACGATCTTGTTGGCGGTCGAGGTGCCGTTGATCACAAAAAACGTGTGATCGGCGCCAAAGTTACGCGCGGCGCGGGCTTCGGCTTCCGCCAACGGCCCGGTGTGATCGAGCAGCGAGCCCAGTTCCGGCACTGAAACGGACAAGTCAGAACGTAAGGTGTTTTCACCGAAGAACTGATGAAATGCCTGCCCTACCGGGCTCTTGCGATACGCCACGCCGCCGCCATGGCCGGGTGTGTGCCACGAGTAGTTGGAGTCGGCGGTGTGTTGCACCAAGGCTTTGAAGAACGGCGGCAACAAGCCATCAAGGTAAGTGCGCGCCGCGCGAGCGACTTGCCGAGCCAGAAACGGCACGGTGTCTTCGAACAAATAAAGAATGCCGCGCAGTTGGTTGAGTTCGCTCATGGCATCGGCCGGCGCATTTTCCAGGGTGACTTGCTCGCCCAGGGCAAAGATAGGCAGGTTGGGCGCCCTCACCCGCGCCAGGCGGATCAGTTCGACCATGTTTTGCAGCAGGTGGGTATTTTCCCCGGCGCCTTCGACAGCGATCAACATGCACGCTAGGCCGTGATGGGTAGAAGCCACCAGCCGCCCTTCGGCGTAGTCCACGGCGGAAAAAATACTGAAACCCTCTTGTTCCAGCTCTCGGGCGATGCCTCGAACC